>JAGXKM010000006.1 GCA_018335275.1 Anaerolineales bacterium | reverse complement strand
TGTGTTTCTCCCTATATAATGTTAATTTGCATGCTAAATTACCGCTTCTTTCCTCGATTGCGAGCGCTTGAGAGAATGCTCTCATGCGGTGGCATTTTTGCGTTTGTCGGTTAGATCAAATGTTCTATGCGGTACAGGAGCCATAGAGATAATTAGATCTCAGGGTAACCAAGTCATGAGCTCCATTTTGCTGTCACCCAAGATAAAGTCATTTTTATCGTTAGCCAGGTAAGGTCCTCGATTATTAATCAAATCGGAACTACTCAGAAATTGAGAAACAGGCCTGATCTTGTCATGGGTACCAATGGTGGGAATTGCGCCTTGGTAGAGGGAAAGAATTGTATTTTGATACATTCTAGGAGGTTGTCAAGTGAAAACTAAGGGGTTGAAAAAACTTCGGATTGGTTTGGCATCACCAGAAGACATTCTTAGTTGGTCTTATGGAGAGGTATTAGAGCCGGAAACCATCAATTATCGACGACTGCGGCCAGAAAAAGATGGTTTATTTTGTGAGGCTATTTTTGGCCCGACCCGAGATTACCAGTGCTATTGTGGGAAATATAAGAACATTCGTTACAAGGGGATAGTGTGTGACAAATGCGGTGTGGAAGTCACCCGCTCTTCTGTTCGCCGGGAGAGAATGGGTCATATTGATTTGGCTGCCCCGGTGGCTCACTTGTGGTTTTCAAGGCGGATCCCTTCCATATTGGGCCGTTTATTGGATATGTCCCGCCGGGACCTGGACCGGGTGCTTTATTTTGCTCAATACATTGTGACCTATGTAGACGAAGAGGGCAGACAAAAGGCCCTCGATCAATTGGAAGAAAAATATACCACGGATGAAGGGGAAGTGGGAGAAGCGTTTACAGAGGAAATTGAACTCCTGGAATTGGAACGGGAGGAAAAACTCGCTGAGCTGAATGAAAAACGCGAGGCAGTGGGAGAGCGCTACGATGAAGAAACGGCCTCGCAGCTGGAGCCGGTTATCAAGCAAGGCCAGCGCCTAGAACAGACCCTCCGGGATCAGGTGGGAGAGGTCGCCAAAGATGATCTGGTCTTTCCTGATACCGATGAGGTGATGGTGGAGAAAGGGGATGAGATCAGCACCTCTCATATCTCAAACATCCAGGAAGTGGTCAAAGAGCGCCTACAGGAAATTGAAGAAAGCCTTCAAGAAGAGAAAGACAGCGAGTTAGAGCACATCAAATTAGATATCGCCCGCGTTCGTGCCGAAACCACTCGGGAGATTAACGAACTGCGCGAAGAACGGGATGAGGCGTTAGAAGCTGCTCAACAAGAGTACCAGCGATTGCGGGAAGAGTTGATCGACCTTCAACCTCTCACTTTTTTAGGGGAGGCTGAATATCGAGACCTCCGCAATCGATGGGGACAAATTTTCCAGGCGGATATGGGTGCGGAGGCATTTTTCGACATCCTCAAACGTTTGGACCTCGATGCGCTTTCCGAAGAGTTGTGGCATGAAATCCGGACCACGGGGAGCAAACAAAAGCGGAAGAGAGCGACTAAGCGTTTGAAAGTAGTCGATGCTTTTCGGGAATCGGAGAACAAACCGGAGTGGATGATTCTTACCGTCCTGCCCGTGATCCCTCCGGATTTAAGACCTATGGTGCAGTTGGACGGGGGGCGGTTTGCGACGTCTGATCTCAACGACCTTTACCGGCGGGTCATCAACCGCAATAATCGCTTGAAGCGCTTGCTGGAGCTGGGGGCGCCGGATGTGATCGTCAGAAATGAAAAACGTATGCTTCAGGAGGCGGTGGATTCCCTGATCGATAACTCTCAGCGGGGGAAAGCCCTCTCCCGGCGAGGGAGAAGGGAGTTGAAATCCCTCAGTGATATGCTGAAAGGAAAGAAGGGTCGTTTCCGCCGTAACTTGCTGGGGAAACGCGTGGATTATTCTGGCCGATCTGTGATCGTTTCCGGTCCTAAACTGGAAATGCATCAATGTGGTTTACCAAAGAAGATGGCTTTAGAACTCTATCGTCCCTTTGTGATTTCTCTCTTGGAAAAGAAGGGATATGCTACCAACGTCAAGGGGGCCAAACGCTTGATTGAGCGAAACCGACCGGAGGTCTGGGAAGCCCTGGATGAGGCGATCAAGGATCGACCGGTGCTCTTGAACCGAGCTCCGACGCTGCACCGCTTGGGCATTCAAGCTTTTGAACCCCAGTTGATTGAGGGCAGCGCTATTCAGCTTCATCCTCTCGTTTGTCCTGCCTTCAATGCAGACTTCGATGGAGACCAGATGGCAGTTCATGTGCCTTTGTCAAAAAAAGCCATCGAAGAAGCCAGAAACCTGATGCTGTCCACAAGAAACCTTTTGAAACCAGCGAATGGGGAACCGATCATCGCTCCGGCCAAGGATATGGTGATGGGTTTGTATTACCTCACTCGACTTGATGAGCGCTCCTATAAAGGCGACGGACGTGTGTTTGCTACCCTGGATGAAGTGGATACCGCTTACAGCCTGGATCAGGTGGAGGTCCCAACCAAGATTAGATTGCTCACGGACACATGGTATGACGGCGAAAATCAACGCATGGACGAGCCGGAGCAGAGATTGGTGGAAACCACGGTGGGCCGGGCGATTTTGAACCGCGCCCTACCCCCCGAGGTTCAGTACGTAAACTGGGCCCTGGATAAGGGAGATGTCAAAGACCTGATCACAGAAATTTATGAGAATTGCGACAACGAAACAACCACCCAGGCAGCGGATCGAATAAAGAATTTAGGCTTCAAATATGCCACCCGATCCGGATATTCCATCGCCATTGCTGATCTCATGATCCCTCCGGCAAAGGGAGAGATCATCCAAAAAGCCTTGGACGATGTGCGGGAAGTGGAGCGCAGCTTCCGGCGCGGCCTGCTCACAGAGCAGGAGAAAGATGAACGGGTGGTGGACATCTGGCAGAAGACCACCTCGGTCGTTGGTGATGCGGTAGAAGAAAACATGGATCCTTATGGAGACATGTCGGTCATGGCTGTATCAGGGGCGACGAAGGGCGGTTTTGGCCCTGTTTCCCAGCTGGCGGGTATGCGAGGTTTGATGGCGGACCCGTCCGGTCAGATCATCCCTCTACCCATTCGTTCCAGCTTCCGAGAAGGGCTGACTGCGCTGGAGTACTTCATCTCCAGCCACGGGGCCCGGAAAGGCCTTGCGGACACCGCTTTACGAACTGCAGATGCAGGGTATCTCACCCGACGCTTGGTGGATGTGTCTCAAGATATCATCGTTAACGCTGATGACTGCGGCACAGAAGACCATATACTCATCGATGATGAGGAAGACATTGCCGGACAAACATTGAAAGACAGGGTCTTCAGCCGGGTGGTTGCGGAACACGTGGTGGATGAGGAGACCGGGGAAATCCTGGTTGAAAAAGGAACCATTGTGACTCGAGAACAGGCTCGGCGGATAGGACGCGCGAATGTGGAAAAGATCCGGGTCTATTCACCGCTGACTTGTAAGTTAGAACACGGCGTGTGTGCGAAGTGCTATGGACTGGACCTTGGTCGGGGGCAGCCTGTGGAGAAAGGGGCGACGGTGGGTATTGTCGCTGCCCAGTCCATCGGCGAGCCGGGGACACAGCTCACACTGCGAACATTCCATACGGGTGGTGTAGCTGCTGTGAGTGATATCACCACAGGTTTACCCCGTGTGGAGGAGCTTTTTGAAGCTCGAAAATCCCCCAAAGGGGAGGCCGTCCTGACTGAGATAGCGGGTACGGTGAGCGTGGAAAGTTCGGACCGCTACAGTGACATGCGCGTTGTCCGCGTCACCCACAGCGAGATGGTCGGGGATACCTATCAGATTCCGGAAGAATGGGAAATCAAGATTGAGGAAGAAGATGAAATTGAAGAAGGGGATGTGATTGCAGTCTCGGAGGAAGAAGAAGAACTAACCGCCGAGAACGGGGGACGGGTCCGTTATGAAGACGACGATGTGATCGTCTCGTATGAAATTCATGAAGAGAAAGTGTACGAGATCCCCAGCAATGCCCGATTGGCGGTGGATGATGGAGATCAAGTCCAACCCGCTCAGCCCTTGACAGAAGGGTCACTCAACACACACGACATCCTGCGCATCAGCGGCCGGAAAGAATGTCAGAATTATATCCTTTCTGAGGTTCAGAAGGTATACCGCTCCCAGGGACAGAATATCCACGACAAACACTTTGAGATTGTGATTGCGAAGATGATGTCCCGGGTTGAAATCACGGAGTCTGGAGATTCTGAATATTTGCCCCGCGATCTGGTAAACCGCGTTGAAGTCATGATTACGAACGAGGAACTGCTGCGGGAAGGGAAACGACCCGCAAAATACAAGGATGTTTTATTGGGGATCACCAAAGCAGCCCTCAACACGGATTCTTTCCTTTCAGCCGCTTCTTTCCAACACACGATCAAAATCCTCACCCGGGCAGCTGTAGATCGGGCCGAGGATCCTTTGTACGGATTGAAAGAGAACGTGATCATCGGGAAATTGATTCCCGCGGGTACAGCGTTTGAGCAAGGGCCTTTTGCACCGGAAGAAGAGGTGGATGAAGAAGACCTTGACCGCCCAGCTGTTGCTCCTGAACCGGGTATGCAGCCGGAACTGGGGGAAGATGGGAAAGAAGTCAAAGCGGAGGAAGAAATCGAGGTGGAAAAACCTGTGACAGAGTGATCCTTGGCAACCGAAACACAAAACCCCGGCTGATTTCTACCGGGGTTTTTTTGTTTAATGTTTTGCAGATCGTTCTCTTTAGGGTCTCTTTTGCGGGCAAGAAATCATGTTATAATGCCAGCGATTGTGATCTTCCTTTTGTACATTTTTAAGGAAAGAATCGGATATCGGATTGTGGGGAAATGTCACCAAAAACGGGTTCTGTGGTTTGTTCCCAGTGGAGGGAAAAATGGAAGTAGGTTTAGTTCGTGAGATTGACATCGATGATGAAATGCAGCAGTCTTATCTTGATTATGCCATGAGCGTGATCGTCTCCCGGGCGTTGCCTGATGCCCGTGATGGGTTAAAACCCGTCCATCGTCGAATCTTGTATGCCATGCATGATATGGGGCTGGATCCGGAATCAACGTATAAAAAGTCAGCCCGAATCGTGGGTGAGGTTTTGGGGAAATATCACCCTCACGGGGATATGGCGGTGTATGATTCCATGGCTCGCATGGCTCAAGAGTTCTCCATGCGGTACCCGCTCGTGGATGGACAAGGGAACTTTGGAAGCATTGATGGAGATTCTCCAGCGGCGATGCGCTATACAGAAGCCCGTATGGAATCTCCCTCCCAGTTTATGTTGGAGGATTTAGAAAAGGAAACGGTGAGGTTCAGGGAGAATTTTGATGGCACCCTGCAGGAACCCACAGTTTTACCATCTTCCTTTCCGAACTTATTGGTCAACGGGGTTACAGGTATCGCTGTGGGTATGTCTACCAGCATCCCTCCGCATAACCTGGGTGAGGTGGTGGACGCCCTGAATCATATGCTTGAAAATTGGGAAAAACTTGATGAGATCACTGTGGAGGAATTGACGAATTTTATCAAGGGTCCTGATTTTCCTACCGGTGGAGTGGTCCTCCAGGATCGGACAAGGAGCGGTTTGAAAAGCGCCTATGGCGGCGGCCGGGGTAAAATTCGCGTCCGGGCCCGCGCTCTGGTGGAGGAGATGTCCCGAGGCCGGCACCGTATCGTGGTCACGGAACTTCCTTATATGACCAAGAAAATCACCGTCTTGGAACGAATTGCCCAGTTGGTGCGTGATGAGCGGTTGGAAGGCGTGGCAGACCTTAGAGACGAGTCCGACCGTCAGGGGATGCGGGTTGTCATTGAACTGACGAAATCCGCCAAGCCGGAAAGAGTGCTGGAAACCCTCTATAAGCACTCCACGATGGAGAGGACATTCAGCATCATCATGCTGGCATTGGTAGATGATGAGCCCAGGCTGCTCAGCTTGAAACAAGCCTTGAAGATTTATCTCACTCATCGGATCGAAATTGTCACCCGGCGAAGTCAACACGAGTTGAGAAAGGCGGAAGCCCGGGAGCATATTTTAGCTGGTTTGAAAGTGGCTTTGGATCATTTGGATGAGGTGATTGAGACCATCCGCCGTTCCCGGTCTGCGCAGACGGCAAAAAACAACCTTGTGCGTGATTTCAACCTTTCGGAAGAGCAGGCTCAAGCTATTTTGAATATGCCACTCCGACGGTTGGCTTCCATGGAAAGGAAAAAGATCGAAGAGGAGTACGAGAACGTTGCAGATCGAATCGCATCCTTGAAGGCATTACTCACCTCCCCGAAAGAGATCCGGGAGATCGTCTCCCAGTCACTGCTTCAGGTGAGGGAGCAATTTGCGGATGCGCGGCGAACCCAAATTGCTAAGATTGAGGGAGGACGGGATGCAGCTCCAACGAGGATCCACGATCTCACCCCTTCAGAAGACGTTTGGGTGATGATCAATCGGGAAGGATTGGTTTCTCGAACTTTGGAGGACGATACACCCCGTCCCAGTGGTTGGGATGTCCCCGATTGGTTGATCCGCATTAACACACGGGATACTTTATACATGGTCACTGAGAATGGAGAGGCGGTAGCGATCCCGGTGCATACGATCCCGGAGGCTGAAAAACCTTCCCAGGGTGTACTTTTTTCTAAATTAACTCCGCTAAATGAGAATCAAAAGATAGGCGCTGTGTTTGGATTGCCCCCCAAAATGGAGCGAGAAGAGGAGTGGTATGTGCTTACCGTGACGGAGCAGAGTATGGTCAAGAAAAGCGAGATCGGGGAACTTCCTGGGCCATCAGCTCAGCCATTCACGTTGGTAAAAGTAAATGAGGGGGATAGATTGATATCCGTCCGGTTGAGTAATGGGACTAAGGATGTTTTCCTGTGTACAAAACAGGGGATGTCAATCCGGTTCTCAGAGGAAGATGTCCGTCCTATGGGCCTCGTGGCGGCCGGTGTGAATGGGATGAAATTAGAAAAAGGAGATTCTGTCATCGGATTGGAAACCTTACCCACGAAAGGGTCAGTGTTCTTATTGACTTCCGCGGGTCGTGGCAAACGGGTTGAGCAGGAGGGATTTCCCCAGCAGGGTCGTTATGGGAAAGGGGTGATCGCCTGGAAATTACCGCAGGGAGATGAGTTGGTTGGCGTGGCTGCGGGGAAGGACAATTTACGCGTCACCATCCACCTTGATGAGTATGCCCCGAAGTCCGCTCGGCTCGATGATGCTCCCTTGCAAACCAGAAGCGCTGTGAAAGGCAAGCAGGTGGTTGATGTCCGAGAGGGTGACCGCGTGACTCTGTTGACGATCCCCTGGGATGTCGCCCGGCCTGTGGTTGAGGAGTAGGAGCGCGGGAGGAGAGATCCGAGTTCGTCTGTAAAAGGGGGGAATGTGCATATCTCACCGGGCGGTATGGAGGGTTTCACCCCCTTACTGCCCGGTTATCGCTTACGGGGATACTGAGAAATCACAGTAGTGGTAGGCGATCTTGTCTTTATACAGCCCAAATGTGTCGCGTCCGTTTTGCACCCTGCCGTTGGAGGAACTCGCGGTCCATGTCAGATGTCGGGTTGGACCCGTACCTGAATAGGTCGAGACGCTGAAAGTGGCGTCCGGCAGGATATCTCGGAATAAAGATGAATACCATCCTTTTAAGGCAGGCAGACCCTGCACGGTCCGTTCAGACGTGATGTGAACGGCGTTGTCTTGGTAAAGAGCCACGATTTGGGTCGGGTCGTGAGTGTTAAGTGCTTCAACATACGATTCTGTGATATCGTCGGGAGGTTTGGATGTCGGTTCCCAGGTGTAATCTCGGATGGTCTCCCACACGTTATGGGGGAGTTTTTCACGACAATTGCTCCACTCCCAGAAATTTGCGCCTTTCAAGTTCAAAGATTTTGCTTTGTCTAAAAATTGTTGGATTTCTTCCGCTGTGGGTGACCAACCCCATTCTTGATAGGCAGATCCCGTGGGAAATATGGGAGGCGTGAATTCTAGACTCTGATATTCCTTCACGCAGTGTTCGAGCTGGGATCCGGGACTGTTGGATCTCAGCCAATATACCTGGGGCATATTGATGTCGCATTTGGACAGGAATTCATCCCAAGGGACCTGGGGGTGGTAACTGGGATACCGGTAGGAGCTAAATCCTATGGGGATGTCCGTGATCTCGCTGGTCAGTATGTCCATGAATTTCTTTGCGGCGGCGTATTTCCCCCGGTAATGTCCTTCAGCGTTTATGATAAATCCATCGACATTTAATTCCCTTATCCGTTGAATAGCCTTGTGAGCTTCTTTGATCGGCTGCTCCCCATAGATGTAATGCCATCCCCAAAATTGAATCTCTGTTTGGCGTATTTTTTTTCCAAGGGGAGGGACGAGGTCGATGTTATTTTTCCAATCATAATTGTAGCTGTAAATACCATTGGCAATTTTGACTAGCAGATGGCTGAAGTTCGCTTCTGTCGATTTGTCAACGATCTCATTTACATTGCCATTTTCGCAGTGCTGGATTTTCCAGATGTAGATACCTTTCCCTCTCAACATGTCCTGAACCTCCTATTGAAGAGGCAGGTATCCTGCCATGATCGGTCATTCGCTGCTGGGTCGATGATTAAGGGGATCATTTGATCCTCACTCCGGGCTGTTCAAAGCTTGCTTTAGGATTTGGCGGATTTGTCCGGATTTAGGTAATAACACATACGCTCCCCCGGGTGTCATCCACGGGTTTGCGGCAGAGCGGTCAATATAATATTGATGGATCCTTGACCGATCTTGAAGTTTTGTGGCCGTCGGAACGAGAGAAAGGATGGTTTTCAGGGGGACATTTGTACTCACGCTGTTTACATACGTGTTGTAAAGTTTAGGGATTTTCCCCAGGATGTCGAGGGCAAATGCCCGGTCCAGGACGGCGTTCAGGACTTGTTGCTGGCGGCGGTTGCGGTCAAAGTCGCTGGTTGTCTGGCGGGAACGTACATACCACAGGGCTTCTTTTCCGTAGAGAAGATGCTGGCCCGGATTGATGCAATGGTGCTGGGATCCATTCCATTTGTTATCGCATAAGGTATAAGGGACGTTGACATAAATGCCGCCCAGCTCGTTGATGATTCTTTCAAAGAACCAGAGATTGACCATCACATAGTAATCAGGTTTGAAGCCGAAATTATATTCAAATGTGTTTTGAAAGGTAGGGAATCCACCACGTGGAAAAGCCGCATTGATACGCTGTGAAGAATGGCCTGGAATGTACACATATAAGTCACGGGGGAAGGAGGTAATGCTCACCGTATTTTTTTTCTTGTTTACGGTGAGGATGATGATCACATCCGTGCGGAAACTGGTACTGTTAGCGTGTTGGTCTGATCCCAGGATGGCGATATTGACCTGGCGATCTGGTTCGATGATCGGCGGGCTGCCTGAGGGGTATTTTGATCTGGGTACGGTTGGTTTAGGCGTGGGGGTTAATGTGGGAGTGCTTGTGGGATAGGCTGTGGGAATATATGTCTCCGTGGGAGACGCGGGTTGGAATGCAGTGGCTGTGGGTGTAGAATCTTTAGGGACCCCGATGGGGGTGCTTCTAGCTGCCGGGGCGGCAGAATAGATCAACCTCACCCCGAACAATGGGAAGGCAATACAACCCCCTAGGAGAAGGATGATGACGATGAGGAGGATGGATCGTTTTCGTTTTGTCATATAACTCTTTTTCTAGGTCCTACTTCTCTGACCCTGGTGCATTTTGAATGGATGTTCCTTTCCTGCTGGCCCAGGGTAGAGAGAGCCCAGAAAGCCCTCAGAGAAAGAGAGATCCTATAAAATATTCACGCGGTTTAACACAAAAACCACATGGGTAATGTGGTAGTACAGGAGCAAGATCTATTCCAGAAGAAGCTAGCTCGTGTTTGGTTCCTGGATCCGTTTTTGAGGTATGAAGGGGATTAAAATACTGACAATTTTTCCCTGATTAGGGTGGTTGTCCACCCAAATCCGTCCTTGGTAGTTTTCTACCATGTCTTTTGCGGAAGAAAGGTTGACCCTGATCTTTTGAGATGGTTCTCGTTCTGACTCCGTTTCACTTGTTTGATGATCGATCACATAAGGCAGTTCGCTCGCTGAAAACCCCTCTCCTTGATCTGTGATTTGGATATGGGCGAAGCTTTGTTCTGTATTTTCCTTATAGATCCGGAGTTTAATGTCAATGGCTCCTGCTGTGGGGGATTCCTGAACGGCATTGGCAAGCAGAATTAGGATCAAGTCATCCAACACATCCTGGGGCATATCCAAGGGTCGCAGGGTTTTGGGTATGTCAAATGCCAAGGAGATGTCTTTACCCTGGATTTGTTCCTTTGTCGCCTGCAGTGATTTTTTGACTGCGTCTTTAAAACTTGCAGGATGTAACCCGGCATCAGCCAATGGGGGTGTCCCTGCTTGGTCGGGTAAGGTTTCTTGGACCAGGTTATCGATCTGTTCCTTATACATTTTCATCCGCTGCAGCATTTTCCTCTGCATGCCATTCAGCACATTGCGAGATTGGTCCAAGAGCAAATCACTGTATTCCACCAGGGAATCAAGCGGCTCTCGAATTTCTTGGGCGAAAAGGGCCAGGTTTTGCTTCCTTGCGGCGAGAGAGGTGTCTTTGGAAGGGGGAGGTTGGAAGTGGATTCGTTCCCTTTCAGCTTCAGAAAGGTCTTCTCTCAAGGAGGCGATTTCTCTTAAAGCGACCTGTAATTGTGCCTTAAGTTTTGTTTTGTCCTCAACGGTGGTCAGAGCAGTGAGCTGCTTTTTCTTTGTTTCAATATCCTTGTCTTCCCGCCAAATTTTATCTAAATAAGAATCTGAAGTGATCTGGTCAGCCAATTCTGTTTGGTCTTTGATCAACTTTTCCATTCGGATTATCTTTTCTTGCAAAGCTGCGTTCTCTTCTTTTTTCTCCTCGTACTTAGCCTTCCATTCTTGCAGGGATCGTTGGAATTCTTTGAGATTAGCTTGGGGAGAGCTCTTTCTTTTCTCAAAGGTTGATGTCAGAAGCCTGACCAGGTCCTTGAGATATGCCTGGTCTTTTTTGATCCATTGTCGATCCGAGAAGGGTGATAGCAAAACAAGGGCTTTGGGTGTCTTGGTATGGGGCAGCTTCATCGGTGTGGACAACAGGTGTCCCGATCTTCTGATTTGCAGGTAGTGGGAGAGATTGATCAAATCTCTAGAAGTACTGCTGGCAGGTAAATGAAGGGTTTGTTCCCGACGGATAAATGTGGATAGGAGGGGAATTTTATTGCTTTGGACGGAAAATTGAGGGATGTAATCTTGCCGAATGATATCAAATCCCTGAAGCACTTTTACGTTTCCCTGGGGGTCGGGAGCCTCGATTAACAGGCAAATGTCAGCTACCATGGCGTGAGAGGTTAATTTAACGAGACTTTTGTGGAATTTTTCGGTTTCTAATTGGCTGGAGAAATCAAGGATGGCAGCCAATACAGGGAGATCGATGCTTGACCGACGCCGGGCTTGTTTTTCCTGTTCTCCTTCCTTGATTTGGGCAGGTTTAGCCAGCGCATATCGAAAAGGGATCGTCATTAATAGCGGGTAGGCTGCCATTTGTGTAATCCTGATCACACCGGAGTAATCATTGTCGAGGCCAGGAAGGTTAAGGTGCAGTATATATCCTGAGAGCATAATCACAGACATGCCTGTGCCATTTACCCACCCATTTGGCTTACGCTGGATAAGCAGGCCGGTTCCCAACAAGAGCAGAAAGAGACCAAAACCAAGCCAGATGAGTTCCATCCATGTGAATCTGGAGACCGGGGAAGGGTTTTGACTGGCTGGGACGAAAATATGGATTAAAATCAAAAGGAGTGTGATCAGGCTTAGGAAGGTTGTGGTCGAATCTGCGAGACGTTGGGGTTCGGGAAATGTCCACATCCAGAAGATGAAAATGATACCTAAAGTGATGGCAGCCTGATCGAGGACGGATAAAACATGACTGGGGACAGAGCCAGTGAAACCCAAGAATCCGGTGCCAAGAAGAAGGATCACCCGGATCCCGAGTAAAAAGCTCAAACCGATGATCAACCGGTATCCTTGGGGAAACTTCCTGCGCTTCCAGACTGTAAACGCGCTGTAAAGAGCTCCCAGGATGGCAAAACCGAGTATCCCGTGATAGGCGATACTTCCGGCAGGGAAGTTAAAAAGGGCAGCGATTTGTTGGTAAAAAGACATATTCGTTTCCTGTTTGGGATTATAGCATGCAGTTCTTATTTCGCATTTGAAATTTTCATCTTCTTGACCCAGGAAAACGCCTAAAATGGGCCTCATCTGGATCAAGGAGGTTGACAAAAAAATAATTCGGGGTAAAATACCGCCTGCAGGCAGGATAAGTTTTTGTTGAGCCGAAGTGGCGGAACAGGCAGACGCGCTACGTTCAGGGCGTAGTGGGCTTTACGCCCATGTGGGTTCGACTCCCACCTTCGGCACTCTCTTTTTTCTATTTTTCTCAAAACATGGGTAGATGTCCAAGGTTTGCGCTTCTTTGTGATCTGCGGTATGATCAAACCATGGAGAACACGAGATGGAAAACCATTTTATTGGTTATCTTCCTCTTTGGGCTCATCCTCTGGATAGCGGTTTTCAGCGATAGGATTGCCAATTTACGCCGCCTATCGGGCGAATATGAGGAAGCACAGCGCACGATTGAGGCGCTTACGGCAACGACTGAATACCTTGCCACTCAGGTGGTGATCGCGGGATCAGATCAAGAAGTGGAAGAATGGGCGTACGAAGATCGAAAATGGCTTCGGGATGGCGATCACCGGTTTGTGATTATCCCGAAGGAAGGGATCCCTATCACGCCTACCCCGCATCTCCAAACCACACCAAAGGCGGAAAACACCTTCCGTGTGTGGTGGAAACTTTTCTTTGATACCCAGCCTTGACGGTCAAAATTGCCCATGCTATAATCTCTCCGCTGGAAAAACTAACGCGGGGTAGAGCAGTGGCAGCTCGTCGGGCTCATAACCCGGAGGTCCCAGGTTCGAATCCTGGCCCCGCTACTTAAAATCACAGAAAGAGGATGAGAACGGCCTTGCCGTTCTCTGTTTCTTTTAAGGGTCGAGCACCAGCCAGGAGCGGGGCGGGTTATCTGTATCGCAGCCATTTCCTGTTTTTTTATGGGAATTGTAAGAAGGTTGTTAATTAAACTTACTACCATATCCAAGGGGGGTAGGGATTGGTATAATGTTCCTTGCTTATCAGATCAAGCTTTGGAAAAGAACAACACGCAGCTCCGGATATCTCACTGACGGTAAGAACACCTTTGCTGCTTTTTTGAATTTTGGAGGTTTGCTCGTGGATTCATCTTCTAATAACCGTTCCTCAATCATCTATATCTTGCTCTTTGTGGCCATTGTGGTTTTAGTCTTCTACAATTTTCGCCAGCAGGCGATGTCGGAAGAAGAACTGACCATCAGCGAAGTGGCTGCTGTGATCAAGACCGGGAATGTTTCTCGGATCGTAGTGGATGAGAATAATTTGCAATTAATTTACCCAGATGGGACCGAGGCGACGTCTCAAAAAGAACCGGATGCGACATTCATCGCTCAGTTGAAGGAATTCGGAGTGGCGACTGAAGATCTCAGTCCATCCAATGTCAAGATTGAGGTAAAACCCCCGAGTCCCTGGTTTGGGATCATTAACGTGCTGGGTTACATTTTGCCTTTTATCATGGTAGCTGGGCTGTTCTGGTTTGTGTTCCGTCAAGCGCGAGGGGGAGGAAACGCGGCCATGAACTTCGGCCAATCCAAAGCACGGAAATTTACCGGAGATAACCCGACGGTTACATATGACGATGTCGCCGGGGTGCCGGAAGCCAAAGAAGAGCTTTTTGAGGTGGTGGAATTCCTCAAGGAGCCGGAAAAATTCATTTCCCTGGGGGCGAGGATCCCAAAGGGTGTTCTGCTCATGGGTGCTCCCGGCACAGGGAAAACACTCCTGGCTAAAGCGGTTTCGGGTGAAGCAGGGGTCCCGTTCTATTCCATCTCTGGCTCTGAATTTGTGGAAATGTTTGTGGGTGTCGGCGCCAGCCGCGTGCGTGATTTGTTTGAAAAAGCTAAAAAAGATTCCCCCTGCATTGTCTTCGTCGATGAAATCGATGCCGTGGGGCGCCAGCGAGGTGCGGGGCTTGGTGGTTCTCACGACGAGCGGGAACAAACCCTGAATCAGATATTGGTCGAGATGGATGGGTTCGATACGGATACCAATGTGATCATCATCGCCGCCACCAACCGGCCTGATGTCCTGGATCCAGCTTTGCTGCGTCCGGGACGTTTTGACCGCAGAGTGATCCTGGATAGGCCTGACATCCGGGGCCGGGAAGCGATTTTGAAAGTTCATGCCCGTGGAAAGCCCCTGGATGCTGATGTGGATTTACGTAAATTGGCCCAAGCCACCCCGGGGTTTGTGGGCGCTGATCTGGAAAACATGATCAACGAAGCCGCCATCCTGGCTGCTCGAAAGGAAAAAGAGGTTATTGAGCAAGAGGATTTTGAGTCAGCCATTGAGCGTGTGATCGCCGGTCCAGAACGCAAGAGCCGATTGATCAGTGAAGATGAGAAAAGGATCATCGCTTATCATGAAGCTGGCCACGCCATTACAGCTCGTTCTCTCCCGGAAGCAGACCACGTCCATAAGGTGTCAATCATCGCCCGCGGTCAGGCGGGAGGGTATACGCTGATATTACCCGAAAGGGACCATACACTCATCTCGCGCAATAAGATGATGGCGGATATTATCAGCATGTTAGGGGGTAGAGCAGCGGAAGAAATCGTCTTCAGCGATATAACTTCTGGGGCTTCTAATGATTTGGAGCGTGTGACGAAACAGGCCCGAAATATGGTTACCCGCCTGGGGATGAGCGAGGAATTGGGTCCCATGGTTTACGGACAACAGGATGAGATGGTCTTTTTGGGCAGGGAATTTTCGGAGCAGCGAGATTACTCTGAATCTGTAGCTGAAAAGATCGATAACGAAGTGAAGAAGTTGGTTACGGATGCTTATAAACAGGCCAAAGAGATCTTAAAGAAATATCGAGAAGAGATGGATGCATTGGCTGAAAAGTTATTAGAACAAGAAACTGTGACCGATGAAGAGCTTGATGAGATCTTCCCTGTCCCGCATAAAAAGAACGCTGGCATGCCGGTGATGAATGAAGTATAGAGGTTGGGAAGGATCAGGCTTAAAATTTTGGGACGGTACCCCCGTCCCATTTCTTTTTAATCTCCGTTAGAATCCTTCTATGAACGAAGATGTTTGGGAACGCGCTTTAAAAGCTCTCAATCTTGGCCCCCGATTTTATTATGACCGTGTGGGATCGACAAATGATGTCGCTCAAAACAAGATCGCGGAAGGGGTTCCGTATTTGACGCTGATCGTCGCCGATGAACAGTATCAGGGTCGGGGGCGGCGGGGAAGGTCTTGGTTCACACCGCAAGGCGCGGGGTTGGCATTCAGCGTCATATTCTATCCCCGCCCGGGGGGGATCCGGGCTGAGAACCTGAACCGCGCGAATGGATTAGGGGCTCTTTCCGTAGCTCAGGCCCTCAGGGACAATTTTTCCTTGCCGGCTGAGATCAAGTGGCCCAATGATGTCTTGATCCAGGGCCAGAAGGTGTGTGGGGTGTTGGCGGAATCCCATTGGGATGGGAGCATGCTCCGTGATCTCATCCTCGGCGTGGGGATCAACGTTCATCCTCATGCTGTGCTGGAAAAGGAAACACTCAACTTTCCCGCTACCAGCCTAGCGAAGGCGTCAGGAAAAGAGTGGGAGCGGCCCCTTGTCCTGGCCAAAGTTCTGGAAACCATGCTTGACTGGGTTCCGAAGATTTCCAGCAATTCTTTCCTTTCAGCCTGGGAAAACTTACTCGCGTTTCGATGTCGGGCGGTGCAATTGATAAAAGAAGGAAAGGTGGTCGCTGAAGGCAATATCGCTGGTTTGGCTGAAGATGGATCCTTGGTGCTGGAAAAGGGGTCTGGGAATAAGGAGGCCTTTCAGGTCGGTGAGATCCATTTACGTCCGGTTGACAGATCCATAAAATGAGCTAAACTAGAATAGAAATCAGGATAACAGGAGAAAGTGTATGTCCATCGATGATATCCGGAATCAATTGGGAGATGATTTTGATTTCTCCGAAGAAGAGGAATGGGAGGAAGGCGGATCCTCCCAGATATTTCTGGGGATGACGCCGCCCCAGCGCTTTATTGTCGCCTTTTTAATGTTTTTTATCGTGATCATCGTCAGTGTCTTTTGCCTGTTAGTGACTGGAAAGATTGCCCTTACCTTATGAATGTTATCTAGCCCTTAATAAACTCAACCGCCCGTGTCTTCACGGGCGGTTTTTTTGTGATATCTATGCGGTTGAGATTGGGTTTCGATATAAAGTGGCGTCTCCGTCAGTCTTCTTTCTCGTTCTTTAACTCCGTGTCCGCAAAGAGGGCCATTGAGGCCACTTGATCCCCTTCCCGCATTTGCATGATGTGCACGCCTCGGGCAACGCGGCTGTAACGGGAAATATTCTTTGCCTTTGTGCGCAATACTGTGCCTTCTTGAGAAATGATGTTCACCAGGTCCCGATCCTGATCAACGACACGTGCGGAGGCGACATAGCCGATCTCGTCAAGTGATTTTTTGTCCAATGTCAGGATCCCTTTGGTTGCCCGGCTCCTGGTCGGATACTCTTTTAAAGGCGTGCGTTTGCCGTATCCTTTTTGGCTGATGACCAGGAGTTCTCCGTTGGGTTCAACGATGTCCATGCCAATGACTTTGTCTCCGGGTCGGAGCCGAATACCAATTACGCCCATGGCCGGCCGATTCATGGGACGGACTTCTTCTTCCTGGAAACGAAGGGTGTAACCCTTTTGGGTGATGATCACGATTTCGTCTTCTCCGGTCGAGAGATGGACCCACCCTAAGGTGTCATTATCTTTTAAAGTGATGGCGATCAGACCGGAGGGTCGTACGGACTCGAATTCTGAGAGGTCCACCCTCTTTACCATCCCTTGACAGGTGATCATGATGCAGTATTTCGCCTCTTCGAAGTCCGATATGGGGACAATGGCTGTGATCTTTTCCCCGGGGTTGATATTGAGTACATTGACGATGGGAAGCCCGCTGCTGGTGCGGCTGGCGGCGGGAATTTGGTAAGCCTTTGATGAATAGACTTTCCCTTTATCAGAAAAATAGAGCACAGTATCGAGGGTCCGGGCGGGGATCATGGCCATCACTTCATCCTCTTCCCGCGTGGCATGACCTTTGACGCCAATCCCGCCGCGTTTCTGAGCCCGGAAGGTTCGGGCCATCACCCGTTTGATATATCCGCGATTCGTGATGCTGATTAAGATCGGTTTGTCAGGAACCAGGTCCTCTTCTTCAATGTCCTGTTCAGCATCCGGAGCGATCTCCGTTCGCCGCTCATCCCCGTATTTTTCCACCAAATCATCGAGATCTTCCTCAATGATCTGGAGTTGTTGGTCCTGGTCGGCGAGCAGCCCTTTCAGATAAGAGATCTCTTCTAAGAGCTCTTCATGTTCGTCTTCTATTTTTTGGCGCTCTAACGCAGCCAGGCGACGAAGCTGCATATCAAGAATGGCTCCTGCCTGTTCTTCTGTGAGCTCAAATTGAACGACCAGAGTCTCTTTGGCTGAGTTCGCGTCTTGGGCGTTGCGGATGATTTCGATCACCTCGTCCAAATTGGCCAGGGCGATCATTAAGCCTTCCAGGATATGAGCTCGGGATTCCGCTTTGGCAAGTTCGTGCTGTGTGCGGCGTTGGATGACCACCAGGCGGTGATCGATATAGATTTTTAAAGCTTGTTTGAGGGAGAGGAGGCGAGGTTCCTCATCGATCAAAGCCAGCATCTGGGCTCCAAACGTGGACTGCAGGGCAGAGTATTTATAGAGCTGGAAGAGCACTTTCCGTGGTTGGGCTGTCCGTTTGAGTTCGATGACGATCCTCATCCCACTGCGGTCGGATTCATCCCTTAAATCTGAGATAGCTGTGATTTTATCTTCGCGAACCAGGCTGGCGATGCGTTCGATAAGGGTGGTTTTTTTCAATTGATAAGGGATTTCAGTGATCACAATCCGGAAACGACCGCCATCCGGCATCTCTTCGATGTACGCTTTACCCCGGAGCACAATTCGGCCCCGCCCTGTGACATACGCCTGACGGATGCCATCGTCGCCCACGATGGTCCCACCTGTGGGAAAGTCCGGACCGGGGATGAATTTCAACAGGTCTTCAATGGTTACATTTTGGATGTTTTGATAATGGCTGATTAGGTATTTGATCCCCGCGACCAATTCATTCAGATTGTGAGGGGGGATATTGGTAGCCATCCCCACAGCGATGCCGGCAGCTCCGTTGAGGAGCAGGTTGGGCAGCCGGGAGGGGAGGGTGACCGGTTCCTGAAGTGATCCGTCGAAATTATCAATAAAATCAACGGTATCTTTTTTGATGTCGGTGAGCATCTCCTCGGAAATCGAAGCCATCCGGGCTTCTGTGTAACGCATGGCCGCCGGTTCGTCACCATCAATCGACCCGAAGTTTCCTTGACCATCCACCATGGGGTAGCGCATGGAAAAATCCTGAGCCATACGCACCATGGCATCATACACAGCGCTGTCGCCGTGAGGATGATATTTCCCCAGGACCTCCCCGACGATGCGGGCGGATTTCTTATACGAGCTGCTGGCGTCGATTCCCATGTCGTGCATGGCGTATAAAATCCGCCTGTGGACAGGTTTGAGGCCGTCCCGGGCGTCAGGTAAAGCGCGGGCCACGATCACACTCATGGCGTAATCGAGATACGAAGAGCGCATCTCCTGGTCAATATTGATAGGTTCTACTGATCCGATATCCATAAATGGAAATCCTTTATCATTAAAAGAAGTGTGCTTTTCGATGACGCACACCTATCTAATTATACCATCTTGGATGGCTGTTCCAGCCTTAAAAAGGGAGGGCGGCAAGGAGGTTCGCGGATAAATCAGAGATAAAAAAACTCCCCCGTTCGGGGGAGTTTTAATGGTTATAGGTCAGAAAACTTATTTTTCTGTCAGATACTCATGGATGGCGGCAGCAGCGGTTCTTCCTGCCCCCATGGCTTTGATCACTGTGGCGGATCCCGTCACCACATCTCCACCGGCGAAGACGCCTTCCTTGCTGGTTTCCATGGTGTCCTCTTCCACGTTGAACGTTCCCCATTCACTGGTTTCCAGATCAGGGGTGGTATCAGCGATGAATTCCCGGGGCATCGTGCCCAGGGCGACGATGACGGTGTCCGCTTCTACGATGTGCTCCGAGCCTTCGATGGGGATCGGGCGTCGTCTTCCTGAGTCGTCGGGTTCCCCCAGCTCCATGCGGATGCATTCAATTTTCTCCACGACACCCTTCTCGTTTCCGATGAAGCGAATAGGGTTCGTGAGGAGGTTGAATTTGACCCCTTCTTCTTCCGCGTGGTGGATTTCTTCTTCGCGAGCGGGCATTTGTTCCCGGGAACGGCGGTAAATGATGCTCACGTCTGATTTCCCTTGTCCGACGCGGAGCGCAGAGCGTGCGGAGTCCATGGCCACGTTTCCAGCGCCGATGACAGCGACTTTCTCACCCACTTTGACCGGGGTGACATACTCCTCTTTGTAGGCTTTCATGAGATTGACCCGGGTCAGGAATTCATTTGCGGAGTACACACCGTTCAGGTTTTCTCCGGGGATGCCGAGGAACATGGGCAAGCCGGCGCCTGTGCCGATGAAAACGGCATCGAAGCCATCCTCTTCCAGGAGCTGGTCGATGGTTTTGGTCTTGCCGATCAGCATGTTGAGCTTGATCTCAGCACCAAGGTTTTTCACGGTTTCGATTTCCTCATGGACGATTTTCTTGGGAAGACGGAATTCAGGTATGCCATATACCAGTACCCCGCCGAGTTCGTGAAGGGCCTCAAAAATCGTCACCTGGTGCCCTTTTTGAAGCAGTTCATATGCCACGGTGATGCCCGCGGGGCCGGACCCAACGACAGCCACTTTTTTCCCTGTGGCAGGATCGGTCTCGGGGAGTTTCGCTTCTCCGTGCTCCCGCTCATAATCTGCGGCGAAACGTTCCAAGCGCCCAATAGCAACCGGTTCATCGACTTTCCCCATCAGGCAGACTTCTTCGCATTGTTCTTCCTGGGGGCAGACGCGGCCACATACAGCAGGGAGGGTGTTGGTTTCCTTGATTTTCCGGGCCGCTGCCCCAAACTCGCCTTCAGAAATAAGTTCGATGAATGCCGGGATGTCAACGGCTACCGGGCAGCCCTCTATACAGGGATGGTTTGTGCAATGCAGGCACCGCTGGGCTTCTTTTTGTGCCAGCTCCGCGGTGAAACCCAGGGCAACTTCTTGGAAGTCGCGAATCCGTTCCTCCGCTGGACGCGTAGGCATGGGTTGGCGCGGGGGCCGTTCCACCTTCTTCCGTCGTTGTTTACTTCGGCTCCGTGTTCGTCGTTTGCGATCTCGACTGCTTGTAGCCATTAAGCTTTCTCCTGTTCCAATTTGTCAATTTCTTCCGTTAACTTACATTCTTGGTCTTTATAATACTGATGCCGCGCAATCTGTTCATCAAAATCCACAAGATGGGCGTCGAACTCGGGTCCATCCACACACGCGAACTTGGTTTCATCGCCGATTGTGACCCGGCATCCCCCACACATCCCCGTGCCGTCGATCATGATCGAGTTCAAACTGACTATGGTTTTTATCTCGTGGGGACGCGTGACCTCTGCGACAGCTTTCATCATCAGCGTGGGCCCGATAGCGACCACGAAATCAATCTCGCGACCTTCTTCCAACATGTTCTTGAGTACGGTGGAACCGAAGCCTTCAATGCCGTAGCTGCCATCGTCCGTCGTCACGATCAACTCGTCGCTGAATTCTTTTAGTTCTTCCTCCAGGATCACCAATTCTTTGGTGCGGGCGCCGATGATGGTGATCACCTCATTGCCTTCTTCTTTCATCGCTTTCACAATGGGGTAAAGGACCGCGGTCCCCACTCCACCTCCCACACAGACGACCGTGCCGTAATTGTGGATCTCGGTTGGTTTTCCCAAGGGGCCCAGCACATCCAGAAGGTTATCCCCTGGCTCCATCCCACACAATTGATGGGTGCTGTACCCTGCATCCTGGATGATGAGATCAATCGTCCCCGCCTCGGGGTCCGAATCCACGATGGTGAGGGGAACGCGTTCTCCCTCTTCGCAGGCCCTGATCACGACAAATTGACCGGGTTTTCTGGATTCTGCAACCGCGGGTGCTTGCACAGAAAACCGGGTGATATTGGGAGCGAGCTTCTTTTTCGAAACGACTTTGTACATGTCTACTTCTCCTCAAACATTCGTAACCTGGGAAGGCCGGCAGGAAGCCAGGGAGAGCTTATGCTTGCTTATGATCTTTGATATACCGAAAAGGACAGCTTCCCTTATCAGTGCGACATCCCAGGAAGGATGATTCCAATCTTTCCGTGATATATTACAAGTATATCATGGGTTAAAAACTATTGTAAATGTAGAGAATGAGATGAATGATAGTTATGCAAAGGATAAAAATAACATTTATATCAAGGTGCCCAATGCGACCTTCAGGAAACTTTTCCTTGAAACCTGCTGTCTTTCTCTTCGATGAGGGGAGATGGATATTCTGTCCATTTCATGGGAGAGCGAGCTGATGGGGAACAGCATTTCCTTCCCAGAGTACCTTTGAGAAAGGGCATTTGAATGCTCCCTTGACTTTTGGTAATCAGGGTCATATACTTACTTACCGATCGTTCAGTAAGCAAAATGAGGGTAGGATGTTTGGATGCCGCCGGGAATAAATTTTTTATTCGAATGAATGTGAGTATGGAGTGCATCCTTCTCACACTCTCCGGATAAAGAAGAAACAGGGTAGAAGATAAAATGAGAATATTCAGGGATCTGGATCTTAAAAGTCGAAAAACCCAAATCATCATAGGGGGGATTTTTCTTTTCATCCTTGTCACTCTTGGTTTTTGGGTCATCAGACGCCGCAATCAGCGCCAAGAAGTTCGAGAGGAATACGAGACGGTGAGGGTGCAAAGAGGGGATTTGGTTTCCATCATTGGAGCGACCGGTACTGTGCGGGCGCGCCAAGGGGCTGTGCTGGTCTGGAAAACGTCAGGCACCGTGGAGAGCGTCAGCGCTGCACTTGGCGATTCGGTCTCGGAGGGAAAGGTGCTGTCTGTGCTGGAGCAGAAGTCTTTGCCCCAGAACATTATCTCTTCCCAGGCGGAACTGGTGAATGCCAAACAGTCTTTAGAAGATGTTCGGGATTCTGGTCTGCAGTATGCCAGAGCGCTGCAGGCTGTCGAGGAAGCAGAGCGCGGGTTAGAAGACGCCAGAGATCCCTTCTTGATCCAGGCTAAGGCGGAGAAGGATGTCTCTGATGCCCGGAAAGCCTTGGATGACGCGGAACGTCAGCTGTATTATGCTGAGAACCCGGCAGATCAAAATTCGATCAATCAAGCCCAGGCGGAGCTCATATTGGCGGAGGATGTTTTGGAGGATGCCCAGGAGGCTTTTGATCAGGTGAAGAATAAGCCCCAGGACAATACCCAAAGGGCCCTAGCACAGAAAGAGCTCTCGGAAGCTCAAAGGGCATATAATCTGGCTTACTGGAATTATCAGGCTATGAAAGGGACCTCCAATGAGGTTGACCAGGCTGTAGCCCGGGCAAATGTGGGTATGGCCCAGGCGCAGTTAAAGGAAGCGGAAAAAGAATGGGAGCGGGTTAAAGATGGTCTCAGCCCCGGGACCATCGCTCTGCGAGAAGCCCAGTATGCTGATGCCCAACGGGAGCTGCAGGAATTGCAGGCGGGTGGGGGCACAGACCCGGATGCGATCGCCGCAGCGGAGGCGCGGGTGGCTGCAGCCCAATCTGCGTTGGAATTGGCGAAGATCACAGCGCCTTTTCAGGGATCGGTCACCCAGATTGATGTTTTACCCGGGGATGTCGTCACCCAGGGGACCATCGCTTTTCGGGTGGATGACTTATCCCGCATGTATGCCGACATTCTGGTATCCGAAGTCGATGTGAATAAAGTCAAAGCGGGTCAAGATGTGACTCTTACGTTTGATGCTGTCTTGGCTAGGGAATATCATGGAAAGGTCGTTCAGGTAGCCCTGGCGGGCAGCGAGATGCAGGGGGTGGTCAATTTCAAAGTCACGGTTGCTTTGACGGATGCGGATGCGGATGTGCTGCCGGGGATGACCACAGCAGCGAATATCGTGGTCAGTGAATTGAATGACGTCTTGCTGGTTCCCAACCGGGCTGTGCGTGTCAACGAGGGAAGGCGTGTTGTATATGTCTTGCGAGGGGATCAAATACAGCCGATCGAAATAGAGTTAGGCGCTTCTTCTGAAACTGAGAGCGAAGTCATCTCCGGGGATCTCAGGCGGGGCGATGAAGTTATCCTTAATCCACCCCTGGATTTTGGTTCTCAGAGCGGCCCCCCTCCTTTCGTGGGGCAAGATTGATGATGAGCAAAGAGAACAACCTGATTGTTGATGCGCGAAATTTAACCAAAGTGTATACTATGGGGGAAGTAAAGGTTCATGCCTTACGCGGTTTATCCGTAAAAATCAAACCGGGAGAAGTAGTGGGGGTGATGGGGCCTTCCGGCTCGGGTAAATCCACGTTGATGAACATTCTGGGATGCCTTGATCGGCCATCATCCGGGGAATATTATCTGGAGGGGGAGAGCGTATCGGAGATGACTGATAATCAGTTGGCGGACATTCGGAACCGGAAAGTAGGTTTTGTATTTCAGACCTTCAACCTGCTTCCCAGAGCCACCGCTTTGGCAAATGTCGTTTTGCCCCTCCGGTATTCTGATAACCAAGAAGATCACCAGGAATTAGCCAAACAGGCTCTGGAGAACGTCGGTTTGGGGGACCGCATTTTTCATCGCCCCAATGAGCTCTCTGGTGGTCAGCAGCAGCGCGTGGCAATTGCCCGGGCATTGGTCAATGATCCAGCCATGGTTATGGCCGATGAACCCACCGGCAACCTGGATACCAAGACAGGTGATGAAGTCATGGAACTGCTATTAACGTTAAATGACGAAATGGGTACGACACTCCTCATCGTCTCCCATGACCCAGAGATCGTTAACCAGACAGAACGTATTGTGTCTATTCTGGACGGGAAGATAGAAGAAAGGGGGAAAGCATGAGCCTTTGGCAGGCCATTTTAGAAGCCTTGGAAAGTTTGCTGTCCAATAAGTTGAGATCCGCTTTGACCATTTTGGGCATCGTCATCGGGGTGGCAGCGGTGATTGCCATGCTGGGAATCGGAGCGGGGGCTGAAGAAACGATCACTGGGGAGATCCAGGGCGTGGGTACGAACTTGCTCTTTGTCATCCAGGGGGGGAGCAGTGATGTCAGAAATCCAAAACCCCTTACCCTGGGGGACGCAGATGCGATTGCCGACTCTTTTGCCGCTCCTTCCGTGGCCGGCGTCAGCTCTGCACTCCGGGGGAGTGTGGAGGTTTCTAAGGCGGGAGAGACGGCCCGGACCAGTGTGCTGGGAGTGACCGCTAATTACAATGAGATCGGGAATGTGGCTGTCCGGGAAGGGGAGTTCATAAATGAAAACCATATCTTAGGTCGGTCCTCGGTGATTTTATTGGGGACAGATGTCGCGGAGGATCTTTTTGGGACAAGAAGCGGTTTGGTCGGGGAAATCGTGCGCGTGGAGGGTCAAAATTTCCGGGTGATCGGTGTGTTGGAGGAAAAAGGGGGATCAGCTTTTTCAAACCAGGATGATCAAGTTCTCGTTCCCCTTACCACAGCTCAGATCCGACTCATGCGGAGGTCCAATCGGGACCAGGTCGATGTTCTTTACGTCCAAACCCAAAACGCGGAGGTCATTCCCCGTGCTAAACAAGAGATTTCACAAATTTTACGCAAGCGGCACCGCACTGAACTCGGGGAAGACGATTTTACCATCATCAGTCAGCAGGATATCATCAGTGTGGCTTCTTCGATCACAAATGTCTTGACCATTTTTCTTGGCGGGATTGCAGCCATTTCCCTGCTTGTGGGGGGAATCGGGATTATGAATATCATGTTAGTCTCCGTCGTGGAGCGCACCCGGGAGATCGGTTTACGAAAGGCGTTGGGGGCGACGAAACTTGACATCTTATTTCAATTTTTAGCGGAATCTTTGCTCCTCAGCCTGGTGGGTGGGGTGGTCGGCATAGGATTTGGGTGGTTGATTTCTTCCGTGGTGGGACGCATAGCGGCTGCCAATGATGTGAGTATCAACCCTGTGATCAGTTTGCAATCTATATTGTTGGCCACGATATTCTCCATTGCCGTGGGCTTGTTTTTCGGCATTTATCCTGCCAACCGGGCTGCCAGTTTACAACCGGTTGAGGCCCTTCGCTATGAGTGAGCTAGGACTTGAAAGGAGGGATGGGTGATGGATGGTTTCAGGCGCCGGACGTATACGAGTTTGGGAGAATTCTGGCACGACTTTCAGTATCTTCTTTCCCGCCGGTCCACTATCAAAAAAGCTATGTCAGGGGACCTGATCTCCGAGGCGTTCCGCGAGCGTTTGATGAACACGGTCACAGAGGTGAACGATTGCCGCTACTGCCGGTCGTTTCATTCCTCGCAGGCAGCTCTGGCGGGGGTCTCCGCAGAAGAAATGGAAGATATCACTGCGGGTCAAATTTCTGAAAATACCCCGGCAGATGAAATTCCTGCTCTGATCTATGCCCGGCACTGGGCGGAGGAGAATGCTCAGCCGGACAGAGATCAGATCCAGGAACTCAGGGAATATTACCCAGAGCCTGTCGTTGAGGCCATCCATGTCATTTTGTACATGATCCGATCCGGAAACCTGCTGGGAAATACCTTTGATTATTTGCTATATAAGATATCCTTTGGGCAGTGGGGGACATCCTCGAGAGATGAGCCTGAATTATAATATGAGCGATAATCCAAGGAGGTCAAGTCAACCATGTCGTCTGTGGATTTTTTGGTGGTCCTGATAACCGTCCCTGACGCAGTAGTCGCAGAAAGGTTATCAAACAAATTGATGGAGACAAAGGCAGCTGCTTGTGTCAATATCATCTCTGATGTGAGATCAATCTTTTTCTGGCAGGGAGGTCTCTCAACAGAAGATGAGCTCCTGTTGATTGTGAAAACGAGAACCTCGTTTTTCGAAGAAAGAATCGTTCCGCTTGTCGAAGAGCATCACCCCTATGAGGTCCCGGAAATCATAGCCCTTCCCATCCTAAAGGGATCGAAATCCTATCTGACATGGATGGAAGCTGAGACAGGTTGAATGGGTATTACCCTTGCAGACCACAGGTGGGAAACCTAAAATTCGTTTGCAATCGTTTGATTACCTTCTGTAGAGATCCGTTTCCGATAACTCGTGGTATGATTATTGAGGTATTTTGTTGAGTATGAAAGTTCGTGGTTGTGATGACCCCGGTCTTTTTCAATCCGCGAGGTGGTTCCGTGGGAAGTGAACCTCGCAGGCAGAAACCCATGCAAGGGCATGATGATCGGGCTTCGCTTGAAAGATGATGTAAGGAGTAAATATGGAAAAGAAATTGCAGGAACTTAAGCGGAGGCTTGCTGAGGTTGCAGATCTACAGAATGCGGCAGCAATGCTGTCCTGGGATCAGCAAACCTATATGCCTCCCGGAGGAGCGGAAGCGCGGGGAAATCAGTTGGGGACGCTGAGCAGCATCGCTCACCGTAAATTTGTCTCCGATGAGATGGGCCAGTTGTTGGAGGATTTGGAGTCCTATACGGATGAACTCGATCCTGATTCAGATGAAGCCCGGCTCATTCAAGTTGTCCGAAGGAATTTTGACAAAAAGACAAAAGTCCCCTCTGAGTTTGTTGCTGAGTTTTCACGGGTGAGATCTCGGGCGCATGGCGCCTGGGAGGAAGCGCGTGAGAATGATGACTTCGCTCATTTCCAGCCCCATCTGGAAAAGATCGTGGAAATGTGCCGCGAGTATGCTGATTTCTTTGCCCCTTACGATCATGTCTATGACCCTCTTTTGGACCGTTATGAACCTGGGATGAAAACCGAAAGTGTTCAGGATATATTTTCGGAGCTGCGCCCCCTGCAGGTGGAGCTGATCGAAGCCATTGGTGACCGCGATCAGGTAGATGATAGCTTCTTGCATCAACAGTTTGAGGAAAAGAAGCAGTGGGATTTTGGCGAGAAGGTGATCACGAAGTTTGGATATGATTGGACGCGCGGTCGGCAGGACAAAGCCACTCACCCCTTCACGATTCATTTCGGTGTGGGCGATGTACGGATCACCACGCGTATAGACCCGGAATTCTTGAATTCGGGCTTATTCAGCACCTTGCATGAGGGAGGACACGCCATTTATGAACAGGGTGTTTCTTCGGACTTAGAACGAACCACGTTGGCAGAAGGAGCTTCCCTGGCCATCCATGAATCCCAGTCCCGCATGTATGAAAACCTGCTGGGCCGGTCCTATCCCTTCTGGAGTTATTTCTATCCTCAGCTGCAGGAGGTCTTTCCCTCCCAGCTCGGAAATGTTGATCTTGATACGTTTTACAAAGGGATCAATAAAGTAGAACCTTCGCTGATCCGTGTGGAAGCGGATGAGGCCACCTATAATTTGCACATCATGCTGCGTCTGGAATTAGAAATTGCCCTGATGGAAAGGGAACTTGAGGTAGCTGACCTTCCGGAAGCCTGGAACGCGCGGATGGAGGACTATCTGGGATTGACACCTCCAAATGACACCAAAGGTGTTTTGCAGGATGTCCATTGGTCAAGCGGCCTCTTTGGGTATTTTTCTACGTATTCCCTGGGCAACCTGGTCTCCGTTCAACTTTGGGATGCGATCCATGACGAGATCCCGAATTTGACGGATCAGATCAGGGAGGGAGATTTTTCTTCCTTGCTTGCCTGGTTGAGAGAAAATATCCACCGGCATGGAAAAAAATTCAAACCTCAAGAATTAGTCAAGCGGGCTGCAGGTTCTGAGATCGATCCTGCACCTTACATCAGATACCTCCAGGGAAAGTATGGAGAGATTTATCAACTTTAATCATGCTCTTTCCTGATCAAGTGATGCTTCATAAAATGACGTATACTTCACAAAAAAGGAGACTTTGTGGCCCAGGTTCTATTTATTGATGACGATACGGATGCATTGGAAACGTATAAAAAAGCGGTTGCCTTGAGAGATCATGAAGCCGTCGTCGCTTCCGATGGCAATCAGGCCTGGGAAAAATTATCTCAATTTGATATCAGGTTGATTATCGTTGACCTGAATCTCCCTGATATATCCGGTGTGGAATTGATTGAGAGATTGTCCCATGAAGAAACTACAAAATCCATCCCTGTTGTAGTTCTCTCGGCTTTGCCTGAGAAAGAGTTGATCAGTCAGGTCACGGAGGCTGGAGCACGGATGTTCTTAAGCAAACCCGTTCCTTTACATAAGCTGTTGACGGTGATTGAAAAATATGTCTCACCCTGATCTGGATCCCCCCTGCGGTTACCCAAGGAAGGGGATAGTGCTTGGCGGCGGATTAGCCCTAGGCATGCTTATATGTGTTTTCTTCCTGGTCAGCGGCTGCAGTGTTCTTCCGCCTAAAATTGAGATACCGACATTGATGCCGGAAGAGGAGATTCCGACGGCGATTGCTCTTACGGCTCAGGCTCTTCTCGATTCCACCCCTTATCCAACCCAGCCGCCGGTTGGTTCTTCCAATCCCAATCCTCCCACTCCGGAGGCTGAATTGAATCCTGGGGTTTCTGTTGAGGAGGTAAACAAAACCCCCACAGCTCAGTTGTCGCCCACACCCATCCTGATCACGCCCACCCCTACCGCAACGTACGCTTTGGAGGATCTCTCTCCCCCGGCTTTGCCCGGGTCGCTCCCTTACAGCGAAATTCAAATCCTTAATCCAGGTCCCCTTTCTAAAGTCACCTCTCCAATCTACCTCCATGCCTACCTCTATCCGGGTACGGATGGTCGAGTGCAGGTCGCTTTGTATGGGGAGGATGGGCGCTTGCTGGAAAAAAAGAGATTGCAATATGACGCCGCTGCAGACCGAAGGATCTACCTTGCCAGATATCTGGATTTTGAGATTCCAGGGGTGGCAGAAACGGCGCGATTGGAGATCACTACGCGGGACGATTATGGAAGGTTGATCGCTCTGGCGAGCTCAGATGTCATCCTGCTCACCGTGGGGGATAAGGACATCAATCCTCCGATGGATCTATATGAAAAGATCGTCATTGAGGAACCCATTCCCGATATCCTGATCCAGGGGGGAGAGATTGTAGTCAAAGGATTTACCCGTTTTGTGGATCGTGACACGCTGCGTGTGGAAGTGATCAATTATTGGGGAGAAGTGGTGGGGTCGAAGGATGTGGGGATCTCTGAGAAGGAATTGGACCTTGGCTACCATTTTTACGCGGGAGAAGTTCCCTACCAGGTTGACTCCGCTACCTGGGTCCGGATACAGGTGTCTGCCCTGGATGATGATCTCACAGGCACCTTGCACACCTCGAGTGTGCGGGTTCTGATCAGCCCCTGATTTCCCATTTTTCTCGAGCTTAGAAAACTTTTTCCACGCTGCTGAAGATACGCGCCTGGATTGAAATGCCGGGGTCATCAGAGGCTGGGTAGGCGGTCCCGGAGGTATTTCATGCTATCGCGAACATCTTGGGTGCGCAGGAGGAGCGCACTTGCCAGGTAGACGAAAAATCCGAGGAGGATTCCCCCTCCAGCCAGGATCCATGCTCCGGTTCCTTTGAAGAGATCTGACCAAACCCAGAGCGCGAGGCCCATGACCAAGCTGGCAGCCAGCCCCTTAATTATCCCGGATAAATCTGCCTTGTTGAACAATCCTTTCAACTGCTTTCTCATCAAAACCAGAAGCCCCACCATTTCTATGCTTGTGGCCACTGTGTTCGCCAGAGCCAGGCCTCCGTGCGGCATCCAGCCCCACTGCTCGAAAAGGTAGGCAAAAAGGATGCTCAAAAGCACGTTTAAGGTCATGGCTACGCTGCCGACAATGACCGGGGTCTTCGTGTTATGCAGGGCGTAAAACGCCCTGGAAAGGATTTCCACCATGGAATGGCTGACCAGACCCAAAGCATACCACAACAGCGCCCAGGCGACCAAACTTGTGGAATAGGAGGTGAATTCTCCCCTCTCATAAATCAAGGTGATGATCGGGTTGCGGAGGAGAATGAGTCCGACGGTTGCAGGAAGGGTTAGCAGCAATGTGCCCCTTAAACTGGTTGCCAGCGAACGACGCATTTCATCCCTGCGGAATTCTGCGACCTGTGTGGAGAAGGTCGGCAGAGCCGCGGTAGCGATGGACTGCGCGATGGCTGCCTGCGGCATGAGCATCAGGGTAAAGGCGTAGCTGATTGCGACCACACTGCCCACCAGCTGTTTGGAAGCCAGGTTGATATTAACCCAGAAGTTGAGCTGCACCACCGCGACGCCGATCAGCCTGGGTCCAAGCAAACGAGCTACCTCTCGCACCGGTTGTAAGTTCAATCCCAGAGAGAGTGTGTATTCGCCGTTGAGTTTGAGGAGGGCAGGGACTTGGAGAAGGAGGTGGAACCCGGCCCCGATTACCACACCCCAGGCTAATCCATAGATTCCCTGGGAAGGGGAAAGGGCGATCACGCCAAAGATCATCCCGATCTGGTACATGGCCGGGGTGAGGGCGGGGATGAAAAAGATCTGTCTGGCGTTAAGGATGCTCATCACGATGCCGCTCAAACCAAAAAGGACCACAGATGGGAGCATCATCCGGGTGAGTCTGATGGCCATCATTTCCTGCTCGGGATTCGTTGCAAAGCCGGGGGCGATCAGGTAGCGCACGATTTGGGGGGCAAAGATCCCCGCGATCACACTGAGGATGATTAGAATCAGGAATGCCAGATTCAGGATGGCTGAAGCCAGCTTCCAGGCTTGTTTCTCTCCTTCCTGCGCAAGGATGCTGGAGAAGGTGGGGATGAAAGCGGATCCCAGGGCCCCACCCGCTACGAGGAGAAACAGCGTCTCTGAGACCCGGTTGGCAGCCGTGAAGGCCTCCATGGCGGGAGAGGTGCCGAAGGCGCCTGCGACGAGGATTTGTCTGGCGAGCCCGGTGAATTGGCTGAGGACAAAAGCCAAGGTTACCACGCCAGCAGCACGAGCAATTTGCCTGTTCGCGGAGATAGGGGGAGAATTAGGTTTATCTGAACTCATGTCAAAAAATTATATCATTGATCATGCCATCGTTGGGAGATACCGTTGGGGTATCTCACCGCTGATTTCGCTCGCCGTCGAGCGCCATTTCAGTTTCCTGTTCTGAAAAGGGGATTCTTTTTTGGAGAAATGGTTAGGGTCCTCCGCTTGTGGATCGATATAGGGCCCTTTTTCCCTCTTAGGTTTCATTAATACCTATGTGCTATAATCGCCATGACCTGAAATATTTGTCTACCTGGACTCCTTTTCGTGGAGTCTGCCCATGTCGAGCAAGGTGAGTATATGCTACAGAAAGTCATTCGATTTCTGGGGGGAAATCCGCACAAGAAACGGTTAGAAGAATTTGCGGAAGTTGTTGATCAGATCAACGAATTGGAAGCTGATTTTGAATCCTACTCCCGAGAGGAATTGCATCAGAAAACGGATCAATTCCGATTGCGTTTAGCTCAAGGGGAGACATTGGATGACATCCTTCCGGAAGCGTTTGCCAATGTGCGGGAGGCGAGTAAAAGGACGATTGGTCAGCGCCATTATGATGTGCAGTTGATCGGTGGGATTTCCATGCACAAAGAAGATGTGGCAGAGATGAAGACAGGCGAAGGCAAAACCCTGGCTGCCACGCTTCCTTTGTACCTCAACGCCCTGGCTTTTAACACGGAATGGGTGGAGAAAGCCCGGAAACGTTGGGGGGAAGATCCCCGAAAATGGTCCTTTGATCCCCTGGGAGGAACGCCCGTAAGCCGGGGAGTACATCTGGTGACCGTGAACGATTACCTGGCCCGGCGTGATGCGCGTTGGATGGGTCCCATTTATGATTTACTGGGCATGCGTGTGGGCGTATTGCAGATGGCAGCCCGAACAGAGCACGGAAAAAAAGCTTTCCTGGTTGATCTGGAAAAAAAGTCCACCCATGAAGACCGACACCAGTTGGATATGGTCTCGCGCCGTGAGACTTACAAAGCGGATATCATCTACGGCACAAATAATGAATTCGGGTTTGATTTCCTGCGCGATAATATGGCCATGAAATTGGAAGACCGCGTCCAGCGGGGGCACTATTACGCCATCATTGACGAGGTCGACAATGTATTGATTGATGAGGCCCGGACACCGCTGATCATCTCCGGCCCTTCCCATGATGATCCGGAGTGGTACCGACGTATGGCCCGGGTGGTGAAAAAACTCAACCCGGAGGACTACGAGATCAACATCCGGGATCGGAATATCACCCTCACCCCTATTGGGGAAACCCATGTGGAAGAGATCCTGGGTCGATCTTTGGGAAATCCAGAGCGTCCGGAGGATATCACGCCGGAACAAGCCCGGCTTCTGGGATATCTGGAACAGGCTTTGCGCGCAGAGTATATCTTTAAACGAAATAAAGACTATCTTGTTCAGGCGGGGAAGGTGGTCATCATCGATGAATTCACGGGGCGCTTGATGCCCGGTCGACGCTGGTCGGATGGTTTGCACCAGGCGGTGGAGGCTAAAGAGGGCGTCAAGGTCCAGAGCGAGAACGTGACCTACGCCACGATCACCATTCAGAATTACTTCCGCATGTATGAGAAGCTCTCCGGGATGACGGGGACGGCGGTCACGGAAGCGGAAGAGTTCAACGAGATCTACGATCTGGATCCGATCGCGATCCCCACCAACCTGGATTACATCGCTTCCTGGACGGATGCGCCTCTGATCACCCTGCAGGCCAAGGAAGAGGATACCGGTTTCGTCTACACATATTACGCGGACAAAAACGATCCTGATAAAGAACCCATCTATTGGAAGCGAAAAGACTATTCTGACCTCATTTATCTGACAGAGGAAGCGAAGCTGCGGTCGATCGCGGAGGAAATCCTCCGTTTGCATGTCATGGGCCGCCCTATGCTCGTCGGCACCACCTCCGTGGAGAATTCGGAAAGGTTGTCCAACCGCTTGGATGGCCCTTCCATCCGCATGCTGGCCTACACATTGATGATTCGCGAGTCCTGGTTTCAGGAGAATGACCGCAGGCCGGATGGGCGCAGGATCCCACAATTGGGAGCCTTGAACACCTCATTTGACGACCTTCGGACCTCGGATTTAAGGCGTTTGGTGAAAGAACTCGATCTCGATTTATCTTTGAACATCAAATCCCCTCAGAATATCCAGCTTCTGCTGCACGTGCTGGGGTTGAGGGAGGGAGATCGGGAACGTCTGGAAAATGTCCTCAAACGGGGAATTGATCATAATGTCCTCAACGCCCGCAAACATACAGAAGAGAGTCAGATCATCGCCGGTGCCGGCGCCTTTGGCGCGGTTACCATCGCTACCAGTATGGCGGGCCGTGGGGTGGACATCAAACTTGGGGGGGAATTAGCGGAAGAGATCATCTCTGATGTGGTGCGCGTGCTTCGCCGGGCGGGTTATGAGGATCCCTATGAGATGAACTTCCAGGAGCAGGAGGAGATTCTCCGCGAGATGCCCACTGAGGAATTTGGGATCTATGAATCGGAGGTCAATTACTTCTTACAGCACATGGAGGATAAGGACCAGGTCAAAGAGTTAGGGGGGCTGCACGTCATCGGTTCAGAGCGCCATGAAGCGCGGCGAATTGACAACCAGCTTCGGGGACGGGCTGCCCGACAGGGTGATCCCGGCTCCTCCCGTTTTTATCTCTCTCTGGAGGACGAACTCATGCAGCGCTTTGGGGGACAGCAAATGGAAAATCTTCTCAACCGTCTTCAGGTTGACGAATCAATGCCCATTGAAAACCCGCTGGTGGATCGGGTCGTGGAACAATCTCAGGCCCGTGTGGAAGGCGCAAATTTTGATGTCCGGAAACACCTCCTGGAATATGACGATGTTCTCAATCAACAGCGCGAGAAAATTTATGATCAACGGGAGCGGATCTTCAGAAAAAAGGATCTCAGTGCAGATGTCACAGAAATGTTGGAAACAGAGGTTAAACAGCGTGTGCCTGTCGGGATAAGGGAGGGTGAAAGGCCTGATGAAGGTCAAATCTGGAGGCTCTTCGGTTGGCTTTCACAAACCCAACCTACCATGAACTTCCGCGATGGGAGATTCCCCTCTTACACCGTCAAACTGGTCTTGGAACACATCCGGGATGAATACCCAGACCTGAGCAAAGACAATGGGGAGTTGGCCCTCTTGCAGGTTGCAGATAAAACCCTGGAGGCTGAGGAGAATCATAATCTCGATACCCTGGACCGCCTTCTGGAAGATCGTCGATTCCGTTTTGAAAATCAAGTGGACGAGCGCCTGGAAACTTTGGACACATTCCTCGAGGGTTTAAGAATCGAGAAGGAAGAAGGGGGACAGAGAAAGTCAGCCCAGGAGATCCAAAACGAATTGAACACTTTGCTTCGCGTGCGGGTTGACTTGGACGATCCAGTGGTCAAAACCATGCAGGATGGCCAACCATTTGAAGTGCGAGAAACAATCCAGGATCAGATTGGATCTTACCTCAAACGCCTGGAGATCAAGCGTTTGATTGGGGCTGCAGAACGTATCCTTGGGGATCCCTTGGATCTAAGTGTGGATGAGTTCCAAGCCAAGGATTGGGATTCCATCCGGATGACGTTGAAGGATGAAATCGAAGATGTGTTTGACTCGCGCCGGGAACATTACATCGCTGATTCCGATGACCCGGAACAAGGGCGGATTGCGAAGAGTTTGACAAGGGCCATCAACGATATCCCCCATCAAGAACTTAGAGAACAAGATCTGATTTCTTTACTAGCGACCATGCAGAAAGGGCGTCGAGCGACGTTCGATAAGAAAAGCCATCGCAGAGTATGGGTGCGCACCACACGCTTAAACTATATTTACTTCGCTGCCCGGTTATTCCAGGATAAAATGGATCTGGATTTAACGCAGGATGTGCTGGATCATTTGGTAGCTGCTCAAAATCGGATTAAGTTGGCTTGGGGTCGGAACGAAATGAAACGCTTGATGGATGTCAGCCTCTCTGAGCTGGAGGAGGATGTCCGGGAGGGGGTAAAAACTGAATTAGGGCAAGATCGGTACGAGCAGTTTTCGAGCCAGAACATCGCGGATCTCCCTCAGGAGATCAAAGAGGAGGTGGAGAGGGAGTTAGGTAGGTCCGCCTTGACCCGGATTTACCGGCAGCTGCTGCTGCGGGTGATCTCAGAACTATGGGTTGAATACCTCACGGACATGGAAGCTTTGCGCGTTTCCATCGGGCTTGAAGCTTACGCGCAGCGGGATCCGCTTGTGCAGTATAAAACCCAGGGGTTTGAAATGTTCCGCCAATTGATGCAGGATATGAGGGTGAGTGTGGTCAATCGAATGTTCACCTTCCAACCCCGGGATGTGAGCAGCGTCCAGGCTGCTGTTGACAAAGTGACCACCTCTCGGGCGGGGGGTTAGAACCCGAGATTCCGGAATTTATGTCTTCTCCCGGCAGATGAGTTTGTCGGGAGATTTTTTTATTTGTAAAATCTATCTGCTGATGGGCCTGATTTAATCCATAGTCCCCGACTTTTTCATGTACAATTATTTAAACAATGTATAAGACAAGGTCGTTGTGAATATGAGCGAGCCTTCACAGAAAGCGAAGGACGAATTTTACAAAGAGCTGCCCAAAGTTGAACTGCACAGGCATCTGGAGGGCTCCCTGCGTGTAAAAACGATGATGGAGATCGTGCGCTCACATAACCTGGATGTGAAAGACACGGGTTATTTACGACCTTTAGTTCAGGTTGCGGGGGATATGGATTATACATTTGAGAATTTTCTGGCCAAATTTGGGACGCTGCGGCTGTTTTATAAATCACCTGAAATCATCAAGAGGATCACGAAAGAAGCCATTGCTGACGCAGAGGAGGACAACGTCTGGTATATGGAACTGCGGTTCACCCCCGTTGCCCTCAGTCAGGCTGAAGCTTTCCCCATCTCCGAGGTCATCGATTGGGTCATTGAAGGCGTTCACGAGATGGAAGGGGAGACGGATGTGCAGGTCAGGTTGATTGTCAGCGTTAACCGCCATGAGCAGGTTTCTGTGGCTGAGGAGGTCATCCAGAGGGCTGTGGATCGTCAACAAGATGGCATCGTGGGTATTGATTTAGCGGGAAATGAGGCTGAATACGCTGCGGGGCCATTTCAGAAGATGTTTGCTGAAGCACAACGGGAGGGGATGAAGATCACCATTCACGCCGGGGAGTGGGGTGGACCTGAAAATGTCCGAGAAGCGGTGCAGGTTTTCGGAGCAGATCGCGTTGGACACGGCATCCGGGTCTTGGAGGACCCCAACGTCGTTCGTCTGGCAGAGGAGCGGAAGATCCCTTTTGAAGTCTGTGTGACCAGTAATCATCATTCCGGCGTTATTGAGGTCCTCGAGGATCATCCCCTGTCGGAGATGATCCTCGAGGGTTTGAACGTGACCATCAACACAGACGATCCCAGCATATCCAGGATCACTTTGGGTCATGAATATAAAACCGTGATGGAAACCTTAGGCTTGCCTGTCTGGGTTTTGCGAGAACGGGTATTGGCTGCTGTGCGAGCTTCCTTTCTCCCTCCCAGGCGTCGACAGCAGTTGGCGTATCAATTATCGGAAGCTTTTTCTAATGTGATGATGAACTATCAATAATCTGGATGGGATTTATTGGGAGCTGTTCTCCCAATCCTGGACGGATTCTTGAATGATCTTTTGAATTTCGACATCCGGTATGGCATCGATCGATGAGTAGGATTCTAAGCCGACCCAGATGATAATCTCTTTTTGGGCGTTTTCCGAAAGGCGAATGCCTTTTTCGTTTAAGGTAGACCCCGACAGCTTCTCCTGTAAGATTTTATCGATCTCGCTGCTGAGGCTGAGAGGCTCAACTTCTTTCTTTTCCTTTTCTGCTTTCTCAAATTCCTTTGTGGTTGGGATTTCCTCCTTTTCAAGGAGAGGGATGACCGGTTCTTCCTTTTGTTTGAACGGTTCTAGAATCGAGAGCATGTCTTGGGGCAGTTCCTCTCTGGTTGCATAGGTTCCCTGGAAGCCGTAAAGTATCTGATCCTCTTCCACCTGCCAGACATGAAGAAGCAGTTTTGAATTGGGTTGGGGTTCGTTGAGGTTTGAGAGTTCCTTTTCATTTTCTGGCCCCGGTTTCTCTAAGGGTTCTTGTGTTTCTTCTAAAACGGGGGCGTCATCGGGGGATTTGTTTTTGAATGGCTGACCGGAAGAGAAGAAGAGGATCCCCAAGGAAAGTCCGATGCCAATGGAAAACAACACGAGTAAGACGATGAATAGTGCTTGCATGGGGCCTCCTTACTAATTTGGCGCGGGTTGACATGAAGGGCAGTAATGGGTGCTTCGCTGGGCGATGGTGATCTTTTTTATGGTTGTGCCGCAGCGCGGGCAAGGATCTCCATCCTGTTTATAAACCTGCAACAGTTTTTGGTAATCTCCCCCCTTATATATCCAATCGATGCTGGTCCCTTGATTCTCTATCCCCTGTTTGAGTACCTTGCGGATGCTTTTCCAGAGAATTTCAACCTCAGAAAAGGATAGGGAATCGGATTTGGTTCTGGGATGGATGTGTGCCAAGTATAGTGCTTCATCCGTGTAAATATTTCCCAGACCCGCGATCAGATGTTGGTCCAGGAGAACATACTTCATCTGGCGGTGGCATGCTTGAAGGATATTGAAGAGCTGTTCCGGGGTGAAATCATCGGACAAAGGTTCCGGCCCCAGGTCTGAAAGGACAAGATCCAAGGTTTCCGTCAGCCAGACACGACCAAATTTACGGACATTATTGAAGGCAAATCGGGTGCCGTCTTGGAAATTCAGGAGCAGCCGGTAATGTTTGCCCAGCTTTTTTTCTTGTTTTTCGAGGATGACTTCCCCGCTCATGCGGGGGTGGAGGATCAGCGTGTCTTGAGAGAGGTGAAGGAGTAGATATTTTCCCCGTCTTCCCACGCCTACCACTGTTTGTCCCGGGACCCGGTGGAGGAATTTATCCACGGAGGGCATGACCAGCACCCCATCCCAAAGCACATCTGCGTTGTGAATGACTTTACCTATCACCGAGGGGCTTCCGTTGTTCCCTTGGCTGAGGTTGCGGCGGAAGGTTTCCACTTCAGGAAGTTCAGGCATAAAGTCTACTCGTCAAACATGGCGCCAACGCTTTTTCCTAGGTGAGCCCGTCGAATCACCTCACCGAGGAGGGAAGAGATGTCCATGATTTCAACTTTCATGTTGTCTTTAAGCGTTTTGAGGTCTTCGGGGGGGATGGGGATCGACTTTGTTGTGATCAAACGATCGATGGGCGCATTCGCTAAGCGTTTGATGGCAGGAGGGGAAAATACAGGGTGTACAAAGCAAGAATAGATCGTTTGGCCCCCGTGTTCTTTGGCTAGATGAGCGGCCTGGGACATGGAGCCTCCGGTATCTACCTCGTCATCGACGATGATCACATCCCGATCCTGCGTATCTCCGATCAAGGTCAGAGCTTCCGCGGGGTTATCGGAGGCCATTCTTCTTTTCTCGATGAAGGCGATGGGAATATCCAATTCAGCAGCCAAGTTGCGGCCTTTCTTGGCAAAACCGAGATCAACGGTAAGCACCACAGGATCTTTCATGCTGGGAAGGAGATTGTGGAGGTGATCACTGAGAATATGGAACGCTGTCAGGACATCGCCGGGGATGGAGAAAAATCCTTGGATCTGTCCGGCATGCATGTCCAGGGTCATATAGCGATCTGCGCCTGCAATTTCGATCATATCCGCGATCAGCCGGGCGGTAATCGGCACCCGGGGTTTGTCTTTTTTATCGGACCTTGTGTAGCACAGGTAAGGGATGACTGCGGTTACCCTTCCTGCTGAATCCAAGCGCAGGGTTTGAAGCATGATCAATAATTCCATCAGATTGCGGTGAACGGGCCGGGATGTGGATTGGATGACATAAACGTCCTGCCCCCGGGCGCTGTTGTGTAATCGAACCCATAAATTTTCATTGGGAAATTCAATGATGTCCCTTCCACTGAGTGGGATGTTCAGGTACTCTGATATCCCCTCAGCGACAGCGCGATTACCAGTCCCAGCAAAGAGCTTGATGTCTCCATACATGCCGCTGTCATTTTCTAGCTGAACATCCATATCGGAAATCCTTTGTTGAAATGTCTGAGTCAATTGGATTGTAAGATGAATATAATGGAGACGTCAATGTACGATTTTGTTAATTTTTTGATCCCGAGTCTCATCCCAAACCAAACCGCTTTCCTGAAGTGAGGCAGGATATCTGCAGGCGTTTCAACAGGGTCATTGATCTCCTTCTAGAAGGAACTGCACAGCCCGCTGGGGGGATATTTCGCGCTTGACCAACTTTTTTAGTGTCCGCTGGTACAAAGTGGAACTGGTGGAGTCACGCCATTTTATCAGGAGTTCACGTTGGAGCATGGTATCCATCTCTCGTTTAATGCGCCGTTCTTCTTTGAGGGACCATCGTTTGGAAGAGAGAAGAAAGTTACGGTGGTTGGTAATTCTCTCCACTAATTCTGATACGCCTTCTCCGCTGGTTGCGATGGTCGTCAAGATGGGCGGATCCCAGCCGGGCTTATTCTTCTCTGACTCGGTAATGGGAAGGTCTGGAAAAGGGGATCGCTGCCCATGATGGAGTTCATACCTTTCTTCAGGGTCGAACTGTCTGAGCATGTTTTTAAGAAAACGCAGGGTGTTTTTGGCGCCCGGACGGTCGAATTTATTGACGACCAGGATGTCAGCGATTTCGAGTATACCCGCTTTAATAGTTTGAACATCGTCACCCATCCCTGGCGCTTCGAGGACCAGGGTGGTGTGAGCCAAATCAACGATGTCAACTTCTGCCTGTCCGGCTCCCACCGTTTCTACCAAAATAACCTCAAACCCGGCTGCGTCAAATACCTGGACAAGTCCTGCGGTGGTTTGAGCCAGCCCTCCCAGCGAACCCCGGCTTGCCATAGAACGGATGAAGACACCGGGATCACCCGCTACATCCCGCATTCGAATCCGGTCTCCCAGCACCGCGCCCCCGCTGAAAGGGCTGGTTGGGTCCACGGCCACCACCGCAACGGACAGAGGCGGACGGTCTCTTGAGGGATGGCGGTATTCATAGGCGAGACGATTGACCAGGGTCGATTTTCCCGTCCCAGGGGCGCCGGTGATACCCACAATATGGGCCTTTCCTGTATGTGGGAATAATTCATTTAAGGTCCTTTTTCCCTCGGAGGTACCATTTTCGATTTCGGTTAATAAACGAGAAATGGCTAATCGGTCCCCTTTCAGAATTTCTGCAACTGAAGTCATGAGCTTGCTTTGCGGATATCTGAGGCGATGGTTTTCGTTGAAGTGCCCGGACCGTAAATTCCGTGAACCCCCAACTCCTTGAGTTTTGGTTTATCTTCCTCAGGAATGATTCCCCCCAAGAAAATTTTTACACCCTCCAGCCCCGTGTTGTTGATTTCCTCCAGGATTTTGGGAGCCAGTGCCATATGCGCGCCGGAGAGGATGGAAAGGCCGATGACATCGACGTCCTCCTGGAGCGCAGCTTCGGCGATCATTTCCGGCGTTTGACGTAGGCCCGTGTAAATGACTTCCATACCCGCATCCCGCAGAGCCCTGGCAACCACTTTTGCCCCCCGATTATGTCCGTCAAGCCCGGGTTTAGCGATCAGCACTTTAATTTTTTTCTGGCTTTTTTCCATGAAACCCTCCGATCCCGGGTGTTTTCCTTTAGCTAAAATTATACACCAAAGAGGCGGCTGTTCTTTGCTTTCCGGCCCCTGCTATGTGGATAAATTCCGGGTGTGATTTTCATGTGAATCCTATTCCAGGGGGCCCTGGAAAGTTATTCAATTCCTTTTTGAAAAGAAGTTGGAGTCTTAGACTTGAGAGCTTTCCAAAGGCAGATTCTAGGATTGGACATTGAGCTCCAGGCGGTTTCTGGCGGCATGATAGGCAGCCATGATCATGGGGGCAAACAGCACCAGGTTGAGAAGGTCGATTGCTGTGTAAGGCGCGTATTCTCCGATCAGTGCGGTTTCCACACTGAAGTTATTCAGCCAGATATCGCCCAGCGAGGCTAGAAGTGTGCTGACCATGATCCCCAGCGCGCCCCATAAGTTGATGGAGACAAAGTTAAGATCCCTTTGTTCCATCAGGTAACTGTTGGCCATCATGATCGCCCCTCCCACCAGCAATGAATAGGCCCAGAAAGTGAAATCTTTCATTTGCCCTGTCCAGGGTTCAGGTACTTGGGGGTGAAGGAAAACCATCCCTGCGCTGCTGATGATCATCAAGACCACAAGGGTAGACAGATATCTCTCTGGGATTTTCTCTTCTTTGAACAGGGACATGAATCCCGGGATCATGCCTGTGATCCCGCTGGCGATGCTCCAGATAGGGAAAACGTCCCAGCCGATGGCGAAATCAGCCAGCAAACCGCCCACAGCGCCTGTGAAAAAGCCCACCCCGGGACCAAAAGAGAACCCAAACAAGACTGGAATGCATACCGCGGGATGGAGGGTGATCTTTCCGAAGGAAATATTCAAAACAGCTGTGAAAAGATAGCGGATGAGCAGGTACAGACCGGCGCCCAACCCCATGTACAGGACTTTTTGGGGCCCCAGAATCCAGATATCGTACCGCGAGGTAATCAGGTAAAGGCCGAAGAGCAGGATCAGAGAGAGGGTGGTGAGGATCAGCGGGGCTTGTTTATAGGTTATGCCTTGCCCAACGACGCTTTTTATGGATAAAAAGAGAAGGAGAAAGGTTCCCAGTATTGCCAGCCAGATATAAGCACGTTTTCTCACGGTGATCCCTCCTGCTTCCTCAGTTCTATCTGTACGCTTTCCATTTCTCGATCCGAAGAAGCTTTGATATCTGTGAGCATGATCTGTTTGCCTTCGGAACGGATTTTGATGGTATATGTCCCTTCTTGGAGAACCTTTGGCTGGTAGGAGCTGCCTTGGATCCGGAGTGTGTAGATGATTTCCCCGGTTGCTTCATTAATCACCTGGATCACCGGGTCTTGCATGTCCAGGAATTGTAAGGGGGGGAGAAAAACGCCTGCCCCAGGTGCGTAATTTTCTTCTTGAGAGATGGTCAGGGGCCAGCCGGGAAATTGCTGGCATTCCTGGTTGGTTAGATCACAGCCTCGCGGCCAGCATTCCATGGTAATCGTCCGGTTTCGTTTGTTAAAGCGGATGATTCCAAAGCCTGCTCCCTGGGATAACCAGCGATTATAGGTCGTCCGGGTGGGATTGGGGTTTGCGTATGCATGCATGGTGATTTTGTTCCCGAAGTTATCCAGATATTCCCCCGTGTAAGCCAGATCCCCTTCTTTGTTTTTACTTGCTTTCTGATCCGGGCTCCACCACCTCCGGTAGTGGTTCACGATGGATGGCACGGAAAATGAAAACCCGGCGTCACCAAAAGCGTCAACCCCATGTTGCAGTACAGTAGCCAGATGCTGGTCGCCGTTGACCATGAACGCAAAACCTTTCCGGATTTCACGTAAAGCGCGGTCCCTCCCGTTTTGAGGCCAACCGTTGGAATCCAGGTCCGCAGCAAGAGGAACGCGGCTTGGACCATGCAAATGGGCGACTGCTGCGAAAGGTGCTTGAGAAAGAACTGCTTTCATATCCTGATCTGACCAATCCGCGGTCCAATCCTCAAGGAAGGCTAACTGCCGCTCACCAAGCAATCTGCCCGCGGAAACGTTCAGGAGGTCGGGATCAGGGAGTTTTTCAATATGATCCGGCCTGGAGAATACGACCCCAGCGTTTTCCAATTTCTGACGATTCAGGATCTCAATTTGAGATTTAAATTTTCGATCTTCAAGAATCGCGAAACCAATCCTGCCCCAGGTTAAAGATGTATAGTAGGTCCCAATGCCCCTCTTGATGGGGGTGGGATCGTAAGGATCGGGAAGGTGGCTTGTCTGAGCGTTTTCGACCTGCTTGACGTAAGCCGGATTTTTATACCCTCCATATCCTGGTTCTCCACCCGCGCCCCAAAGGTTAGACAACCCGACATCATGGTCATCGGGGATAACCACGGTGGGACGATCCCGGGTTATCTCACCAAACTGCCGCCCGAATAAGTGCCAGGAGACAAAATGACCTTGATGGTCATAGACCTGGTCGCCGGAGAAGAATAAAAGATCAGGGTCGATAGCTTTGATGTTCTGGATGATGTCAGGCCGAGGGCCCCGGTCGGAGTTCCCATTGCCTGTGAAAGCGGCCATCACGATTTCATCTTTGTCCACGGGATTCGCCCGGATGCGGCCCTGATAGGAGGCTTTGTCTCCATGTCGGATCCTGTACAGGTATTCTTGGCTGTCATCCCAGTTTCTAACTTGAAAGGGGGCGATGAACTCCGGCTCCCAAACATCAACGGTGGCGATCTCCACCCATTCTTCAGTCTTCCAAATCTCCAGGCGGACGGTGCGATCGGCGTCCGGATCTAATTTGTAAAGATGGGCGGTCAAGTTTAGGACCTGGTTATCCACTGTGTAAAGCACGAAGTTGATCACATCCTCTTCCGGGACGGTGGCGATCTTCCAGTCTGGCTGCAGTTGGGCTTGACGAAAGAAACCAAGCCCGAAAATAAATGTGACTGCCAAGATGGCGATGACTGCCAGGAGGAGGAGGGTGCGGTAGGTTCGTTTCATTTGTCTTTGCTTGTCATAGTTTGCTTAAAAATCAAGGAAAAGTGAGGGTCCATTGATATTTTAACATGGAGGAGATCATGCTGTGGCGAGTTGTGTGCGGGGGTTGGGTCTCATTTCGCGATAATCAGGCTCACCGGGCAGTGGTCGGAACCCTTAACTTCGGTGTGGATTATGACATCTTCCACTTGGGGCATGAGGCGCTCAGAGATCAGGAAATAATCCAGGCGCCACCCGATGTCCCTCTTTCTGGCGTTGAAGCGGTAGGTCCACCAGGTATACTGTTCACGATGTGGGTACAGTTCGCGGTAGGCGTCCAGAAACCCATGGGCCAGGAAGCGGTCTATCCAGGCTCGTTCTTTGGGAAGAAACCCTGTGTTTGCTTCATTCTCTTTGGGGTTCCGGAGATCTATCTCCTGATGGGCTGTGTTCAAATCCCCGCAGATGATGATTTTCTCACCTTGGGCTTGAAGCTTCTTGCAGATATCTAACAGCCTGGCATAGAAATCTAGTTTGTAATCCAGGCGGGATAAGTCTCGCCCTCCATTGGGAACATAAACGTTGAAAAGGTGAAAGCCCGGGAAGATGGTCTGGATGAGCCTGCCTTCCCTGTCGAATTTCGAATCCCCAATACCTTTGCGGTTTTCTATGGGTTCGACCGCAGAAAAGGTCCCTACCCCGCTGTAACCGGGGCGCTTTCCGGGATGCCACAGGGAATATTCCCTTTCCAATGTTTCTCGCTGTTTGAATGTCAATTGTTCAGGGCGGGCGCGGATTTCCTGCAGGCAAAGCACATCCGGCCCTTCCTCTCTCCACCAATGATCTGCGCCCTTGCGAAAAGTGGCCCGCAAACCGTTTACGTTCCAGGTTGTGATCTGCATGGGTCTGTCATCCGCTCCTTGAACTTTTCCAAATTGTATCAAATCAAGACGCTGTGTGGTTGCCCTTGAAAAAATCAAAGGAAAAATGGATGTAGAAAGAACCTCATATGGGTAGGGCTTTTCCCGCTCCAGATACTTTCTGGAAATCTCGGCATACAAAGGTAAGATATCTATTCATGAAGGCGTCTATAAAGCAGCAAGGGACAGGGTTTTCCTCCTTGTTTTCTCCTCCTTAGCAGTGGTGTGTGGGTTTAGTTGCCTGCACACCACTTTTGCTTTTCCTCAGCAATTTGCTGTTCCTGCTCCATTTTTCTGGAATGATACAATATGAGCCTGTAGATCAATTTCGTTTAGATAAAAGGGGTAATGCTGTGGCCCGTGTTCCTCTCCCTGATCCAAGCTTCCAACTTAACAAACGGCAAGCGCGCCGTTTCATGTTAGCGGCCCATGGTTTACTTCCCCCCCGGCAGAGAAAAGGGAAGGCGGGGGCATTGGAGGTGGTCAGGGATCTAAATGCTATTCAATTTGATCCCATCGATATCATTGGCAGCAACCCTGACCTCGTCCTGCAGGCACGTGTCAAAGGCTATCAATCCTCCATGCTGGATGAACTCCTATATAAAGAGAGGAAACTGGTCGATGGCTTTGATAAGATGGCTTCGATTTTTCCTGTTGAAGATTGGCCATACTTTTCCCGCCACAGGGCCAAGATGGTCGAAAAACACGGCGACCCTGCTGGAAAGGTGATGAAAGTCGCTCCGGATGTGTTGGAAAAGATCCGGGAGGAGGGACCGCAGTCGTCTCTGGATTACAAAGGGTACGAGAAAACAGATTGGTCCTGGGGTCCAACCCGGGCGTCTCGGGCGGCTTTGGAATCCCTCTACGCCATGGGAGAGCTGGGGATTCATCACCGTGAAAATAAACGTCGCTATTTTGATCTCATCAATAGATTGCTGCCCAAAGACCTCCTTGATGCCCCGGATCCAAGCGAAGCCATGGAGGATTATCAATCCTGGCATGTGTGGCGCAGGATTGGGGGATTGAAACTAGCTCATGCCCATGCGGGGGAACATTGGGGCGGGATGTTGGGTGTGAAAAGCAGAGAGCGGCGGAAGATACTCGGGGGTTTGGTTGAGGAAGGCAGGGTCCATGCTGTGGGAGTTGAGGAGCTGCCGGGCCGTGTGTTCTTCATTCAAGATCGTGATTTATCCCTCTTGAAAAGGATTCAGGGTGGGATTGAAGTCGAAGAGCAGGCTGCATTCATCGCTCCTCTTGATAACCTGATATGGGATCGGAGGCTAGTTTCTTGGCTCTTCGATTTTGAGTATGCATGGGAGGTCTATAAGCCAAAAGAGAAAAGGGAGTATGGGTACTATGTGCTCCCGGTGATATTTGCGGACCGTATGGTAGCTCGCGTGGAGCCCACATTTCAAAGGCAGGATCGGTCTTTGACACTTAAAGGGTGGTGGTGGGAAAACGGGGTCGGGGATGTGGAAAGGATGAGACCCGCAATGCAAGACTGTATCGCTGATTTCATGAAGTACATAGGGGCGGAATCGATAGGGGTTGAGGGATCGTTGATAGGGGAAGGAATGCGGGATTGGGTGAAAGATTTGAGGTGAGGGGGGATGTCATCCCTGATCGATATTTGCTTGTTTCAAGAAAAGTCCCTGGTGTAATACCTCTATGAGCGTGCCACTTTGTCCAATAAATACTGGTACGCTTCGATGTATTTATCTTCTTGATTTGCCCAATCCTCGAGGTAATCGCACGGGAAATCCGCACATTCGTGGCAGGAGGACAGCCCTTTCTCATCTACACAGCATTGAAGGATAAAGCAATCCGGGGACCAGTGGTTCGCGCGGGGGCCCAGGCAGCCTTTGCAGTAAGGTCCGGCGTCCATTAAATCTTCAACTCCCTGCTTTCTCCCGATCACATTCATTTCCTTGAACCAACTTAACAAAAGATCAGCTGCCTGGGATTCAAATGGCGCTTTGTATATAGCACATTCTTGACAATTAATTCCACATACAGCTCTTCCGCTGATACTCATATATCCCTCCCATTTTTTTGATTAATGAGGACAATTTTTCTGTCTTAGAGCCCCTGGATGAGCTGAGGTCAGGAAATTTTTTGGTAATTTAACAATAGCCGAAAATGGGCGCTTGTCAAATGGTATGTTTGCGTTTTTCTAGATTCAGCGGTATGAAGGCGGGGTGAATGGCAAAAAATGGGTTTGGGATTTACAATGTAAGTGATAAAAGGAGGCTGATTATGATTTCGGAAGCGAGAGCGTTGGAAATACTAAAGGAAAACATCACCAACAAAAATTTACGTAAACATCATTACGGGGTGGCAGCTGCCATGGCGGGTTTGGCAGAATACCTCCAGGGAGATCCCAAGAAATGGGAGATCGTAGGTCTTTTGCATGACGCGGACTATGAAGAGACGAAGGAGGACCCGGAAAGACATACAATGGTGATCGCAGAGCAGTTGGAAGAGGAGGGCGTATCAGGGGAGATCATCCGGGCCATTAAGTCGCATAATTATGAATATACTGGAGTGAAACCGGAATCGACCATGGAATGGGCCCTGGTGAGTTGTGATGATCTGGTCGGGTTAATTGTGGCGGTTGCTTTGGTTCATCCCACCAAATTGGCGGGTGTGTCAGTGGAATCCGTGATCAAAAAATTCGATTCCAATTCCTTTGCCTCGGGAGCAAATCGGGAAAAAATCCGCATGTGCGAAGAACAGTTGGATATTCCCCTTGAAGAGTTTGTCAAGGTTGTGCTGGAAAGTATGAAGGGGAGGTCTGAGCTTTTAGGGTTATGAGAGCGGGCAGAGGTCAGGAGATTGGGAGCGGTAAGCCCCCTGATTTATCTTGTTTGTTCTTTTGGGATTTGCAGCTGCTTCAGGGTGGAGTGCAGACAGTACGTAGGGGGTTCTTCTAAAGCCCTTTGATTGAAAATGATTTGAGAAGGTTCTTCTCTGTTTTCCGGTCTATGTAGGCTTTGACATCCATATAAGGCTCTAATCCAGAACCAAGAATTTTGTTTTTCAGTAATTCATCCACCTGGAAAAGGCCTGCTGAGTTGTTCATCAGGATATTGATTTGAATGGGTTTCTCTTCCCCCTCCTGGATTTCGATGTTATCGATTGCCGCAGCGGAAACGGAATGTATGTTGACCTCTCCTGCCTCATAGGGGATCCGGGAACGTCCTTTGCTCATATCCAGGGCATCTGCAACGCGGGCAATGCCCGCTTCCAGGGTGAGGGGTCGACCGTCGCTGCGGTGGCTGATGATGGCGTGCATGATTTCAGAAATTACGATGGTTCTTTCTGTGATCGGTAAAAAATCCAGGGTTTCCCGCAAGACCGTGTTGGCTAAGAAAAGGCTGAATTCCTCGTGCTGATCCCGGTTTATGGACATCCCTAAATCATGCAAAATGCCTGCTAAAACGACGACCACCTCCGCGTGGTCCGTGGACAATTGGTAATCTGTCGTGATGGACATGGGGATTTTGTTCTTGATTAACAGTCGGCAGAGCTTCAAACCAATATTAGCTGCAATCTGGAAATGTACCGGTCCGTGGTCTGTGATCCCTAACCGATCCATGGCATTGACGTTGATCACGTGCCAAAGGGTGGTGATTTCCTGGTTCGTGTTAATCGTTTCCATAACCGTAGCCAGCAATTCGTTTCTGGCTGTGGGTACGTGTATTTCAGCATCGAATGGATTCTCTTTTGTTTTCATAAAACCCCTTTTGGTTTCCTTGGAATGAAATCATCTGCAGAGGGAAAATTCTCAAACCTATCCTTCATCCTGGAATTTGAGACCGGCCTTCAATTTGAAAAAAGCATCCCTGTTTTAGATAATATGTTTCTCACTAATTTTCTTGAAGTGGTGCCCATAGATGGCCATGGTCACGGCAGTGGAGAAGAGGGCAGGTCGTTTTTTCAATGTCCAGAGCAGCAGGTCCCAGTATTCCTTTCTTTCCTCACCCACGATGCCCAGCCGGTAGATGGAGCGGAAGAACGCCATCATTTGGGTCCAATTGAAGGGGGCGCGAATGCTGGGAGGTTGGTACTCCTTCAGGAAGGTTTTCACGCGCTGGTAATAATGATGGGGTGAGTAAATGTTTTCCATCAAATACTGATATCCTTGAGCCAGTTTCTCCAACCCCATGAGAGGGATGATGTTTGTGCTGCCGTCCACGTTGTCACCGGACATGTGGCCCAGGAGCCGGTTTTCCGCTTTCAAGCGTTTGAAAAGCTTTGTCCCTGGAGGGGCTTGAAGGAGACCCACCATGGCTGTGACAATGCCGCTTTGCTGGATGAAGTCGATTTGACGTTGAAATATGGAAGAGGTGTCGGAGTCAAAACCAACGATGAATCCCCCCTGTACCTCCAGACCTGAGTGCTGTAAGTGTTTTACATCTTCTACCATATTCCTGTTGGTGTTTTGGCCTTTGCTGCATTCAGCTAAGCTTTCCTCATCTGGCGTTTCTATCCCAATGAAAACTTTGGTGAAACCCGCCTGGGTCATGAGATCAATCAATTCATCATCATCTGCGAGGTTAATCGAAGCTTCGGTGTGAAAGGTGAAACCCAGCTTGCCTTTTCGCCAGCGGATGAGAGCAGGCAGCAAATCTTTTTTTAGATAGCGTCGATTGCCAATGAAATTGTCGTCTACGAAGAATACGGAGCCCCGCCAGCCTAAGGTATGCAATTCATCCAGCTCTTTGATGATCTGTTGGGCGGACTTGATTCGGGGCCGATGCCCGAGGAGGGCGGTGACGTTACAAAAATCGCAGTTGTAAGGACAGCCGCGGGAGAATTGAACAGCCATCCCGCTGTAATCGTCAAGGTTTAAGAGGGGCCAAAGAGGAGGTGGTGTGACCCGCATATCTGCGTATTCATCTGTGGTGTATAAGCGTTTGGGCGTTCCCTTAGCCAGGTCCTCTAAAAATGAGGGCAGTGTGATTTCCGCTTCATTCAAAACGAAATGATCTACAGCATCGAATTCTTCATAATCCATGGTGAACAATGGCCCCCCTGCAACTATGGGGATGTTTGCCTGCTTGCAGCGCGAAATAATCCGTTCAGAGGCCTTCCGCTGCACGGTCATCGCGCTCAGGAAGACGTAATCTGCCCAAGCCAAGTTCTTATCGGTCAGCTTGTGAACGTTTAAGTCCAGGAGTCGTTTCTTCCAGGTGGTGGGGAGTAGAGCTCCAACTGTCAGCAATCCCAGGGGGGGAAGGCTGGCCTTTTTCTTGATGAATTTCAGAGCATGTTTGAAGCTCCAAAACGTGTCTGGAAATTCAGGGTAGATGAGTAATATTTTCATACATCTCCTCAGAACCTATAAGATGATTGAAATGGGAGTTGAGCCAGTGTTTCCGGGACCTGGATCTTTGTTGATGTGATTTCATTCTAACACCTGAAAGGATTAATAGGTGTTAAATATGCACGCAATCCCCTTCTGCGTGAGATATGATAGATTTGCATGATGGATTTCATTTCATCTTGTGTATTGGTTAACGGTTTTCCGAAGGAGAAGTTATGGCGAGTGATTTTCAGTTGACGTATGCGACCATGTTTGATCCCCCTGAGGAGCTCCACAGTCGGTTCGAAGGTGCCTTGCAAGAAAAGAGAGCGAATCTGGGCAGGGAGTACGGCATGCTGGTCGGGGGTAAAGAGGTTTTTGCTGACCATGCTTTCAAGGTAAAGAATCCAGCGCGTAAAGATCAGGTCTTGGCTTCCTTTCCCACCGGCACCCCAGGTCAGGCTGATCAGGCGGTGGCTGCGGCTAAATCGGCCTTTTCAGAATGGAGCCGGACCCCCTGGCAGGAACGGCTTCGAAAACTGCGGAAAGCTGCAGATTTGATCGATGACCGTGTGTTTGAGATCGCGGCAGCGACTACGCTCGAAGTTGGAAAAAACCGCCTGGAAGCTTTAGGGGATGTATCGGAAGCGCCGGCCTTGATCCGCTATGCCTGTGACCAAATGGAAAGGGAAGAGGGCTTCATCAAGAAATTGGGAGAGGACCCTTTACGAGGGTATCAGGCTGCGAATTATTCTGTTTTAAAGCCTTACGGGGTCTGGTTGGTTATCAGCCCTTTCAATTTCCCCTCTGCCTTGACCGGGGGTCCGGTAGGCGCTGCCTTGTTGGCTGGTAACACGGTAGTCATGAAACCAGCAGCGAAAACTTCCTGGAGTGTTCGACTACTCGCGGAATGTTTCTTGGATGCGGGACTGCCGGAAGGGGCAGTGAATTTTGTGACTGGGTCGGGCAGTGTGTTGGGCGCTTCCCTGGTCGATCATCCCGATGTGGATGGGATAACCTTCACCGGTTCTTATGAAGTGGGGATGCGCATCCATCGGGCCTTTTCGAAACGAGAGTATATCCATCCGGTGATCTTAGAATTGGGCGGGAAGAATCCGGCCATCGTTTCCCGCCATGCGGACCTGGACCGGGCTGTGAAGGGTATCGTGCGTTCTGCTTTTGGTTTGCAAGGCCAAAAGTGTTCTGCGAACTCCCGGGTTTATGTTGAAGAACCTGTGTATGACGAAGTGCTGGAACGGATGGTGGATAAGACAGAGGAGTTAACGGTTGGGGATCCCGGTGAGAGGGAAACTTTCATGGGGCCGGTGATCTCTGAAGGTCCGTACCGGGATTTCATGGACTATACCGAGGAGCTCTCCCGGGCTGGCACTATTTTGACGGGAGG
>JAGXKM010000071.1 GCA_018335275.1 Anaerolineales bacterium | reverse complement strand
CGGGCCAGATCGTAAAGCAGGATCCCGTGAGCAGGCTTGCCAAATTCCTTTTCAAATCTCCTCAGGTATGAATCTGCTAATTGGGTTCCCATCCGATCTGTCATGTTAATCCGCGCCAGGCTGTTGGCCTGGAGTACCTGGCCCTGGTAACTGGTCTGTCCGGCATAGCTGTAATCTGTTTCTTGATAATGAAGATGCTTTCGGTAATCCATTGGATGGAATTTTTCTTTATTTTTTCCTTCAGGGCTCATGATTGTGATCATATCCCCGTCGAAATTTGGGCATAAGCTTTGCACAGCTGAAATATAGAAAGCCGGTTCATCATCTCCCCACGTGCCAATCCGATCTCTCATGTCCAGGGATTTTTGCCAATAGATATCGAATAACTCACAGGCAGTTGGCAAGATATCCTGTAGTTGATCCGCTGTCGCTTCAGCCTCAGCGGGTTCAATCCCGCTGATCACACCACCGATCACCGCTTTAATAGGGTGGATAAACTGACCTCCCGAAAGGGATATTAAATCCGTTCCCGCTTTGCGTACTTTAAGGGCTTGATTAGCGATGTCGATGGGGGTGGTTTGTGTATTGATTCCAGACTCCTCTTGAAACATGCTTTCTGTCCCCAGACGATCTGGCATGGTAAAGAGGAAGATGGAGGTGGCCTGATTCTGGATCAATTGACCCAATAACAGCAATTCCCGGATCTTACGCGCAAGAGGTGGGGGTGTGATGCCGTATGCGTCTTCCAGCGCTTTGACGGCAGCGACATGGTGGGCGGTTGAACACACTCCACAGACGCGAGGAACGACGATTGGCATTTGCTCTGCAGGCGTGCCAATCAGGAATTGTTCAAAGCCGCGAAACTCCATGGCCTCAAAACGGGCTGAGAGGATCTCCTCTCCATCAATTTCAATCACAACGCGAGCGTGCCCTTCAATTCGGCTTAAGGGAAAGATGAGGCTTGTCATCAAAGCACCTTTTCTTTTTGACGGGGTCCTTTTTCGGGATCAGCGTAATCAGAGAATTGGAACAAGTATAAAGCCAACTGGGGAGACCGCAGGGCAGCGTCCAATTCATCAGCTGGTATATCCGTCATGGATGAGAATACCCGGCTGATCGTATTAAACCAGGCTTCGGCATCTTTCATGATCAAAGCATCCGAGGGTCCCCGGCAGCCGACACAGGGATGTCCCGGCCGTGTACACAAGGCCCTGCAGCCGCCTCGGGTTGAGGTGCCCACACACAGATAGCCCTGGTTGATCAGACAAATATCCGGCAATACTTCACCCTGCTGAAAGCCGACTAGATGCTGGGGGCGCATGTCCCGCTTTTTTTCCCGCCCACATTCCTGGCAGACCGTCATAGGCATTTTTGGCTGCTTTTCCGATGACAGCAGGATCAGAAATAACTCGGGCGTGGGCGGACATCCAGGCAGGTATTGGTCCACTTCAATGTAATCGTCGATCGGGGAACATTTGGGAAGGATCCTGGGGATATTGCGGCGTTCTGGTTGGGACAAAAACATTTTTCGAACGTCGTCCTGGTTCCCGAGGCTGGCGATACCACCCGATATGGCACAGGTGCCAATCGCCACAATCTGGTCTGCCTTTCTTGCTGCCCTGCGCAGGTTGTAAAGATCTTCATCCGTTCGTATCCCTCCGCTTACCAGCAACAGATCAACTTCCGGGACAGCATGCGATGAGATCACCAAAGGCATGTACACTAGCCGGTAGTCATCAACCCATTCACCTGCGTTCAATAAGGCTACTTCACAACCAGCACAACCCGATAATTGTAAAACGGCAAAACTTTTAAGATCTTTGTAAGCCATAGGATTTCCTTGAAAATAATCTCTCGGGTTCAAACTTTCCGGGACGATCTTGCGTGTTGCTGACGGATGATTTAATGATCTTCCCGCTGTTTAGGGGCGAGATCGGAAAGAAGGGCCAAAGTTACGCCCTTATTATTATGATACTAGGAAATGTCTCATTAAGCAGGCAAATTAGAAATTCAGGAAGAGTTTCCGGGAATTCTTCGGTACAGTCAGCGCGAAAAAGATGGATTTTGTGGCAAAACAGACGCTGACGAGTTGGCTTCATTGAAAGCTATACGGAAATATATCCATAAAGGCATGTTCAGCCATCCCAATGAATTCGAAAGCAAGCGCTCTATTCATGGATCTACAGGTGCGCGGTGCTTTAATGTTATTGCTTTGATGATGGATTGGATCTGGCTCGGGTTGGGTGAGGAAAATTTTATCGACAGTAATCACCTGGAGATGTGAAAAAATCACTACTTGGGCTCGATCCTAAGCGTAAAGAAATGCAAGTCATTGCTATAACAATCGATGTCTAATTGGGATATTGTAAATAAAGTTGGGGCTCTCTTTTTTCGGATGGAGGAGCTATGAGCTGCGAACTAGTGTTTATCGATAAATTGAATGAGAAAGGTTTTCGGTTGACCACGCAGCGCGAGATTGTGCTTTCTGTTTTACACGGGTTTTCCTGTGCTGTATCCGCAGAAAAAATCTATGTGCGTTTGCTGAAAACAGCTGTGTATGGGCAGACGGCGGAGGATTTTGGCGGTTTTGGACCGCTGACCTTGAGCGAAAAATTAAGCAGAAAAGATTATAGGGAGAAGGAGGGACCAGACTCTGCGGATGGGCCCTGCCTTCTTTCCCTTTCTTGGCTCTGGTCCTGGCAGAATTTTCGGATCCTTTGTTAGGAATAAGTAAACTTCTGGACCATAAACACACAAGATGATCAGTTATTATGAGGTGATTTTTTTAGTTGGATCATGATCAGGGCATATAACGTGATCAGCAAGAGGGTCATTGAACCCAGCTGGAGGATATTGATCCAGTCATTGACCATGGGCGATTCCCGGAGGCTGTCCAGCAGCAGACGGAAAATAGAAAAGGACAACAGAAATACTAGGGTGGTTTTTCCATCGTCGGGATTTTTGAGCCTCCATTTCCACAGGAATAAGAAGAGGGCAAAATCGAAGATCAGCAGCAGAAACTGGGTCGGGTAGCGGTTTGCCCACTGTCCGGATACATTCGGAAGGTATACGCCAAAAAAACCATCGGTTTCCAGTCCATAGCAGCACCCGTTCAAAATGCAGCCAACGCGGTACACGCCCAGGATCAGGGGCAGGATGATCGAAATCGCGTCCATTACCTGACCAGCAGATATTCTATAGATCTTGGCTATCATCAAACCCAGTCCCAGGGTCCCTATCACGGCGCCAAATGAGACCAGACCGGTTGAGGTGAGATCACCCGGGTTAGAAATGACATCAAACAAGCGGTGATGAAATAAGGCTGAATTCACAGCAGCCAGAAAAAGCGCGATAGGGACTGCTAACACCCAGTAGAGGTAAAACGCCTTGAGGGGAATTTCGCGGCGGCGGATTTCAGATCGGCTGATAAAAAAACCAAGCACCAAGGCCAGCGCCAGAAAAACAGGCGAGGCATAGATAGGTTTTCCTGAAATGAAAAAGAGGATTGGATACACAGGGTCCTTTTCTGTGGATTCTATTTGAAAGCCAGGTGGGTTTATGTGGGGTGATTTTTTATGTTGTGATCGCGAACATAGATCAGGGACCAGGAATGCCGCAGGGACCGGGAACAGTGGGCTCTGGCGCAGGACATGTTCCGGCGGTCAAAACTCCATCAGCGGTCCAGGAATATAACCCCACCGTGGTGCCTCTCAGAAGATCAGCAAATTGGCCATCTCCGTTACTAATTGTCGTATTTGTTGCTGGGGTAAGCTCTACGCCAGGATTCTCAGTCATGTAAAATTCTATAGCGGACTGAACAATATGATACTCCGCAGAGCATACTTCTGTTTGAGTATTCGCTCCCACACCGTTCAATCCCAGGGAGATGATGCCAAACAACAATCCAAGGGTGGCGATGGTAACCAACAGTTCTACCAGAGTAAAACCGCACTCTTGCTTGAAAAGATTCGCACACATGATTGGCATCCTTAATGAAAACACTAACTCAAAAACTGATCCATAAAAAAACGGATACAGAAACCTGTTCTTATCTTCAGACTTAAGATAATTGTATGACAAACTACAGACCAAAACGCCTTACAGGAGCTTAACAGTCTCTTTGTGGAGGGAAGAAAGGTATCCCCAGCGTCTTTTCAGGGGACCAACCTGATGATCGATGCATTGCGTATAGTGCTTTGCAGGGACGATTGAGGATAAAAGAATGGGTTGGGGATATTTTTAGATAGCCGGAAAGAGTGACCAGGATCTTGCAATCATATCAGGCTGGGCATGTTCCAGCTGGCAGATTCATATTTTCCGATTGTAATTATCTTTTCTGATCGATCAGACATCCGCTGGGTTTCCAGTGCGCTTCAGGACTGGCCCGGAGGCTGATCTCCATTATCCATTTCGGTATGGGAAGCGAAAGCAGCATCGCCCTCCGATTTTATGCCCAGAAGCTTAAGCCACCGCCCCCAGCCTTCTTTCAGCCGCAGGGAGCGAGCCCGGAGGGTGCCAATGATCCCGTAGGGCAGGAAGACGACGATGAGCATAAAGATGATCCCGTAAATCAGGGTCCAGGAAGAGCCAAACCACCTTTCCAGCCAGTATCCCAAAAGTTGGACGATCACAGCCCCGGTAATCGGTCCAACTAAGGTACCCACACCGCCGATGATGGTCATCGCCAGGACATCGATCGTCCGGTCAGTGCTCAGCAGGGCCGGGGTGATGCTGACGTTATACAGGGCAGAAAGCGCTCCCGCCAGCCCGGCAAAGACGCCGGCCGCCACGAAAGCGATCAGTTTATAGCGAAAGGTATCAAACCCAATTGTGGTGGCTCGATGTTCGTTGTCCCGGGTAGCGATCATCACCCGCCCGGGAGGGGAGTTGACCAGCCTGCGGGCAGCCAGGAAGACGATCACAAAAAAGATCAGGGCCAGGTAATAAAACCGGGTTCGGTGATCAGCCGCGCTCAGGTAATCAGGCACAGGGAAACCGTGCAGGCCGTCATCCGCGCCGGTGTATTTCCGGAAATCACCCGCTTCAGAAAGGATGAAAAACATCTCTGCAAAGGCCAGGGTGACCATGGCCAGGTAGACGCCTTTAACACGCAGGGATAGCACTCCGAAAATTATGCTCTGCATCAGGGAGATCAGGATTACGGCTGCCAGGGCCCAGCCCAGCGGCCAGCTGACATGTTTGTCGATCAGGATGGCCACCGCATATGCCCCGGTTCCAAAGAACATGGCGTGTCCGAAGGAGAGGATTCCGGTGAATCCGAGCAGCAGATCGTAGCTGAGGGCGAAGATCCCCCAGATAAAGATTTGGATCAGCATGCCCTGCCAGAATTTGGCATAGCCGCTTTCTGTGCGCTGGGCCACGGCTGTCAGCCAGCCAGCCCCGGGCTCCACGGCAGATGGATCTCCGATCGTCAGTCCAGCGAGAAAGGGAAAGAGAATCAGGAAGGCCAGGACGGCAAGATACGGCCACCACTGGGGCCAGGCCTTTTTGAGCGGAGCATCTTCAATGTTCGTGGTCGATGAGGTCATGTTATTACTCCTTTTTCCCGAAGATGCCTGCCGGCTTGACGAGCAGGACGATCGCCATGATCAGCACGGTAGACGCTTTGGCGAGAGCCGGACTGCCCCGCAGCGTGGTTTCCAGGAAAGGAAGCTCGATCCCGGAAGCCACAAAGTGGTCTCCAAATGCCCGGGCAATGCCCAGGATCAAAGTGCCCACCGCAGCACCCGGATAGCTGCCCATCCCGCCGATCACCACGGCGATAAAGGCCTGAAGCTGGAAAATACCTCCCATGGCGGGGTAGACACCCAGGAATGGGGCGGCGATCACGCCGCCCAGGGCTGCCAGGCCCGATCCCAGAGCGAACACGAGGGTGAACACCCGGCGCACGTTGATGCCCAGCACCTGAACCATTTCGCTATCCTGCACGCCGGCCCGGATGATCATCCCGATCCGGGATCGCCTGAGAAGCACGCCCACGGCAGAAAAGACCAAAATGCCCAGAAAAATGATGAACACCCGGTAGGAGGGGAAAGCTCTCCCCAGCACGTCAATCGAACGGCATTTTTCTCCAAACCAGCTGAACAAAGATTCGGACCTGCAAGGTTCAGTAAATAAGGAAGGCGGGGTCATTGGAGGATGACCCTCTTCTCCCCAGACTCCTTCGATGACATCGGTCAAGGCGATCAATAAACCCAGGGTGAGCACCAGCTGGGTGACAGGGTTGCCGTAGAAGGGACGGATGAGGACAATTTCAACCGCTGCTCCCAACAGGGCGCCGGCCAGGGACCCCAGCACCAGCGCCAGGACAAAGCGCAGGTCGACGGATAAACCGAGCATGAACTTCTCGCCTGGATCCCGCAGTAACAGGATGGCCAGGCCTAAAATGAGCAAAATCAAGGCGGTGAGGAGCACCCGACCCGGATTACGGCGGGAGCCTTCCTGATAATCCTCTCTGGGGGCCAGAGCAATCCCGAATGGCAGACCGGAGATGAACAACAGCGCTGAGCGCAAAAGCATGGTACCCATTGGCTCTTGAGCTTCAGCGGTACTGACGATCCCACCGACGGCAGTAACCCCGAAGGCGTTGATGGCCCGGATGGGAAATTCCCGCAGGCTGAGGGTGATCAAAACCAGGGAAAGAGCGATCAAGCCCCAGAAGAACCATTGGGGTTTATTCTGGGTTCGCTTCAAGCGCCAGAAAGGGACGCCGAAAGAGCGGGCTAACGTGATCCCGGCGCCCAGGGAAAGAAAGAACGGCAGGGTGTTGAAGAGTAGGCGCGGATTGGCATAGGTGGACAAACCCACATACGCTCCCAAGACAAATATTGAACCGTGAGCGAAATTGAGCACATCCATCAGACCAAAGATCAAGGACAACCCGGAAGCCACCAGGAAATAAAGAGAAGCCAGGGTAATCCCGGAAAGCAATATGGATGCCCAGACTTTGGCTTCCATGCTCTGGGTGATCGCTGCGAAAGCTCCCAGAAAAATTATCAAGGCGATGATCAGGCTCCGGTTGTTCTGCCAAAGTTTTTTCATGATGGCTCCCTTGTTATGCTGCACCCAGGTATGCGTTGATCGTTTCCTGGTCGTCGATCAGATCCGGCATCAGACCATTCTTGACGGATCTGCCGGACTCAATGATGAAGTAGCGCTCGGCCAGTTGGCTGGCCATGGAAAAATTCTGCTCCACAAGCAGGATGGTGGTGCGGGCGGAAAGCTGGCGCACCGCGTCCATTACTTCCTCAATCAGGACCGGGGCCAGACCTTCGCTGGGCTCATCGATCAAGAGCAGCGAATTTTCAGGCACCAGAGCCCGAGCAATGGCCAGCATTTGCTGCTGACCGCCGGATAAATTCCCGGCCGGCAGTTTGATCAACCGCTTCAGGTCCGGAAAAACGTTGAATATAAAATCGGACCGCTTATCCAGATCGTGTTTCTGGCGTTCGGCAATCTTCAGGTTTTCTTCCACGGTCAAATCCCGGAAGATAGCCCGGTGTTCCGGGACGTAGCCGATGCCCAGCTGAGCGATCAGATGAGGTTGCATGCCCTGAATTTCCCGATCTTCAAAGATCACTTTGCCCTGGCGGGGAGGACGCAATCCGAGGATCGACTTCAGGGTGGTGGTTTTTCCAGCCCCGTTTCGGCCGAGAAGGACGACGATGCTTCCTTGGGGAACTTCCAGGCTGACACCTTCCAGGATGTGGAATTGTTCGATATAGGTATGAATATTTTCGATCACCAAGAGGTTATTCATGATTTCACCTCGGAAAAATCGCTGTACAATTCGCCGAGGTAGGCGGCCTGCACATTTTGATTGGCAGAAATTTCTTCTGGTGTGCCCTCCGCAAGCACCTGGCCGTGATGCATGACCGTGATCCAGTCGGATACGTTCATCACCAGGTCCATCTTGTGTTCCACGAGCATGATGGTTTTGGTGCCCAATTCTTTTATGTTGGTGATCACATTCATCAGCATGGGAATTTCTTCTCGCGCCATTCCCGCTGTGGGTTCATCCAGCAGGAGCAGCTCGGGGTCAGAAGCGAGAATGATTGCCAATTCCAGCTTGCGCTGGCTGCCGTGGGGGAGCACCCGGGCCGGGAGGTTTGCCTCGGAGGTCATATCCACCTGGGTGAGAATATCCCAGGCCTGTTCTTGATATCGGAAAAAATGCTGGTGGTCCCTCCAGAATTTGAAATTATCTTCACCCAGGGACTGGGCCGCCAGGCGGACGTTTTCCAGGACAGTCAGGTTGGGAAAGAGGTTGGTTATCTGAAAGGAGCGGCCGATCCCGAGATGGGCGATCTGGTGGGCAGGAGTCCTGGTGATGTCCTTACCCTTGAAAAAAATCTTCCCCCGGGTGGGATCCAGGCTGGCGCTCAGCAGGTTAAAGAAGGTCGTTTTGCCTGCTCCATTGGGTCCGATGATGGAGTGCAGCCGGTGCTCACGCACCTCCAGATTGACGTCTTTAACGGCGACCAATCCTCCAAATTCTTTCCGGAGGTTCTTTGTTTTGAGGATGATTCCTTGTTCTTCCATGCGCTCTCCCCGTGGCGGTCTAGCGGCGGAAAACACGTGTAGATTGCCCGCCAGTGGGGGCAATCTACACGGAGTTTAGGTGAGGCTTGATTGTGTATTCATTCGCTAAAAATCAGGGGCAGCGGTCCGCGTATTCATCTGTAAGCTGGCAGGGTGGGGCGGTCTCCTCCGGTGAAAAATTCTGGAGCAGTTCCACGAATTTAAGCTCCGGATCAGTGACGTTATCCACTTCCACAAAATATAGATTCTGAAGAGCGACATGGTCATACGGGCGGATGATCACTGTACCCTTGGGTCCCTCGAACTGGAAATCGTCTTCATAGACCCCGATCAGGGTATCTGCGCTGCTGTCACCCTCCGAGGCTTCCAGGCCGTCCACAACCATGATGGCAGCCATCATGCCTCCAGCTGCCCACAGGTCGGGAGGTGTGCCATATTCGTCCTGGTGAGCTTCCACCAGCCAATCGTTGATCTCATTATCCGGCAAGGTGTAGTGGTAAACCTGGACACCTACGGAGCCGATGGCATCCGCGTAGCCTGCAGCCAGGGTCTGGTTGTCGCCCACGCCCGTTCCGACCACCATTTCGTCGAACACGCCCAGCTGGCTCATCTGCTGGAAGAGGGGGGCAAAGCCCGCCCCGGCCCAGGTGACGATCACCACATCCGCGCCGGAATCCAGGATCTGATTGATATACGGGGTGAAGTCAGCGGTATCGATAGGAGCAAAGATCGTTCCGCATCCCTCTGCGGTGTCGTTGAGCACGAATTCTCCGCCGCCTTCCTTGACGACCGGGTAGAAGGAGCAGGCGGAACCGATCCCAAAGGCGTAGTCAGGCGCGATCTGAACGAACGTGTCGCCCATCTCCAGGAGACCGTTGCCCATTACCAGGGCATCCTGGTAGCTGGTGCGGCTGGTCCGGAAGGTGTTGGGACTGAAGTTAGCGCCGGTGATCTGCGGGGCAGCTGCCGGTTCAGCGATGAAGATCACATCATTTTCTTCCGCAACGGGGCTGACTGCCAGAGCGACGCCGGAACTGATGTTGCCGACCAGGATCTCAGCCCCTTCTGCCTCGATCAGTTCTCGGGCTTGAGAAACGCCTGTTTCGGGGTCACTTGCGTTGTCCTTCTCGATGACGCGGATGGGGCGGCCAGCGACTTCCATTGTGCCGCCTGTGGCGTAGTCAAGACCGAGGTAAAAACCCTGAGTCTGGCTGGGG
>JAGXKM010000191.1 GCA_018335275.1 Anaerolineales bacterium | reverse complement strand
TGGGCTTTGAAGCTGTGATGAGGACCGGGGATATTGTTCGTCCTTTGTTGTCCGTTTTCCCCCTGCCGGGACGGCACCCGCCATCCTCGGTGAGGGTATTTTCAGTGTACATAACCCCCCACCCCCTGTCAAGACCCTTTCAAAAGTGTTGCAGCGATTACATGTTTGAAGGTTGGAACGTTGAAACGTTTTTACGTATGAAAGTTAAAAGACTTGATGAGCGGGAGATACAATTGATAGTGTCAGAAACGGAGCAAAGGTGACAATCCAAAAAGATGTTGATAGAATGGAATAGTTATTCCACATGAAGCATGAAGCAAGGGGTTTTGCTCCACGATATTAGATCCGGAGAAGTGCTGCCGTGGTTTTTGCTGGCTTTTTGTTAGAAGCGGTGCTGGTTTCCCTGTCCGGGGTGATGGCCCCGGGGCCTATCACGTCCGTGACCGTGGGCTTCGGGAATGAAGACCCCAAAGCCGGTGCCTGGGTGGCGGTGGGCCACGGGCTGGTCGAATTCCCGCTCATGGTCGGGGTTTTCTTTGGCGCAGGGTATCTTATCGACCTGCCGGCAGTCAAATCAGCTATTGCCTTTGTGGGAGGAGCCTTCCTTCTGTACCTGGGCATCCGCATGCTCCAAGGGATCAAAGAAGCAGAGATCAACGGGGCAAGCAGTAAACGGTCCCCTCTCGTGGCTGGAGTATTATTGAGCGCTAGCAACCCGTACTTTTTGATCTGGTGGGCTACGGTAGGGGCAAGCTTGATCCTGCGCTCCGTGGAGTTCGGCGTTTTGGGTTTCGCGGCTTTTGCGGCTGGGCACTGGCTGTGCGATCTGACCTGGGATACTTTTCTCTCAGCGGTATCTTTCCAAGGGGGGCGATTTTTTGGGCGCAGGTTCCAACAGATCATCTTCGGAATCAGCGGGGGATTTTTGATCTTTTACAGCGGGAAACTGATCTGGGATGGCATTCAATTCCTGGTAGGATACGCAGCCTGAACACCGGTCACTTTCTTGTTTTTTAACACGGCTCTCTTTCAAACATTTGTTCAGCTGAGCTTACCCACGGGAAGCAAATACAGGGACCCCTCTCCTTCATCCTCCCCCACCCCAACCAGTTCGTCCAGGGCTTGATCACGGAAAGCGCCCACCGCGCAGCAGCCCAGGCCCAAGGCAGTCGCAGCCAGATACAAGTTCTGGGCAATGTGCCCCGCTTCCAGAAGCACGTAGCGGTAGGTCCGCTTCCGGTATTTCCAGCGCGTCCGCTGGAAAATGGCGGTGAGAATAAACGTCACCTGAGATTCCCCAACGAAAGCCTGCATCGCCCCGGCCGCCGTCACCTGGTCTCTGAAGTCTCCCTTTTTTATTTGCTCCATTTCGTGTTCCCTGACAGCGTAATGGTACACACCGCTTTCAATGCCTTCCACATCCCTGACCACTGCGTAGATTTCGATAGGATACAGCGCCCCCGCTGAAGGCGCAGCCCGAAACGCCCGCCCCTCCTCTGTGATGCCCTGCATGGCATGCAGCAGCCGGGAAAGTTCAAGCTTCGACAACAACCGGTCAGCGTACCGGCGCACGGAACGCCTGCGCTCGATCACCGCCCCGATAGGCGGACCCTCCTTCCACGCCGGGTCCGGCAAACCCACCCGCCTGGCATCAGGATAGGTTTTATACTGCGATGGGCGTGTTCCCCAGTTCACCCTGCCCCCTGAAAACAGCGTCATCCCAAAACTGCTCCACTGGTGGTATAGACGACCCAGGTCACCTTTTACTTCTACTTGCCCTTCTTGCAGAGGAAATATGAAGCGTGAGAGACTGAACCCACCTACCGCGCCTATCGCAGCAAAAAGGGCATCGCGCCGAGTGATGCCCTTCTTTGAGACTTTTTCCCCTCTTTCTTTTGAGCGGAAACGCAAAAGATTGGCCGCATAGGCGCTGATTCTCTTCCAATTCAGGATCACGTGACAGGCAGCCAGGGTTACAAAGATATAGCCCGCCAGGGAATGATAAGCAAACCTATTCAATCCCATCAGATCAGCAAGCAGTCCGGTGACAAATACATACAAACCACTCAGAAAAAGAAACCCGATCACCAGGTAATCTAGATCTTTCCGTCGCATAGAAACCTTCCTCACCCATTGTCTGGAAGTTTATTCGCCACAACATATGCCAGTTCCTATTCAAAGCTTACCACAGCCCTTGTCACCATCTGGATGTGGAGACAACCAAAACACCCTCCGGTAAACCGGATCTGGAAATATCAGAAATCTGTTAAGACGCCCTTTTTGAACGCCAAACAAACTTCCCTCATTCACTCCCGTGATATAATTTGCGCGGGGAGAGATAGGCGCTTTACATGCCCACAAACTGGAATCGAATCCGCAAGAAATCCCCGTGTACATCTTTGAAATAGAACAGGCATAGAGCAAAAAAGAAGATCTTTATGGAATATAAAGATTACTACGACATTCTCGGCGTAAACAAAAACGCCTCCAAAGAAAAAATACAGAAAGCGTTTCGGAAGAAAGCCCAAGAACATCATCCCGATGTAAATCCTGATGATCCGAATGCAGAGGAACGGTTTAAAGAAATCAACGAAGCCTATCAGGTTTTATCGGATCCTGAAAAACGGGAGAAATACGATCGGTTTGGACAACACTGGAAGCAGTACCAGCAAACCGGGGGAGGCGCGGATGACTTCGATTGGAGCCGGTGGGCTTCAGGATC
>JAGXKM010000190.1 GCA_018335275.1 Anaerolineales bacterium | reverse complement strand
TATGCCCGGACAGGGAGCAACCTCAGCGACCTCCGCCAGCTGCAGGATCGGGAACTGCTGAGCATCTCCAAGGAAACCGTCCTCCGGGATCCCCTGGATGACCTCGAAGTCAAAAAGCCGCAATCCTTGACCCTGACTCAGGCCCAACGTGATGTATGGGAAGAAATCCAGACATCCCTCCCTGAAGGGAAGTCGGAGGTATACCTGCTCTACGGGGTCACCGGCTCAGGCAAAACAGAGATTTACCTCCGGGCTGTGGAACAGGTGATCGCAGAGGGAAAACAGGCCCTCATTCTCGTTCCCGAGATCGCGCTCACCCCCCAAACGGTGGGCCGGTTTATGCGCCGCTTCCCCGACCAGGTAGGGGTTCTGCACTCAGAATTATCCTCCGGAGAACGCTATGACACCTGGCGCCTGGCCAGGAACGGGGATTTGTCCGTGGTCGTGGGTCCGCGCAGCGCGCTCTTCACCCCCTTTCCGGACATTGGCCTGATCGTCGTGGATGAATGCCACGACGATTCCTATTACCAGGCAGAAACCCCGCCCCACTATCACGCCGCAACCAGTGCCGCAGCGTATGCCCAGATCATGGACGTCACCTGCATCATGGGCTCTGCAACCCCCAACGTGACCAGCACATACAAAGCCGCCCAGGGTGATTGGACCCCTCTTTCGCTGCCAGAGCGTATCCTGGCTCACAAAGACACCATCGAGGAACAAATCGCCAAATCACCCTCCCCGGCTCCCACAAACCGCTACCAGCCGCTGGAAAAAGAGATCCAGATGGCTGAACTCCCCCCGGTGGAGGTCGTGGACATGCGGGAGGAATTGAAAGCGGGAAATCGATCCATCTTCAGCCGCGCACTCACCGAGCAGCTGAGGGATGTGCTGGCGCGCGACCAGCAGGCGATCCTCTTTCTCAACCGCCGGGGAAGCTCTACCTATGTCTTCTGCCGCGACTGTGGATTCGCCTTGAGGTGTCCCCGCTGCGACATTTCCCTCACCTATCATCACCATGACGACTCCTTGATCTGCCATCACTGCGGCTACCAGCGGAATCTCCCCCAATCCTGCCCTTCCTGCGGAAGCTCCCAGATTCGACAGGTAGGCACGGGAACGGAAGAAGTGGAAAGGAAATTCAAAGAAATGTTCCCGGAAGCCCGGCCGCTGCGGTGGGATTGGGATACTACCCGGAAAAAAGGGTCTCACCGGCGGATCATGGAAACCTTCACGTCCCACCGGGCTGATGTCCTGATCGGCACACAAATGCTGGCCAAAGGGTTGGATCTCCCCCTGGTCACGCTGGTGGGCGTGGTTTTGGCAGATACAGGGCTAAATCTCCCCGATTACCGCACGGACGAACGCACCTTCCAGATCCTGACCCAGGTGGCCGGCCGGGCTGGCCGCAGCCCACTGGGCGGCCAGGTCATCCTGCAAACATACCAACCGGACCACTTCGTGATCCAAACCGCATCCCAACACGATTACCGCCGCTTTTACCGGCAGGAGATCAGCAACCGCCGGGAGCTTCGCTATCCGCCGCTGACGAAACTCGTGCGCCTTGAAACCAGCTCGCCGGACGCCATTAAAACCAGAAAAAGAGCTCAGCAGCTGGGCCAAAAAATAAAAACCTGGATCGGGGAAGGAGGATATCAGGCAACCCAGATCATCGGGCCTGCCCCGTGCTTTTTCTCCCGGGTCCGGGGGCAGTACCGCTGGCACATCATCCTGCGCGGTCCGGATCCGACTCCGATCATCCAGGACCAACTGAGCGGACCTGATTGGAAAATTGAGGTCAATCCCCCTTCCATCTTATAATTCCCATTTTCCCCTTAACAAAAAGACCTCCAAGGCTTTTTGAAAGCCTTGGAGGTCGGAAATTTTCATCCGGCTGAACGATCTTCCAGGCAGCTTGCACGAAAAGGATTAAATCCAGCCTCGCAGTTCCATGGCTTTGACGATCTTTTCAATGGCGACCATGTACGCGGCATCCCGCATAAAGACCTCTTCGCCGGTTGACATCTCCAACACATCCTGGAACGCTTTGGTCATCTTGTCGTCCAGTTTCGTCAACACTTCCTCGCGGGGCCAATAGAAATTCATATCGTTCTGCACCGCCTCAAAATAAGACACGGTCACCCCGCCTGCATTGCATAAAAAGTCGGGGATGACGAAGATATCTTTCTTTTTCAAAATCTCATCCGCTTCCGGCGTCGTGGGACCGTTTGCGCCTTCCGCCAGGATTTTCACCCGTTCGCTGATATCCTTCACGGAGTCCCCATTAACCTGCCCTTCCAGCGCGGCCGGTATGAGCACATCCGCTTCTTTGCTGATCCAGGCATCCCCCGGCTCAATCACATAACCAGCTTCCTCGGCCTTCTGCTTGTCAATCATGCCGTATGTGTTGGTGATGGACTGCAGGAACCTGGGGTCCACGCCCTCAGGATGACTCACGGTGCGCGGAGCCTGATCATCGCTGTCCCAATACGAGACGCAGGCCACTTTCCCACCCAGGAAATCCACGAAACCGATGGCAGCGTACTGGGCTACATTTCCAAATCCCTGAATGGCAGCCACGGACTGCGTTGAATCCAGGCCCAGATGGTCCATGGCCTCCCGCACGGTGTAAATCACTCCAAACCCGGTGGCTTCTGTCCGACCCAGGGATCCTCCCCCTCCGACCGGCTTCCCGGTAATCACCCCCGGGGTGTACTCGCCGGTCA
>JAGXKM010000070.1 GCA_018335275.1 Anaerolineales bacterium | reverse complement strand
GCTGCAGAACTTCTGTTTCCCGGGGTGTGAGTTCTTCGATCTGCGTCTTGGGCGTTCGCGTGCTTTCGATCAATGCCTGCGCCGCCTCCGGGGCCAGCGTCGGTTCACCGCGATACGCTTTCTGGATAGCGTCCGCCAGCTCATCCGCGCTTACGTTTTTGAGAAGATAGCCTATGGCGCCCGCTTCCATGGCCCGCTTGACGAGATCTTTCTCCTTGAAACTGGTCAGAGCAATGACCTCGATCTCAGGAAATTGTTCTTTGATCCTTTCCGTCGTTTCTGCTCCATCCATTTCAGGCATCTTCAGATCCATAAGTATGACATCTGGTTCCAGGCTTTCCACTTTACGGACCGCTTCCCTGCCGGAACTGGCTTCCCCAACAAGTTCCAGGTCATCGAATGCATACAAAAAGGCTCCCAAGCCGCTGCGAACGACATTATGATCATCGACCAGCAGCACGCGAATCGTTTTTTCCTCACTCATCATTTCTCCTTCGTTCTCGTCCAGGTCACAACTACTTCAGTTCCTTTTTCCGGCTCACTGTGAATATCAAGCGCTGCGCCTATTTCATCCGCTCGTTCTTTCATGATCCTTACCCCTAGACTGTCCGGTGGAGTATTCTCTGGATCAAAGCCAGAGCCGTCATCCGATATTTTCAGTGTTATTCTATCATCGGTACAACGCGAACTGACGCGGCAGCGTGTCGCATTGGCGTGTTTCGAAACGTTGTTGAGGGCTTCCTGCGTGATTCGATAGGCTGCCACCTTGCTGTCAGGTGATAGGCGGCAATCCCCCTGAATTTCCAGGTCAATGGGTATCCCGGACCGTCCGGCAAAGGCTTCTGTGAGCTGTTGGAGGAGGTCCGGAAAGTCGGTGTCGATGAGAGCTGAGGGCCGGAGCTCAACCAACAGATTCCGCATCTCAGCCAGAGCGCCCCGGGTGAGGGTGCGGATTTCATCCAGACGCTGAAGTCCTTGCTGAGGGTCGTTTTCCCAAATGCGGGGCAGCACCTCAGCAATCAGACTGGTTGAGAACAGAGTTTGAGTCACCGCGTCGTGTAAATCACGGGCAATCCGATCTCGCTCAGCAGCGACAGCGCTTTCTTGGGCTTTGGTTCGCAGTTGAGCGTTTTCTATTGCCAGAGCAGCCTGGTCAGCCAGGGTGACAACCAGATCAATATCTTCATTGGAAAACTCATGCTGCTGAGCGTAAAAGAGAGAAAGCGCTCCGTACACATCTTCCTTAATCATCAAGGGCACGGATAAATAGGAGTGAAAATGCTCGCTGATCGTCGATTGCCATACTTGCACAACCCGATTTTTGGGGATGCGATCCATATCCAGATTTGCCATGCGCGCCTGGATGTCAGGCACGACAAAAGGTTTTCCATCTAAAACTGCCCGGTTTGGCCCTGTATCAAAGAGGGGAAAGGAACCAATTTCCAGAAACTCGTTTGGCATATTATGGGCAGCTTCTATCTCTATCAAATCCTGATCTTGATCAATATGGTAAATGACACCCGATTGTGACTCCAGCATTCGGCTTGCTTGATCGATCATGTGATCTAAAATTTCATCCAATGCCATGTCGGAGTTGAGTATTGCCAGAATATCTCGCAAACCTTCCGCTACCAGGCGCCTGTCCTGTTCTGCCTGGTAGAGGCGGGCGTTTTCCACGCTGATGACTGCATTCGCTGCCAGGGAAGTTAAGAGCCGTTTATCTTCCGCATTAAAACCACCCGGGGAGCGATTGGCCACAGTGATCGTGCCCATGGGTTTTTCACTTGAAACGAGCGGGACGATCAACAGAGAGCGGGCCTGTGCCTGGTCAGCCGCAGCACGGTCCACGCGGGGGTCGGACCAGGTATCCTGCACCAGGATCGCTTCCCGGTTTTTGATCACTTCACCGGCAATGGATTCATCCATATCCAATCGATAACCAAGCATGCTGTCTGGGACATCTCCTGAAACGTAAGCGATTTCAAGTTCATCCCCCTCGAGTAAATATACAGCGCTGATGTCTGTGTTTGTCAAGCGCCTGGCCTCGTCCGATATCATCTGGAGCACTTCATCCAGCTCTAGCCGGCTGGTAATCGCCTGCTGCACGGAAAACAAAGCTTCACTTTCCTCTGCTCGCCGCTCTGTCTCCTGGTAAAGACTGGCATTTTCAATCGCGACAGCGGCCTGGTTGGCGAAGGCCATGGTTAATTCAGCATGACTCCAGGAATAGTATCCAGGGACGTGGTGATCCAGCGTGAGCATACCTACGATTTCTTCTTTGACGATCAGGGGAACGCCCATCCAGCAGCGCAGATACTCAAAGGTGGTATTTAATTCGCCCGCTGCGGTATCACGAACGGCTTGGGCCAGCCATCCGTCACCGCGGATATCGCCCACGATCACTGGTTCTTTCCGGGCGATGACCTCTTGATTCGCTTTTGCCTCAGTAAGGTGGAAAGCCATCTGGTGGGCCTTCTCCAGCGGAATAGGACCCCGGTATGCCTGAATGTTCAACGTCTCATTTTCAAGCACCATGATGGAGGCAGCATCATACTCGATGACGTTGCTCAGTTGGTCCAGTATTTGATCCAGAAGCGAGTCTAAATCCAACGTGGAAGCCAGGTTGTGGGAAATATCAAGCAAAGTTGAAAGTTCGTGCGTACGTTCTTCTACCCGGCTTTCGAGGTTTTGTCTGGCCGTCACCCTTTCTGTGATGTCGGTGACAAAACCCTCTAAAGCCTGTAGTTCGCCAGAATTGCTGTACACACCCTGACCCTGTTCCCAGACCCATTTCTCTTCCTCGCCGACCAGAATGCGGTAATTAATTTGGAAGGGTTCCTTCGCCTCCAAAGCAGCCTGGGTGGACTCCCATACCCTGTCCTTGTCCTCCGGGTGGAGAAGGTCTCCATAAGCAATCACTTTGTTTCCGATTAACTCCCCCGGTTGGTATCCCGTGAGTGCCAAGCTGCCTTCACTGACAAATTCCATCGTCCAATCCCTGTTATTCAAACACCGGTAGGCCATTCCCGGTAAATTACTCATCAGCGTGGAGAGTGTTCGCTGGCTTTCTTGAAGGGCCTTTTGGGAGCGGCGTTGTTCCATCGCAACTCCCACCAGATGGGCGCCGATCTCAATGGTGTGCAGCTCTTCCGGCGTCGGTGACCGCTGGTGCTGATAATACATAGCAAAGGTTCCAATCACCTCCCCATCTGAAGAGATGACCGGTTCAGACCAGCAAGCTCTTAATCCGTGTTCCACTGCCAGGTCACGCAGGCTGTCCCACCTGGAGTCGGTTTGAATATCCTCGACAATGACTCGCTCTCCATGGTAAGAAGCTGTACCGCATGACCCAACATCAGGGCCAATTTCCAAGCCTTCCAGGGAATCCACGTACTCCTGGGGAAGACTGACAGAGGCACCGACATGTAAATGCTTCCCGTCCGGATCCAATTTGAGCACCAACGCCATCATCCCCGGCCATTGATTTTCAATCAGCCGGATCAAGGTTTCCAGGGTTTCGGAGAAGTCTTTTCCAGACGCTAAAAGCTCCAGGAACTGGCGTTGTCCGGCCTGGATAGCCTGATACCGCATGTGCTCCAGCGCATTGGTAATAATGGCGGACAGCACCTCCAGGTGTTGAAAACTTTCCTCATCCCACTCCCTTCTGGATCGCACGGCATCAAACCCGATAAATCCCATGGTTTCGCCCCTGTATACCATAGGTGCTGCTAAAAGGGACTGGATGTTTTGATATTGAAACTCCTCTTTTTCAGCTGCAGCCTGCGGGGGAAGAGTATCTACATCAGGGATACTGAGAATCTCTCCACGCATGAGAACTTCATTGGACCAGGATAAATCCTCAACGGATATATTCTGCATGCGATCGACATAAGGTTCAATCCCTTCCCGAGACCATTCATGGGTGTTATTCATGAATTTACGATCTGAGGAATACCGAAATACGTAGCCCCGATCCACGTCCAGGAATTGGCACACATCACCCAGGGCTCGATTGATCCCCTGGTCAATCTCATTTGGAGCCAGGTTGATAAACCGCGTGGAAATTTCTGCAATCAATGCTTCAAACCTGGCGTGCCGATCCAGGGCTGCTTCTGCCCGTTTTTGTTCCGTGATATCTACGATCATGCCGTTAAAATGGGTGAGTTTTCCTTCTTCAAAAACAGGAGAAGATGCGGTATGGACCCAGATCCACTCCTCTTTTTTCGGATGGAACCACCTCGTGCGTTCGCTGTAGGCTTTGCCTTCCTGGACAGCACGCCGGTTGGCCCGTTCAATGCGGGATTTGTCATCCGGATGGATATGTTCAAACCATTTCTCAAATTGATAAATTTCCTCGATGCCAAATATATCATGCAGAGAGGGGCTGACAAAAACGACTCTTCCGCCATATGGATCCTCTTCCTGGACCTCTACTTGATAGACCGCAAAGTTGCGTGCGTTTTCAATCAGGGAGCGCAAGCTGGCTTCACTTTCCTTAAGGGCTTTTTCAACCACCTTGCGTTCTGTAATGTCCGTATGAGAACCCACCAGGCGGACGGGATGCCCCTGTTCATTGCGAATGACCTGCCCGCGGGCCAGAATCCACCGATAGGAGCCATTCTTATGCTTGAGGCGGTGTTCCAGACGATAGGTCGATCGTTCGCCAGCAATATATTCCTGAATCGTTTCCAGGGCTATTTCCCGGTCTTCAGGATGGACCAACTCTTTCCAGGTTTCAAAGCGATTTGGCAGATCCTGATCCTCATAGCCCAGCATTGACTTCCAGCGGGGGGAGTAATACACATTGTCAGACGGGATGTGCCAATCCCAAATCCCGTCATTGATCCCCTCCATCACCAACGACAAGCGCTCTTCCCGGACCTGCAAAGCCTGCAGCGTTTCCTGCAGCTCCCGGCGAGATTTGGCCCGTTCAGTGACGTCAATTGTGACGTTGAGTATGCCCGTCGCTTTTCCTTTTTCCATAATCGGAGCCAGGACGACGTCCCAGTATGTTGTTTGGTCATGGGTGTGTAATGGCTGGTTTTCTTTCCGGATGGTCTCTCCTGAGAGAACCCGATCGAAGAGAGGTTTTATGTCTGGTTCTGATCCCGGCAGGTGTGTAAAGTAATTTACGCCTGGCGAAAGCTTCTTTCCTGAGGGATGCCCATACTTTTCAGCGAATTCTGACCAGGTAGGGTTATAACGTTGTATGTCATAATTTGGGTCAATGATGGCAATGCCCATGGGCATGCGGTCAAAGAGCAGTTCTAACAGGTTGATTTGCTTACCTAACCCTGGATCGGGAGTTAAGGAGATTTCTGTCTGCTCTTCCGCGTTATCAGCTGACAGGAGTTCAAAAGTGCAGTGGTCCCCCCCATTTGCCAGGCATGTCCGTTCTATACACACTACGTCTCGGCGCTTATCAAGCACATTGACAAAACCGACCAGTACACCTGCTGTATAGGCACACACCGGACCGTGCTTAATTTCATTATTCTCTATCGCAGCCCAGGCTTCAAATGTATCATCAGCCTGGATAAGGATATGGCCCTCTTCATTGGAGAAGGGGAACTCCATCTCTTGTATCGTAAGTTGACCGAACCCAGCTGCTTGATAGGCAGCAAGGCAGTCACGAAGGGCCTGTTTTGGGTCTGTAGGCTGGGAACCTACGAACGACCGTGCGAAGGAGGCTCCACCATTAACGCCTGCCTGTTTGAGCACCAAATCTCGCTGCCGGGGACCAACAAATACTTCCAATTGACGCCTCAATCCCCAATAACCGGCTTTGACATCTAATAAAGCCATGCGTGCCTGGCCAAACAGGAGGTGCCCAGGTTTTCTTTCCTCAAGAAACGATTCGTAATTCATAGATGACCCAACCCGAACCATACATAAAGGTAAGCAGTTCATTCATTATAAGAAAATCTTGTGAAAGTATATCAAAAACTCGTAAGAATCGGGGTTTCTCATTACATGCCTGAGTTGCGCGATTACTGATAATCCAAAAAGATACCATTTCTAGAGAGGATTTGAAATCTTCTTCTTAAACGCGTCCACAACTTCCTCATCCTGGCTGGTAGACCAGGTTGGCATCTACACCCTTGTGGAGGGAAAAGTCCCTTCTCTTAGCTGATGTATCAGGTGCTGTTCCTCGATAAAATGCGTTTATGATGATGAAAAACTCAGACTTGGAGGCTATCGATGTTTCCCCTGACGCAATCACAAATGCTGGCTTTGGTAGATGAGCGTAAGCGCAAGACGGAACTTCCTGCTCAAGCGTATCAACACCTCCGGGTCGTTGGACGTCACCGCGCAAAACTGTCCCTCCCCAATTGGCTCTTATTTAAGGCTTATTTTAGGAATAGGGAAGTCGGATCTCAAACCTCTTCGGTTTGAAAGGATGAGGGAAACACAGCAAGAAAACATCTCCATGTGGGCATGAAATTTATTAGAAGATGCATAATTGATGGGAAGCAAGGATCACATAGGTGGTTTGAATCCACCTATCTGGGCGACCAGGGCATACTCTCCACATCGGACCAGACACAAATCTCTCCACAAATCCAATGTGTTTGGGAAAAAGCTCTTTTTTCCCGGGGGAAGATATCGTGAATAGAATAAAAACAACCATCATTGCAACCTGGTTGTTACCGTGAAATTTGATAAACGCACAGATCAACGGAGTAGTGAAGCTTATGACACGGCGGTCAAATGAAACCAGGCAAGTGAATAAAACTAAGCCGGGCAGGTGTGGGGGCAGCGATGAGGGCGGGTTTAGGTTTGATTTTTGGCCTCTTGTTGTTAGACAATATTGCGCCGGGTTTGACGACTGGGTTGAGGGTTGGCGTTGTGGTTGGCGCGGTCGCCGATGGGTAAGCTGTCAGATAGTGAATCTCTGGAGGGTTTGAACAACATGTTACCTACCTGCCTATATGGGATTTCTTCGTTTTCCGACCTGTACAGCACGCCAAGCGTTCGCCGGTATGTCAGGAGATATTTTATTTCAGGGAGATAGCGTATGGAATATGCTAGTGATTTTGCCATTCAGACCCGGGGTTTGACGAAAAAATTTGGACAAGTTCAAGCATTAAACGATCTGGATCTCAAAGTTCCCCGCCACTCGATCTTTGGTTTTCTGGGGCCTAATGGCGCGGGGAAGACGACGACCATGAAAATCCTCTTGGGATTGACAGAGCCCACGAGTGGAGTAGGGGAGATCTTTGGGCATGACATTGTGGCAGAGAGCCTGGCGATCCGGGAAAGGATCGGTTACCTGCCCCAGCACCCCCGATTTATTGAGTACATGACGGCCAGGGAGAATCTGATCTTTAGCGCCAATTTCTACTTTCGAGGTCCCCAAGCAAAAATCCGTGAGCGATGTGACGAGATGCTGGAACTGGTGGGGTTGACGGGCAAGGCTGACCGCCCCATCAAGGGTTTTTCAGGGGGCGAAAAACAGCGCCTGGGCATTGCTCTGGCTCAAATCAACGATCCTGACCTGCTGATCCTGGATGAGCCGGCCTCGTCCCTCGACCCGATCGGCCGCCAGGCTGTGTTGGATATCATGGCTGACTTACGAGAACGATCAACCATTTTTTACTCCACGCATATCCTGGATGATGTGCAGCGAGTCAGCGACGCCGTGGCTATCTTGAATCAAGGAAAAGTGGTTGCCAGCGGACCTATCGGGCAAATCTTAAATGGGAAGGATGGCCTTGTCTATCAAGTGGGCGTGAAAGGGCCTACCGATAGGTTAGAGGATCGATTAAGTGAGCTGTCGTGGGTAAAGAATACGACGGTGAAAGAACAGAAAGATTCCAGTCTCTGGCAGATCAGCGTGAGCGATGAAGCAGCGGCTGAATCAACACTGCTGCGGCACATACTGGACGACCAGAGGCTGACGGTAACAGAGTTCAGCCGTAAAGAATACGAATTGGAAGAGGCTTTCATGAATATTGTGAAAGGAGACAGCGATGGGCACAAGTCTTGATCTGGAACGAATAAAAGAAAGAAGAGCTCTGCGGGGTTTTACCAACCTGTTTCGGAAAGAAAACCAGGCCTGGTGGGGTACCCGCCGCTGGTGGATCAACGCTATACTGTGGTCGGGGATGCTTGGCGGTCTTGTCCTTGTCATGCTGTATATCCTGCCTCCTCTGGCCGCTGCCACCGGTGACCCCAATGTGGCCGAAGCAGGGGGCCAGGCCGCTTTTGGCCTGCTGATGGCCCAGCAAGTTTTTTTTGAATTAGGTACGCTGGCGGTTGCGATCGGCGTGATTGTGCTTTTTCAGGACACGATCGTGAATGAGAGACAATCTGGCCTGACGGAGTGGCTTTTGGCTAAACCCGTCGCCCGCCGATCCTATGTATTATCCAAACTGTGCGCATCGCTGTTAGTCGTACTGGCCGTACTCATCGCCCTCCCTGCTTTATTCACGTATATGTTCCTGAGTGTGAGAGCTGGATCGTTCTTTCCGCCAGGAGCATTTCTTGGCGGGCTGGGGGTTATGGTGGTGAATTCTGTCTTTTACCTGACATTGACGCTGGTGCTGGGCACCTTCTTTACTACACGTCCGCCTTTGCTGGGCATTGCTTTGGGGGCAGTTTTGGGGGGGAATTTATTGGCAAGTTTCATCAAACCGCTGCTTTATGTCACACCCTGGATGCTGCCCAAGGTTGGTTCCCTGGTAGCCGGCGGCCAGCCGGTGCCTGATGGTATGCTGTGGCCCTCTCTCATCACCAGTGTTGTCTGGAGTATTTTATTTGTTCTCGTGGCGCTGATGAAGTTTGAAAGAACGGAGTTTTAATTCTCGTGAAACGAGTCACCAAGATTGTGAATATAGGTGAGTGATGTGAAGACAAAAATTTTATTAGCCGATGACCAGCCTGAAGTCCGTTCTGCATTGAAGTTTCTTCTGGAGCAGGAATCACCTTGTGAGGTGGTCGGGGAGTCCAGTGATGCAGAGGAATTGATCAAAGCGATCCAATTGGCCTGTCCTGATGTCGTGCTTTTAGATTGGGAACTGCCCAATTTGCAGACAACAGCATGTATGAAAGTGCTGCGGGACGCCTGTCCAGGGATGAAGGTGGTGGCGCTCAGCAGCCAGATCGAATCCAGGGATGGCGCCTTGAAGTCCAACGTGGATGCCTTTGTCAGTAAAGGAGATCCTCCCGAGACCGTGTTGGATACGCTGCACGCCCTTATAGGATTTCCCCAGGGGGAATTAGAGAAAGGAAAAGGCGAAGGTTAATCAACGGGTGATCCATCACTGAATCTAGTCTTACAGAAGCGTTGGGGACGGGAGAAGGAGCCACCCCACCCCTGGGACCTTCACGCAATTAACGCCAAAAAACGCAATGCGTGTGGATTTCATGCAGGGGGTGTTTCCACCCTGTCGCAGCTTTTTGGAAGCGGCATGGTAAGCCTGTGTTTTCATAAGATGGGCCCGGAAAATGTAAAATAGTCTTGACATACCCGCTCGTTATTGATACAGTTGGTATGTAAAGAACTTTTTACATGGAGGTTGCGATGTGGGAGGTATTTAAGCGACTTGGGTTTAGAAAGGCAGATGAGATGGATGGGCACATAACCAGGGTGTCTGTGAGTTGGAGTTGGCTGGTGATGCTGGTCAATCTTCTGGGGTTTGGGCTTTACGGGGTAATCCGCAGAGGTGAAATCAATGTCTCTATGATGATCCTGTCTGGGGGGTTGGCTGTCTATTTCGGTGTCATGCTCTATATGCGGGGTAAGCTCTATGACGGTTCTCAAGAATAAACTGCGGAGCTGCCGGAAAGATAGGGGGGACACACAGGCGAGTTTCGCGGAGGAGCTGGGGGTTTCGCGCCAAACGATCAACGCCATCGAAAACGGGAAATATAACCCTTCGCTGGAGCTGGCGATCAAGATATCCCGTTTGGTTGGTAAGCCTGTGCATGAGATATTTTTTC
>JAGXKM010000189.1 GCA_018335275.1 Anaerolineales bacterium | reverse complement strand
ACCTGGATCCCTTCCGGCCAGGACATATCCCCCTTGCGAAGACGGTGAGGGACGATCGCTGTCTTAAATCCCAGTTTGGATGCTTCCTGCAGGCGGTCGCTGACCCGGCTCGACATGCGCAGTTCACCGGAGAGCCCGATCTCACCCACCAAAATAGTATCCGCTTTGACGGGGGTGTCCCGGACCGAGGAGGCGATGGCCGCAGCGACGGCAAAATCTGCAGCCGGCTCGCTGATCTTCAACCCGCCCACGACGTTGACGAAAATATCTTGTTCTGTGAGCTGGATACCCGTCCGCCGGCTGAGCACGGCCGCGATCAACAGCAGGCGGTTAAATTCGATCCCGTTTGCTGTCCGGCGGGGGTTTCCAAAGGAGGTGGGGTTGGTTAAGCCTTGAATTTCCACCAGGATGGGGCGGGTGCCTTCCATGGTCACAGCGATGGCGGACCCTGGGGCATTGACCATGCGTTCTGCTAAAAAGGCTTGGGAGGGATTGGTGACCTCCATCATGCCCTTTTCCTGCATCTCAAAGACACCCACTTCTGATGTGGCACCAAAACGGTTCTTCACCGAGCGCAGCAGGCGGTAGGCTTGATAACGGTCACCTTCGAGATAGAGGACGGTGTCTACGATGTGTTCCAAGACCCGCGGTCCGGCGATGGTCCCCTTTTTGGTCACATGGCCGATCAGAAAGACGCTTGTTCCCGTGGATTTGGCGTATTCCCGGAGTTGGGAGGCGCTTTCCCGCACCTGTGAAATGGACCCCGCGGAAGACTCAAGTTGATCTGTGTAACTGGTCTGGATGGAGTCGACGATCAACAAAAGAGGTTGGATCTCCTGGGCATGATCCAGGATGGTAAAGATATTGGTCTCCGTGACGAGGTAAAGGTTTTCAGGAAGGGGTGGGGGATTTCCTCTTGATCCTCGCCGCAGGCGGTTGGCGCGCATCTTGATTTGCTGTTCTGACTCTTCCCCGGATACATAAAGCACATTCCCCTTTTCAGAAAGTTCCATGGCAATTTGCAGGAGCAGGGTAGATTTTCCGATCCCTGGATCCCCCCCGATCAAATTGATGGAACCTGGTACCAATCCTCCACCCAGAACACGGGTGAATTCCTGGATCCGAAAGGGAATTCGGTCTTCTCTATCGCTCTTGATCGCTGTGATAGGTTTTGGGGTGGAGGCCGGTTTGGTGCCCTGGTTGGGAGCACCTTTTTTCTTTCCCCCGCGGTCGACGATTTCTTCCACCATTGTGTCCCAGGCATGGCAGCCGGGACAGCGGCCCATGTATCGAGGGGAGGTCCTACCACATTCTTGACAGACATAACGTGTGTAATTTTTTGCCATGGAAGTATTATAAGTCGTTCCTGTCCTTTCTGCACGATGCAGGATTTTCAGGTGTCTGAATGGGTGATCGTGTACCTTGAGTTTGGAGCAGCGTTGCCCATATGTCCGCGGTTAATAATATCCCGATATCTTGCATCCCGCCAAACTTTTTGTTATAATCTGAGTAGAACAAATGTTCTGTTTTTTTTGGCCTTGTCACAGAGTTGGACCGTTGAGCAGTTGGGGAGGGACTCGTGGATATCGGCATGTTGTGGTTTGACAAAGATCAATCGACAAGTTTTCCCGCCAAGGTGAAGCGGGTGAGTGAATATTATCAAAAGAAATACGGCAAAGACCCAAACGTTTGCTTCGTCCATCCCGCGACGGTGGGTGATGGTCTTGGACGGGGTGTCGGGGGCGAGGGGGATATCAAGGTGGAGGATGTGCGCGTTCAAATCACAGAAAGGGTCCTGCCCCATCATTTTTGGATTGGTGTCAGTAATGGGAAGACCTAAATCAGTTGGGATGGGTGATGTAAATCTGGTAGCTTCCCGGGTAGGGATCGCCGTCATCTGATGTGCATTCCGGGATGACCACTTCAGGAAACACCAAACCGCTTCCCGGCATCTCAATGGTATATGTCACCCCCACGTCTGCTTCAAAATCTGCATATCCCTGATCGACTTCTGGTTTTAAACCCGTAAAAAAAGTCTCCTGGCGGTCAGGGGACCAGGAGATCTTGATTTCCACCCCGGGTATACCCTCTCCATCCGCATTAGTGGCGAAAACCTGGATGAGCGGGGTCGTTAGAGCGGGATCGCAAAGTTTTCCTTCATCCTCTTTGACGAATGGGGGAGCGTCGGTGGCGGTGGGTGTGGGCGAGGGAATCTCGGTCTGGGTTCCGTTTGCATCTGGTCCTTCCGGTGTTCCAGTTTGATTTGAGGAGCCTGGTGAAGGTGTGGAATTATCCGCTGTTTTGGTTTCCGGGGTGAGGGTCTGCGTGGGTGCGGAAGGGGTGGTTTCTGGAGAAGGGGTGCGTTGGAGAGCTGCGGAAAGGTTGACAAGGATTCTGGCCATTTCCTGATCACCCTCTTCTGCAAGGTTTCTCTGTGCCTGGGCAGCAAGGGCTTGGGCGGGATTCTCGTCCCCTAATAGGGAAAGGCGAGCTTCTGCCCGCTGCAGATTTTTGTTAGCCTGGTATGCCCTGGCGATCAAAGAACGGTAGAGGTCCTTGTAATCGGCATGCAGATTTTTAGGTTGTGTGTCCTCTAAACTCACCGGGGCGATGACCCAGGAGATAAGAAGGCCTAAACCTACCCCGAGGACCAGCGCTGTGATCAGATACCAGTGACCGCGGTCAGAGTTCATTCCCTTATTTACTCTCCTCTAGAGCGTTTTTAAGGTCCCGGAGCAGATACAGGTCTGGGAG
>JAGXKM010000188.1 GCA_018335275.1 Anaerolineales bacterium | reverse complement strand
TTCAAGAATATAATCCCACATCCCAGCAGCTCAAAGTGATCATTGAATTCCCCGATGGGCACCCGCGCCCTCTGGAAAAAACCTCACTCGAAGTGGATGGGGAAATCGTTCAAAGCAACACAGCGCCTCCCTTCGATCGTTTCAGCTGGGACCTAAGCGAATATGAAGGGACCCGGGTTCATTACCTCAGGGTTCTGGTTGAGGATCACCTGGGATTGAGCCAGACCAGCGTAAAAACACCTGTTAATGTTGTGGTTAACAAACCAGAGCTGACCCTCAGGAACATCATCAAGCAGTACCCGGTGGGGTTGGCAAGTTTAGGGGGAATCCTGATCGCGGCTTTTACGCTTCTGATTCTGATTTCCAAAGGAGTCATTTATCCAAAATCTTTGCTGCCCGCCATATCTTCAAATACAAAAGACAGAGAATTCCACCGCAGGCAAAAAGGGCACCAGCAGGAGAGACCATACAGCAGTCAACGTTCCCTGACCCAAAAGAAAGCAGATCAAAAAGGGAATCCAAAAGCGTACGCTGTGTTACACTCATACAATCAAGAAGCCAAAGCAATCTATACTCATGGACTGCCTATTTCCAGCAAGGAAGAAAACTTTGGAAGGAACCCCCACCAGACAACGATCCTGGTTGATCACCCTTCCGTATCAGGTCTTCATGCTCGTTTGTCAGTCAAATCAAACACAGAATTTCAACTATCAGATGAAGGCTCCCAGGCAGGTACCTGGGTAAATTTTCAAGAAATCCCAGAAAAGTATCCGGTTTCCATCCAGGATGGCGATATCATCCATTTTGGCAAAATCGGATTTCAATTCAGATCCACAAAACCAGGCCCAGAGAGAGAGATAACCATCACCGAGGAGAATTCTCAGTGAATTCAGACCAAGAGAGCTACCTCAAAACCTACGCCATCACAGACCCTGGCTCGAGAGGGGAGATCAACGAAGACAGGCATGAAATCACTTCCCTTGAAATCGGGGAAGATTCCCCGCCGATAACACTGGCAGTCGTCGCTGACGGTGTGGGAGGACACAAAGCTGGGGAAATCGCTTCCCAACTGGCGGTGGATGCGATCATATCTGTCGTCAAAGAAGGCGACATATCTCAACCCCTCTGGACATTGAAAAGTGCCTTATTAGAAGCGAACCATACCATCACCTCCCAGGCTGAGGTGGACGAAACAAAAAAAGGTATGGGCTCCACGACCACATGTGCTCTGGTCATTGATTATCATTTATTCATCGCTTCCATGGGTGATTCGAGGATCTACTTAATCCGCGACGGCCGGATCCGCCAGCTGACAGTCGACCACACCTGGGTGCAGGAAGCCATCGAAAATGGCGTGATCAGCCCGCAGGAAGCGCGCGGCCACCCGCGTAGGAATTTGATCCGCAGCTATCTCGGTTCTTCAAACCCTATTCAGCCTGACCTGAGAATGTATTTGGCGGACACAGAAACCCCGGAACAGGCAGAAGCCAACCAAGGCCTTTCTTTGATTCCCCAGGACCTTGTCCTCTTGTGCAGTGACGGTCTGACTTCTCTGGTCACGGATGAAGAGATATTGACCATCCTTGAAAAAATATCCGACAAGGAACAAGCTCTCCAGAAGCTGGTGGAAATCACCAACAGCAGAGGAGGACATGACGACATCACCATCCTCCTCCTTCAGGTTCCAGGGGAAGAACTGTTTCTGACCTGATCAAGCAGGGCTGAGATCAGGATACCTCCACGAACCTTTTATTAAAGTCAAAAAGCTGCCGGAACAGCGGCAGCTTTTGGGCATTGATTCAGGCCTTCTCAGGTTCAAGGTATGAGTTGAGCAGTATATACTTGATTCCCAGCAACCAGGTAAACCCGATCACTCATGGTCACGGCAAACGCGGTCGCATCCCCTGAGATCGACCCCGGGAGAGGACGAAACTGCTTTTGAAATTCCATTTGCGTGCTAAAACGATAAAGGGCATTCCGCTCCGGATCCAGCATGTAAATCGCCATGCCAGGGGATCCTTTGAGCTTAATAGAATTGAATTGAGCCCCAGCTATAAAAGGACCTGAGGGATGACCCTGGCGGGGATCGGAATATTCAAACGGCGTCGTGCACTGAGGATCTGCCTGGGGGCTGTCCTTCACACACCGGGTAATATAACCATCTGCGTGAAGCAGATACAATTCACTCCCATTGGTAGCCAAATCGACCGCATCTTCCATGGGGGGAGAATCAATATCCCCAAAATATTCTGAGCCTTCATGGTAATTCTGACTCTGAAATTGTATCCAGATCGCTCTTTTCTCTGAATCCAGGATGTAAATATTTTCAGGCGCATTGGTAGAGATAGACATGGCCTTCACGGGTCCCCGCGATAACGTGTATGAAGTATCTTCAAACATGACCGGGGGTTCATCGGCATCGGAGTAACAAAGAATCATGGTATGGGAAGCATCAATACCCAAAATCGTCGCTTCATTTTCCATTGCCGCGGAAAGAGGAACGATGTCCTGTAAAGGGCCTACCGTTTTATGCCCGGAAATGGGCCCACAATGAAACTCGTCTTTGATCTCATATCCATCCGGGTTGGATTGAGCCCAAATCACCGTCCCATCCTCCTCATTCAACATGTAAAGATCATTCCAGGCTGTAACCACAATCTCAGAGATCGTCACATCTGCACCCAATCCATGACTGAAAAGGGGCTCAAATTCCAAACGCATGATCTGATTCAGGGTGTCAAGCTCCGAACGGACCTGGCTGAGGAG
>JAGXKM010000187.1 GCA_018335275.1 Anaerolineales bacterium | reverse complement strand
AACCCACCCGGCGCAGCCTGGGCACCGCCAGACAGATAAAAAAATTAGCCCTGGACATCGGACTCTCCAACTTATGGTTGGTGGGAAACAAAATCAGAAAAGAAGACGAAGTCGCGTTTTTGAAATCCGAATCTCCTGGGCTACCGCTCCTGGGCACCCTGCCTCTGGACTTGGGGGTCCTCGACGCGGACCGTATGGGTGTTCCCGTCTACGACCACGTCCCTTCCCTCAGGAAATCTGCTCATCAGATGGCGAAAAAACTAGAGGGGCCTTATCCTGAGGTTCACGAGTAGGACTTGATTATTTGTTGAGGAGAAGATTGCAAGATGACGACAACCATCGCTTTAGCTGGAAAAGGGGGGACGGGGAAAACCACGGTGGCCGCCATGGTCATCAAGTACTTAATGTTAAATCAAAAAGAGGCCATTCTGGCCATTGATGCCGATCCCAGCGCCAATTTAAATATGGTTTTAGGATTAGAACTGGGGTGGACAGTGGGAGAAATCCGGGAAAACCTCCTGGAAAAAGTCAAGCAATCGGTGTCCGCTGGTGGAGCAGCCATGGGGTCTGTGAGCGGAGGCATGTCCAAACATGACTACCTGGACTACGAAATTCACACCTCCCTCGTGGAGAGCGAACGCTTTGACCTCATCGCCATGGGGCGCTCCGAGGGCCCGGGCTGCTACTGCGCTGTGAATCACAATTTACGTGAAATCATGGACAACCTGAGTCAGAATTACCGATACGTGGTGGTCGATAACGAAGCCGGGATGGAACATCTCAGCCGGCGAACCACAAACGACGTGGACCATCTTTTTGTGATCAGCGATCCGACCCAACGCGGTATAACCGCGGCTGAAAGGATTGCCAGACTCAAAGATGAACTGAACATCGAAGTGAAGAACACCTACCTGATTCTTAACCGCTTACCCGGAGCGATCCCTCCAGCTCTCCAGGAAAGGATTGATGAAATTGGAATTCCTTTTTTGGGCACTATCCCTGCTGACGACACCCTCACAAACTTCGAATTCAGCGGGAAGCCGCTCATCGAGCTCAGCCTTGATTCCCCCGTCTACCAAGCTGTATCCGGGATGTTAGAAAAAACTCTGGACGTTTAGGTCTGATGAACATGGATAACAAAACGGGACGCACTGGATTGCGTCCCGTTCTTTTTTATTAATTTGCTTTTAAAATAACCTGATTATTCTTCCTGATCCGTTCCTTTCCTGTCTATCATCCCCCAGAAAAGAAAGGCCCCGGCAGCGCCAAGTAAGTACCCCCCTAAACCACCGGGGGATGTATACCGGGCAAGCAGAGCTACAAACAGGAAAAAGACAGCGAAGACAATCGCCTTTAACCGCCAGCCTTCCTCTGATTGGTTGAAGGCCTGCCACGTGAACCAACCCGATGTGATGCCAAAAGCGATCATACCCAGCGCCCGGGCTAATATACCCAGGATTCTCAAAACTTCCTCAAAAGTTGTCATGCTCTTCCTCCTTTGTGAAAAAACGGATCAATCAGCAGCCATTACTTCCACATCAGGGAAAAACTGCTTGATCGTCCCCTCCACCCATCCTTTCAGGGTGTAAGTGGAAAGCGGACAGCCGTTACAAGCGCCACCCAGTTTCACTTTGACAATGTCATCCTCAAATGAAACCAACTCAGCAGACCCACCATGGTACTGTTCAATGTATGCGCTGATATTGGAAATCAAAACCTTCATGCGTTCTTCCCGCGTGTGTCCCTCCATGTTTTCATTCATATGCAATCTCCCGCTGTTCCATCATGGATCCCATTCCGGAGTAATGCCATCACCTGATTATGGGTTCCACGAAGCCGCTGCGCTATGACACCAGCTAACCTATCTAAGATAAGTATACCCGTATCTGGATATTTTTCACATAGATCTTTCAAATCCTGGCCCTCCAAGCGTAAGAAGGTCCCCTCTTTTGAGCAAACTGCGCTGGACGTATACGAGTGGCTTCCCACCGCAGAGGACCAGCCAAAGACTCCACCCTTTTTGACCATAGAGACTGTGAGCAAAGGGCCATCATCGGGCTTGAAGCGAATCGCCACTTCTCCCTCCACTACAAAATAAATGTATTTCGCCTCTTGACCCTGGGAGAAAATGACCTCATCAACATCAAATTGAACCTCCCTGAACAACGGCTTCAGGAGATCAATTTGTTCTTTCGATAAATCTTCTATGAGTGATAAATGATCTACAAACAATGCGGGCATACATTCCTCGCCTGAACATGGAATGTGAAGGTCGTTTCCTCTGTCTCACTCCCTTGGCGTGGGGAACTTCAGATCAGCAAAAACAGGAACAGCTACAGTACTATTTAATTTAATGAGAAAACGAAGGTTTTCATAGTGGCTATCTTCTTGAAAGTATAGACATTCATCACACTTTCCAGAAAAGCCCGATCTGGATCATCGGTCCCCGCGCACCGCACCCGTCTGAACGGCCCACAATCCCGCATAGACCCCCTCCTTGGCTAATAAAGTTTCATGTTTGCCGTGTTCGCACAACCTTCCTTCATCCAGCACGAAAATTCGGTCCGTGTTCACCACTGTAGATAAGCGGTGGGCTATGACCAGCGTGGTCCGACCCTGCGTGATGCGTTCCAGAGAACGCTGGATAAGGGCTTCCGTTTCGTTGTCCACCGAAGAGGTAGCCTCGTCCAGGATCAAGATCGGAGGATCCTTGAGGATCACGCGGGCCAAAGATATCCTCTGGCGCTGCCCTCCGGACAACTTCTGACCCCGCTCC
>JAGXKM010000005.1 GCA_018335275.1 Anaerolineales bacterium | reverse complement strand
GTCAGGTTATTATCTTTGTCTTGGTCTTCGTCGTCTATTCCATTCTTTTATCTGCCCTCGGTGTGCGGTATGCCATTGCCTTAGCAGTGATGACGGGTTTGGCAAGGTTTGTCCCCTATATTGGCCCTTTTGTTACCGCGATCGTGATGGCACTGGTCACTTTCCTTCAGCCCAGCAATTATTTCGGTTTAGTAAACTGGCAGTATGCTGTCTTGGTTCTGGGTATGGCTTTCGTGGTTGATTTCATTATCGATAATTACATCGCTCCAAGTTTTTTGGGTCGGACTTTGGGCATCCATCCTGCTGCTGTACTGGTTTTCGCCCTTGTGGCATCAAATTTGTTTGGTATTCTGGGCTTGTTTCTGGCCGCCCCGGTTGCAGCGACCCTAAAATTATTGGGTCGATATGTATTGCGGAAAATGCTCGACCTCGATCCTTGGCCCGAGCCTGAAGAGGAGAAAGAAGACATAGAATACCCATGGTATCGTTGGGGGAAAGAAGGTTGGAAAGCTGTACAGACAGCATGGGTCTGGATTCGCGAACGGCTAAATCGCCTCAATTAAATAAACCTGCTTTTCTCCCGAAAAACAGGTTTATCGTTTTCCTTGCTATCTTGGCCTTAGACGGGCATTCTTACCGGTCCGTATAATGCTTCCTTGATATTGAGGACTTTTCTTCGCAGCTTTTTATCCGTTTCAAGTAGGTCAGTGATTTTCTCATGGCCATACATCACCGTGGTGTGATCTCTGTTTCCAAGCAGTTCCCCGATGTGGGGTAGAGAGATCTCAGCCTCTTCCCGGAGAATATACATGGCGACCTGGCGGGGAAGAGCGATCCGGTGAGATCGGCTGCGGCTGATGATCTCTTCCTCAGTGATCTCGAATTCCTCCGCGGTGGTCTTGATAATCAAATCAGGGTCGACCTCTTTCACTTCTGGCATTAAGTCTGCCAGGGCTGAGTCTACCAGTTCATTGTCAAGAGCCATTCCCCGCAAATCAGCATAAGCCATGATCCGTGTCATAGCTCCTTCTAATTCCCGGATATTGGTCTGGAAGCGATGAGCGATATCTTCGATGATATGATCTGGAAGCTGATATCCTTCCCGTTCGGCTTTTGACTGCAGGATGGCGATTCGGGTTTCAAAATCAGGGGGTTGGATGTCTGCTGTCAACCCCCATTCGAATCGGGACCTTAGACGTTCTTCCAGGGTCACCATGGCCTTTGGGGGGCGGTCCGAAGTGATCACAAGCTGTTTATTTTGCCCGTGAAGGGTGTTAAAAGTGTGGAAAAATTCTTCCTGTGTGGATTCTTTCCCGGCGATAAATTGAATGTCATCGATCAATAGGACATCAATTCTCCGATATTTCTCCCTGAAGGCTTGGGTAGTGTGGCTCCGGATGGCGTTGATCAAGTCATTTGTAAATTCTTCAGAGGAGACATATAACACTTCAAGCCCATTTCCAATGGCCATGTTCCCAATGGCATGAAGTAAATGCGTTTTTCCCAACCCGACGCCCCCATAGAGAAAGAGGGGATTGTATGTCTGGGCTGGTTTTTCGGAGACAGCTAAAGAAGCTGCATGAGCTAGACGATTGCTGGGTCCTACGACAAAGTTCTTAAATGTGTAGCGGTTGTTGATGGAGTAATGTTCGGATCCATTTCCCGTCTTGACGGATGATGTTTCTTTTCCGTTTTGGGATTTTATTTTTGCCCTTCCCTTTTCCTCTTCGTCATCCATACTTTGCGTGACCACAAATTCTACATCAATGTTCCTGTCAAGGGTTCCCGTGAGTAGTTGGATAATTGTGTTCTTTAAACGGCTTTCCAACCAATCTCGTGCGTACGCATTTTGGACACCAATCCGAAAAGTTCCTTTTGAAAAATCGAGCAATTGTGCATCTCGGACCCAGGTATCAAACGCTGCTTTGTGCATTTCCAATTGTAGTTGACCAACAGCAGATCTCCAAGCTTGCTTTGCCTCCATGGACCTATCTCCTCCGCTACTTATGAATTAAGAATAATGGATCCTGCTCTGATTTCCTCTGATCAAAGCGTGTGTCAGTCCTTATATAAAAGATCCCTAAGGGGGGGATGTTTCTATACAAATTTTAATGGAAAAAGAAAGCTTTCTTGCTGAACGGCTCTAAAAAAAATCAAATCTTTAAGGTTGTCAACCTTAAAGAAAACTTAGAACTAAGATTTTTATCAATGAATTTTCTTATCGCCATAAATACGGGTTTGCCTACATGGGTACCATGCATTTTCGGGTGAACCAAGCTCTTAGAAATTGAATCTTAAAACATTAAAGTTGGAATAATCATCAATGGCTGTTTTTGTTTTACAGCTTGTTGAATCTAAGCAGTTATTTATCCTCTTCACACATTTTTCATAATCCTCGGAATCCTTCAACGGAGTGAAAACTCCTCTCCTTTATCCTCAAGTGGAATAATTAATGGGTTCCCCAAGCTGTCGTTTCTGGAGGTGATGAATATCCTCCACTCTTCTCCTCAGAGGTGAGAGTTTTGAGAACTATGTTAAAATTGAATTTATGAATGACCGACATTCTCCAACTATAGGAAACATTCTTCCCTTTGCGATCTTGATGGGCGCTTCCGGGTGGTCGGGTATCATTTTTCTGATGACACAGACAAAACCTACCCTCAACCATCGGTGGCTTTTCTTTTGCGCTGTTGTCGTCGCTGCAACGGGCACCGCATCCCCGGTCGTTGGACTGATTAACCGCCTACTGAGCACAAAGACCCCTGTCAGTTTTGGGATGATCGTACGAGAATCGCTTTGGGTGGGGATTTATTTCGCGGCCCTAATTTGGTTGAACAAAGGACAGGTACTTACCTTGAGCCTGGCAGTTGTTCTGGCGGTGGGTTTAATCATGGTGGAACTCTTACTCCGTCTCAGGGCCAGGAGCGAATGGCATCCCGGTAAGTATTCTGATGATTAATAGGTTTGTTATGGAGTATGAAAGAGATGAATGACCTGAGATCCCTTCCATCAGTTGATTCCGTCCTGCAATCATCCACAGGCGTCCGGTTGGTAAAGGAATATGGCCGTAGTTTAGTGGTGGAGGGGTTGCGTGAGACCCTGGATGAAATTCGGACATCATACAGACAAGAGGGAAAAAAAGTCCCGAATCTTGATGTAATCACTTCCAGGACAGAGAGACTTTTGCAACATTGGACGAAATCTACCCTGTACCCCGTGATCAATGCCACAGGGATCATCATCCACACGAATCTGGGCCGAGCTCCCCTGAGCGAATCAGCGCTTAAATCAATCGCGAAGGTAGGGGGGGGCTATTCGACCCTTGAGTTTGATATGGAGAAAGGGAAGCGAGGTTCGCGTTTAGACCACGCATCAGAACTATTTACCAGACTGTTTGATGTGGATGGAGCGTTGGTGGTCAATAATAACGCCTCTGCAGTCTTGTTAGCACTGCAAACATTTGCAAAAAACCAGGAAGTTGTAATCGCGCGCTCCCAGTTGATTGAAATAGGGGGTGGATTTCGAATACCGGATGTCCTGACACAATCCGGAGCAGCTCTGGTTGAGGTAGGGACTACAAATCGAATCCATATCTCTGATTACGAACAGGCTATTCGGGATGAAACAGCAGCGGTGATGCGGGCTCATCGTTCAAATTTCGCTTTTGTAGGATTCACAAAGGAACCGGCCCTGAGGGATATTGCTGAGGTTTCCCATGCGGCGAACCTATTAATGATTGACGATTTGGGTTCAGGCGCATTACTTGATACAGCACCCTATGGTTTAAAGCACGAACCCATGGTCCAGGAATCCTTACAGGCTGGTGCAGATCTGGTATGTTTCTCGGGTGATAAATTATTGGGTGGCCCTCAAGCCGGAATCATTTTAGGTCGCCATGATTTGATTCAAGAAATGAAGAATGAGCCACTTGCTCGCGCAATCCGGGCGGATAAAACTGCCTTGGCTGGTTTATCTGCTACTCTGCTGCACTATTTGAGAGGGGAGGGGGAAGAGAAAATTCCAGTCTGGCAGATGATTTCTGCGGACAGAGCGAGCTTGCATGAACGGGCTAAGGATTGGCAGAAGAAACTGGGGAAAGGTACAATTCTTGAGACACTTTCTAAGGTGGGTGGAGGGAGCTTGCCGGGTGAAACCTTGCCTACATATGGCCTTGCCCTGGAAATGGAGCATCCTCAGAGCTACCTAAAAGCGCTCCGTGAAGCGGATGTGCCGGTGGTCGCCCGGGTGGAAGATGAGAGGGTGATTCTGGATCCCCGCACCGTTCTTCCCCACCAAGATCCGGACTTAATCCGCATTCTACAAATAACGGGAGCAAGTGATGAAAGAAGATCTTGATCGCTTAATGGAAGAAAAAAATATAGATGCAATCTGGGTTTCAGGTCCTGCCCAGCATAATGCCGCTATGGTTTATTTCACCGGTGTGAGCCATTTGACTCACGCTGAGTTTATAAAGAAGAAAGGGGAAGGGCCTGTTTTATTTCACAACCCAATGGAAAGGGAAGAGGCAGCTCGAACTGGTTTCCAGACTGTGAATCTTGCTGCGTATGAATTTAAAAAGTTACTTGAAGAGGCAGGTGGAGATTACCTGCAGGCGAGAGCCAGGATGTATGAAGCGATGTTAACGGAGTTAGACCTCCTTCAAGGGTCGGTTGTTTTATACGGGAAGGTCAATCTTGGTGGTGCCTGGGGCGTTTTTTCAGTGCTGCAGGACATGCTTCCGGAAATGGAATTTATTGGAGAAGGCCCAAACTCCATTTTATTGGAAGCCCGGGCGACGAAGGGTGAGGGGGAGGTGGAGGAAATGCGTAAAATGGGTCAGATCACCACAGAAGTGGTCCAAAGGGTGGAGGATTACCTGACCTCCTCACAGGTGAATGAGGATGAGGAATTGATTACTCATGATGGGGAGCCCCTTTGTGTCAAAGATGTTAAGTCTAAAATCAACCTGTGGTTGGCAGAGCTTGGCGCGGAGAATCCGGAAGGAGCTATCTTTGCCATAGGTCGAGATGCGGGAATCCCCCACAGTACAGGAACAGATGCTGATGTCCTTCGTCTGGGACAAACGATTGTCTTCGATATCTTCCCATGTCAAAAAGGAGGGGGGTATTTCTATGATTTCACCAGGACATGGTGCCTGGGTTATGCTCCTGAGGAGGAACGGGGGCTTTATGATGATGTCCTCCGGGTTTATCATAAAATTCTCTCAGAGCTGTCGGTGGATGCCTTTGCGCCTGATTTACAGGAAAGGACATGTGAATTATTTGAAGAATTAGGGCATAAAACGATCCGTCAGGACAGCCAGCTGCAAGACGGTTATGTCCACAGTTTGGGTCATGGTCTGGGTTTAAATGTTCATGAACGGCCGCGTTTCAGCCGGGGAGCCACGGAAGCAGATCGTCTATCGCCGGGAACGATTACCACCATTGAACCCGGTTTGTATTATCCGGGTCGGAACATGGGATGCCGGCTTGAGAATACGGTCTGGGTTCGGTCGGATGGGGAAATGGAAGTCCTCGTTGATTATCCTCTGGATTTGGTATTAGATATGGAGCATTGGGATCCCTGCTGAGGTAAAGCTGAAGGAGAAGGAATTGGATAAAAGACAAATGGAGTCGAACTCCTCACAAGAATCTGATCTCCCGCTCTCCAGGATCTTGGGAATTGAAACGTCCTGTGACGAGACTGCAGCTGCTGTGGTCGAGGATGGCCGGAACATTCTTTCTAATGTCGTAGCCTCCCAGGTTGAGTTGCATGCTCAATTCGGGGGCATTTTCCCCGAAGTTGCTTCCCGTGAGCATATAAAAAAAATATATTCCATTGTCGATCAGGCTTTAAAGGATGCCCATTTGGCATTGACGGACTTAGATGGGATCGCTGTTACCCGCGGCCCTGGGCTGCCGGGAGCCCTCGTTGTCGGCATTAATATGGCTAAAGGGTTGGCGTTGAGCAGCGGACTGCCCATCCTGGGGGTCAATCATCTGGAAGGGCATTTATATTCCTCCTGGCTGCAGAGAGAGGAGGATGCTCCTCCCGGATACCCAACGTTCCCGCTTTTAGCATTGATTGTTTCCGGGGGTCATACTGAACTGGTTTTGATGCGGGACCATCTTGATTATCAGCGTTTGGGCGGAACCTTAGACGATGCAGCGGGTGAGGCTTTTGATAAGGTGGCCCGCCTTTTGGATCTGGGCTTCCCGGGGGGTCCTGCCATACAAGCTGAGGCGGAAAAGGGGAATCCAGAGGCGTTTGATTTCCCCCGGGCCTGGTTGGGTGGAAGCCGCGATTTCTCTTTCAGCGGGCTGAAAACAGCTGTGCTTCGCGAGGTGAGAAGATTGGAAGAAGAAGGGGGACCTCTGCCTACCGCGGATATTGCAGCAAGTTTCCAGGAGGCGGTAGTGGATGTGTTGGTTACCAAGACGATCGACGCTGCAGATGAGTATAAGGCGGAAGAAATTTTGATCTCGGGAGGGGTTTCAGCAAATCAATCTTTGCGCCAGACCATCCGCTCCGCATCTGAGGTACCCGTTCACATTCCTCCCTTGTTTTTATGCACAGATAATGCGGCGATGATTGCTGGAGCTGGCTGTTACCGGTACTGCGCTGGGTGGCGGGATACTCTGGATATGGATGCTGCTCCTACTTGGCCCCTCTCAGAACTGTGATCCTTATATCAGCTTAAACAATGGCCTGCAAGTCAGGACCGTTCTGCTTTATGGATTGGGGTCACTGACTTTTTTAAAGGGTTTTGTGGACAGGAAAGCTGTTCATTTTGGCCCCGGGTCTGCAAGTTAAGCTTTTCCAGTTTAATCTACCCCATCGTGATCGGGGAGGATCATTTCAACGTCCCGGATCACAGGAAAGGAATATCCCCCGATCCCCACTATGACCCCCATGATGCCAGCGATGATAAACATCGAGGCCATACCTGCCCCCGGCCCAGTGCCAACAAGATCCCCAAAGATGGGGATCAAGGTCCCTCCTTCTTCCATTGCCGGTTCAAAGACATAATCTGCCAGCGGGCCTGCGAGGAGCATGGCGATAGGGACTGTAATTTGCGCGATCAACCTCCGCACGGAGAAAACACGGCCCTGGACATCCGGAGGAATTTTGGCCTGCCAGATGGCCTGATTGGATCCATTGATCATAGGGATAATCAATCCCCCGAAAAAGGAAGCGATTCCCCAAAGGGTCATGCTTCTCCCTATTCCCATGAGGATGGTGTGAAAGATACTCTCCCCGATCATACCTAATAAGACCCCGTGAATTCTTCGCTTTGGACCTCCCCAGATACTGAGTAATAATCCACCTGCCACCCCTCCAATCGCGCCCGCGGATTGGACCGACCCCAGAATCACGGTATCATTTTGGGTTCGAGCCAGGATCATTGCTGCCATGACCGTGAAGCCAAACATGGCGGAAAGGTTGAGGAAGAAAAAGACCATCTGCAGCCCGAATAGGCTGGGTCGATTCCAGATGTACTTGAAACCGAATCCCGCTTCTTTCCATAAGCTGCCGCTTCCCGAGCGCCCTTCAGGACTCGTTTCAGGTTGGGGGATATAAATCAGGAGTAATGATCCGATGGCAAATAGAAAGGTCACGATGTCAATGATGAATACAAGGGACAAACCTGAAAGGCCAATCAGCGCTCCGGCCAATACAGGAGCTAACACTCTGGAGCTGGATCGGGCCAGCTCCAGCATACCATTGGCTCGGGCGTACTGCTCTTTGGGCAGCATCATGGTGATCGCTGCTGAATATGCCGGCCATTGGAAAGCCTGAAACACCCCCACAAATGTTCCCAGGATGTACAGGTGCCAGATTTGAAGATTGTCAGAGAGGAATAAGGCGAACAGCGCGATCGTACCCAGACCTGCTGCAAAGTCGCTCAACATCATGACCAGTTTTCGATTCAAGCGGTCAACGAGGGCCCCGGCGAATGGGCTGATAAGGACGACGGGAGCAAAACCGAAGAAGCCCGTTAATGCCAGGGTGGTTGCCTGTCCGGTCTCCTGCCAGGCCCAGATGGTGATGGCAAACTGGGTCATCCCGCTGCCCACTAATGAAATCGCCTGCCCGATAGATACCAGAGTGAAGGCAAACATGCCGGTGAAACGCCCCTGCTTGTTCATGAAAGTGCCCTCTTTCAAGCTTTGAATCCTGCGGTGTAATCGTAACCTGGTGGACAAGAGTGACTAATTTTACCTTGTGGTTCCTTTTTCCTCAACCCAATAGTAAGTCTCTGAAAGTCCCTTTCTGGTTATCGGGTATTTCCTGAACCATGTTATCCTTATTTGAGATAAACGACGGGATAGGGGATGAGTTATTCTGCTTATGGAGGTAACTGATGGATGAAAAGGCTTGGTTAAAAAATTTAATGAAATCAAATCGAAGCTATCGCCGCTTTTCTCCCGATGCGAAAATTTCTTCCCAGACACTTCATGAACTCGTCGATTTGGGTCGATTGTCCGCATCCTCGGCGAACTTACAGCCGTTGAAGTACCGTCTGGTTACTTCTGAATCTGAAAGGGAAAAAGTGTTTCCATGCCTGGGGTGGGCGGGTTACATAAAAGATTGGCAAGGGCCGGAAGAAGGGGAAAGACCCGCTGCTTATATTGTGTTCCTGGGGGATACAGGGTTGGCTCAATCCTTTCGTTATGATGCGGGGATCGCGGTCCAGAGTATGTTGCTGGGAGCAGCTGTTCGAAAATTGGGCGGTTGCATTATTGCCTCTGTGAAACGGGAGAGAGTGAGGGGGGTGTTGGATATACCTGATCGGTATCAAATCCTGTTTGTTTTGGCACTGGGGAAACCCAATGAAGAGGTGAAAATTGACCCGTTACCGTCTGAGGGAAATATCAAGTACTGGCGCGATGAGGAAGGCATACATCATGTCCCCAAACGACCATTGAATGAAATCATCATTGATTGAGTTAAATCGGATAATGGGCAAGAAATAAAGAAGAAGAATTCACCTCATTATGAAGAGGGATTTAACGAATTCAAGGAGTCCTAACCATTCTCCCAGATTTCTTTCAGCTCATCAGCGGGGATAGGTCCTTGGCGTAGAATGTGCAGGCGCTCCGTTGTGCAGTTCACAACTGTAGAGGAACCTTTGCTGGGTGTTTCACCCCCATCAATGATCAGATCAATACCTTGAGATATCTGTTCCATGACATCTGCCGCTGTGCGTGCGCTTGGTTTTCCAGATATGTTAGCGGAAGTCGCTGCCAGGGGACCGGTGGCTTGGAGTAGTTCTCGGGTAAAAAGGCTTGCGGGAATGCGGATACCTACTGTGGGCTCTGGTGAGAGTGCCGGGGGCAGGGTATCTTTTCCTTGAAGGACCAGGGTCAGGGGACCGGGCCAGAAGCGGTCCATCAACCTTTGGCATGCAGGGGACTGGAGGGCAGCCAAATGGTTTAACTCGGACGGTTCAGCAATCAGGATGGGGATTGCTTTCTTTTTGGACCTTTTTTTAAGGTCGTAGAGTTTGAGTATAGCCTGATTGTTAAATGCAGATACGCCCACCCCGTATACAGTGTCTGTTGGAAAAGCGATCACTCCTCCCTGTTGGATAATTTCTTGAGCTGTGGGGATGGTTTCCGGATTCCTGGCTTGGATGATTTTTATGTTCATGGTTCCCTTGTTTGAATGATCAATAAACGGTCTTTTCCAGAAAGGTCTTGGCTGACCGAAACTTTTGCCTGGGGAAAGCATTTTTTTCCTAAGCCGTAAGCTTCTTTCCCTTGCGACCCATCTATTTCTATTAAGATCAGACCTCCTTTCTTTAACTTCCGAGGGGCGGAATGCAGCAGAGAGGAAATGTACTTCAGTCCTTCTCGTCCTCCATCCAGAGCCTGGGTGGGTTCCCGGCCGTAGACGTCAAGCGAAACCAGTTTCGACCTGGGAATGTAAGGAAGATTTGCGGTGATGAGATCAAATGTCCCACCTAAGGCCTGCATGAGGTGACCTTGATAGAAAGAAAGATTCTCACCTACCTTATGTTTGGCAGCATTTATTTGGGCGATTTTTAGGCTTTCCCGGGAGAGATCGCCGGCGGTGAAGTGGGAATCCGGGATGTGGTGGGCGATGGAGATGGGGATGCAGCCAGAACCTGTCCCGATGTCAGCGCAGGATCGGCGTGAGGGGTGGGATCCCAACCACTCTCTGGCATAATCCACCAAAAGTTCCGTTTCGGGACGGGGGATGAGGACATCGGGGGTAACTTTGAAAGATAATTGATAAAATTCCCACGTTCCCAGTATGTAAGGTAAGGGGACCCCATGCTCCAGCTTTTGGAGAGCCATGCGGATTTTTTCTTGCTGGCTGGAGGATAAAAAGGGGTTTGGGTGGGCCAGAATCCAGGAACGGGACCGCTCCAGGATGTGACTGAGGAGGACCAGGGCATCAAGGTAAGGAGTGCTGCTGTGGGGATTTATTCGCTGGCGAACGCGGTCCAAGGTGGTTTTATCATTCACATGTAGATTATTCCAGCCCAGCTTCAGCAAGGCGTTTCGCTTCGTCCTCTGTGGATAATTCCTCGATGAACTCATTAATTTCCCCGTCCAGGACAGCGTCCAATTGGTGAGAGGAGTAGTTAATTCGGTGGTCCGTGACCCGGTTTTGGGGGAAATTATAGGTCCGGATTTTTTCAGAGCGCCCCCCTGTTCCCACCTGGGACCGCCGGGCCTGTTCCTGTTTTTCACGGCGTTTCTGCTCCTCAAGTTCGTACAGCCTGGCTTTGAGGATGCTCATGGCCCGGGCCCGGTTCTGGGATTGGGAGCGTTCGTCCTGGCACTGCACGACAATCCCGGTGGGTTCATGGGTCAATCGGATGGCTGTGGCGTTTTTTTGTACGCTCTGTCCACCCGGACCTCCTGCTATGAAGACATCCATTTGGATATCGTTGGGTGAAATGTCAATTTCAACGTCGTCCACCTCAGCGAGCACAGCTACGGTCGCTGTTGAGGTATGGATTCGCCCTTGTGATTCGGTTTCCGGGACGCGTTGGACCCTGTGGACGCCCGATTCGTACTTTAACTTGGAAAAAGCGCCCTTCCCTTTGATTATCGCAGAGATTTCTTTTATCCCCCCCACACCCGTTTCATGAAGAGAGAGGATTTCCACTTTCCATCCCTGGCGTTCAGCATATCTGCTGTACATCCGGAATAAATCCCCCGCAAATAAACCCGCTTCATCCCCACCTGCCCCGGCCCGGATTTCTAAGATCACATTCCGTTTATCCCGGGGGTCTTTAGGCAAGAGTAATTTTTTGATCCGGCTTTCCAATCCCTGAATTTTTGCTTCTAGGTCTTGGACTTCCATTTCCGCCAACTCTTTCATTTCGTCATCCTCAACATCCAATAACGTCCTGGCATCCTTGAGTTGGGCTAAAGAGTCTTTATATTCGTTGATGGCTTCTATGAGGGGTTCGAGATCCGATTTCTCCTTTCCCAATTCCGCAGCTCGTTGGTAATCATCTCCAACCTGGAGGAGTTGTTGATTGATTTCTTGATATCGTTCCTCGATTCCTGATAACTTTTCTAACAGCATAATAATCTCATTTATGGACTTTTTTGATTGAATACGAACCGAATGAGATTATACCATCTTCACAACTCAGAAGTCTGGCCTCCTGCTGGATATGGGTTATCTCTATGATGAAGGGCGCCACGGAGCATAGTCTCAATCTTTGCTGATTACATTTTCCGGGCTGCCCCTTGCCAAGAGATCAGAGAGCGGGGATTGTTCTGGCGTGGAGAGATCTTGAGCCGAACCCAAACCTGGCGTTTTTTAGGGGAGTAGTGTTAGAATCATAAATAAGATGGTGTGCCGGGACGAGGGAAACGTGCAACCCCTTAAATCAACTTGCAAACAAGACTGGGACATGCTATAATTTGGTCGTTCTTTCCCAATCCTTAGAGAAGCTAAGTGTTTGTATTCGCTCCCCACTATGGTCGTTAAAGAATAGTGCAGAGTAATGGGCGCGTGCAAACAGGACCTATCTAGAATTTCACCCTAACTGAGTTAAAAATTGAGTAAATTTATATGAGAGCAAAAGAGTTGTTTGATAAATCTTTGGGTGATTTACGCCAAATTGCCCAAGACCTGAATATTCCTCGTTCCCGGTGGATGAAAAGAGAAGAACTCGTCCTAGAGATACGACGAGCTGAAGCGGAAGAAAAAGGCCGAGAAGTCCGCGGGGGGGTCCTGGAAATCATGAGTGAAGGGATCGGTTTCTTGCGGGGTGCGGATTATCAGTCCGGGCCGGATGATATCTATGTTTCGCAATCCCAAATTCGGCGCTTTGATCTGCGGAGTGGGGACCTTGTGATTGGGCATGTCCGTCCTCCTCGCAACTCCGAGCGCCACTATGGTTTGCTGAAGGCAGAGAGCGTAAACGGTCTTGAGCCTGCAGAAATTAAACGCAGACCTGAGTTCAAATCACTGATTCCGATTTTCCCCGATAGGCGTTTTGACCTTGAGACTGAGCCCCACATCATTTCTACCAGGTTAATTAACTTGATCACCCCAGTAGGAAGGGGCCAGAGAGGTTTGATCGTCTCACCCCCCAAGGCTGGGAAAACGACGATCCTCAAAGAAATGACAAATGCTATTTCGAAGAAAAACCCAGAAGTCCATCTTATTGTCGCTTTGATTGGAGAAAGACCGGAAGAGGTCACGGATATGGACCGTTCTGTGGATGCTGAAGTCATTTCTTCTACTTTTGATGAACCGGTGTCCTCCCATGTTCGTGTGGCTGAAATGGTTTTGGAAAGGGCGAAACGCTTAGTGGAGTCGGGTATGACTGTGGTTGTCATGCTGGATTCCATCACCCGGCTGGCCCGGGCCTATAACCTCGTTGTCTCTCCCTCTGGCCGGACTTTGTCGGGGGGCATTGATCCTTCTGCCCTTTATCCGCCTAAACGTTTCTTTGGTGCAGCTCGAAACATTGAAAATGGGGGTTCATTAACAATCATTGGGACCTGCTTAATTGACACGGGATCACGGATGGATGATGTCGTTTATGAGGAGTTCAAAGGCACGGGAAATATGGAGCTTCACCTCTCCCGGACTCTTCAGGAGCGACGTGTTTTTCCAGCGATTGATATTTCTCGTTCTTCGACGCGACGAGAAGAACTTCTCCTCGGTCCAGATCTGACCCCCCGGGTATGGTTGATGCGTCGGATGTATGATCAAATGGTCTCGGATCCTCCCCACGGGGCGGGAATGGATCAGGCCTCTGCGACCGAATCGATCATTAAGCGGATCAGTGAAACATCAAGCAATGAAGAGTTCTTGACCACGTTGAATGAGTAGCTAGTGGATCGTTTCATTTCTCTCCTGTCGAATCATTGGAAGAAGGGGATCGTTGCCATCTTTTGGCTGATGGCGATTAATTTGGTTATTTGGGCTGGATACTTAGTGGTCGAAGGGGAAAGTGCGCCAAACCTCGTTCAGATGAAAAAGGGGGAACATATGACACCCACTCCTGAGGAATCCCAGGAAAAAAAGATATATCCTATACCGGAATTTCATCCTGGATCTGCACCGGAGCCCATAATCCGGGCTGCTCATCTGGACACCATCATTCCCAATCAAAATCGCAGTGAAGCGATCACCTACATTGTTGAACCCTATGATTCAGTCTTTGGAATCGCTGAAAAGTTCAACCTGAAGCCTGAGACGATCCTTTGGTCCAATTATGACGTCCTCCAGGATAACCCCCATGCCCTTATGCCCGAGATGGAGTTGACCATCCCTCCCGTTGATGGAATTTATTATGAATGGCAGGAGGGGGATACGATCGATGATGTCGCGGAAAGGTTTGATACCCAGCCTGAGAATCTCTTGAATTGGACGGGAAATCAACTGGACCTCACAAACCCAACCGTTGAACCAGGCACCCATGTCATGATCCCGGGTGGGGAGCGCGAATTCCAGCAGTGGATCATCCCTACCATCGCTCGCGGATCCGCGGGTGTATCTGAAGGGGTTTACGGGGGTGGTGTCTGTCCTGGCAGTTATCAGGGGGTGGTGGGCAGCGGATCTTTCGGATGGCCCACAAACAGCTACTATCTTTCCGGTAATGATTATTGGTCCGGGCATTTAGCGATTGATCTGGGCGTAAAACTGGGAGGGCCGGTGTTCGCCTCAGACCATGGAGTGGTGGTTTTCTCCGGTTGGGCTAGAGGGGGATACGGCAATGTGGTCATCATAGACCACGGGAATGGATATCAAACGTTATACGCCCACCTCAGCCAAACAAGTGTTGGATGTGGGCAAAGCGTATCAAAAGGGCAGGTGATCGGAAGGGGAGGGTCCACAGGTAATTCGACAGGACCTCACCTCCATTTTGAAGTCCGGTTTCAGGGAGGGTTTGTCAATCCCTGGATTGTTCTCCCCGGTCTGTAACTTATTCATCATCAGGAGGCTTAGATTATGAGCGAAGAAAAAGAAACACAGGTTTTAAATACAGAAACGGTTGTTGAAACGGAAAATTATTTGGCCTGGAAGGCGGAAGAACCCGATGGAGAAGAAACATACCATCTGGAGCTGAATAATTTGACGGTGCATTTCTTTACTGAGGAATGGGAGGAGTTTTTAACCCTGGCTCGAGAATTAGTGAAGCGCGAGTAGCTCTGCTAACCAGGTAAGTTGTCACTACCCTGGTTTTTGGGATAGATTTATGGATGGGTTTCTCTTTCCTGGGTTACTTTGGTGATATATTCCACTGCGTTGGGATAATTTACATCTAATGCCGAAGAGACAAAATACCAGGATAATGGTTTTTCTTCGGATACGACCTGTTCCATTGCTTCTCCCAAACACCGAGAACCAGCATGGTAGTTGACGAGGGTAAATCGCCACAAATCCTCGTAACTGGAAACATCACCCGGTTGTTTTTCTGAGTAATTGTAAATAATTTGTTTGGTTTGTTTACATTGCCCCAGGAGGGATTCAGCGAAGAGCAAGATATGATCATACGTTTCGTTGAAATGATCCTCCTCCGTTAATTCTTGGCCTGTGAGGGAGACTTCTGTCAGGAGGGATCCTTGAAGGAGATCTTTTTCCTCTTCATCGAGGTTTCCATATCCGAGTTTGCATGTTCTCTCACTGAGCACGAAGGGACAGAATTCTGCAAAAAAATGATTGTTCCACAACAGAGTGGTGTCCGCGCCCCATTCGGTGAGATGTCCCAGACCATGTTCTGAGGTTTCCCCCTCCATGTTTTCCGGCCAGAGTTGGCTCTCTTGGATGAAGACATTTTTTAAGAGCTGGGATGGAATACCAACCTCTTGAGCTGCGCGAATAATATAGGGATCGTATTTGTTTTGCCAGCTTGTCACGATCGTTCTGGTTTCACTTAAGCCGCAAGCCGAAGCGTAACCATTCGACAATAATCCCTCACCCGGGCAGACACTTGCGTCCGCGAGACCGTATGAAATCAGTTTTCCAGCCAGATATGTGAGGGGTTCGTCAGTGGCTAAGCCCTCCTCTGTCCTGGGATTTGAAAGCCATCCTGGAGGTGTTCCCAGGGCAGGGAACGCGTGCCATGCTTTCGAACAGGATGAGACGCTTTCATTTTCATATTGGTCGCTGATTAGATTAACTTGATATGTTAGTTGGTCTTCATTCTCCGCAAGAGATTTCTCAATCAGGCGGACTCTGCCCTGGTAATGCGTACTGCTGTCGCCATAAGTGGAATCTGCCCAGAATGAAAGCGATACACCTCTTTCTGTTGTGGGCCTGAGTGGCACATCACAGGTAGATCCCTGACAAACAAAAGGAGTCCCGTTTAATTGACCTTGAATCTGGAAGATGTGTTCATTAGGGAGCGGTTCTTCTGCTTGTATGAACAAGTGAGGTATTTCAGAACACACAGAATCTTCTTGATGGGATTCGCAGTGGGTGATTTCAATGGAAACTTCAGGGGAGGGGAGCTTGACCTTCACCTGCTTTTCTCGAGGAGCGGTATTTGCCAGAAACAAGTAGTATCCCGGACAGGTATGGGAATCTTCATTCCTTGACTTCAAACAAGGGGTGGATTCTAGCCAACGTTGATATACATCGCTTTCGCACTGGTAGAAAATCTCTAAATTAGTCGGTTTTCCCTCGTGGTCGATATAAACTTGACACTCAGTGAGGTTGTCTGACCAACGCGACAGCCACCATTCAAATTCTGTGTACCGCACGGTGATTATCCGCGTTCGGTGGGATGATCCTTGGGCTGATACCTGAACAGCGGCTATGGTAAAGGTCAACATCAACACTATGCACAGAAACAGTTTGAAGGGTTTCCCTTTTGGTATTTTTGATTGGGAACCATCAGAGCTGAGCATGGAAATAAACCCTTTTCCTGTGCATTGGGGTCCTTCTACTTTTTATCCCAATTTTTCCTCAAAATCAGAAAGACGAAGCAGTCAATCTGCTTCCTCTACCCAACCGAAAGATCGTTTCACAGCTTTGTTCCAGGAATGGATGAGCTGCTGGCGGCGTTCGGCTGACATGCTTGGGGTCCACCGCTTGTCTTCTTTCCATTTCTTGCGCAAGGTTGACAGATCGTCCCAAAAACCCAATGCCAATCCAGCCGCGTAAGCAGCCCCCGAAGAGGTGGTTTCTGTGATGGTCGGCCTGATCACGGGCACGTCCAATATATCAGCTTGAAACTGCATCAGGAGTTCATTGACCACCATGCCCCCATCCACTTTGAGGTGTTTCAAAGACACGCCAGCATCCTTCTCCATAGCTTCCAGGATCTCCGAGGTTTGATACGCAGTCGCTTCCAATGCCGCCCGGGCCATGTGTGCTTTTTCCACATATCGGGTTAGACCGACGATGACACCCCGGGCATCGGAGCGCCAATACGGGGCGTAAAGGCCAGAAAATGCTGGGACGAAATACACCCCACCATTATCTTTGACTTCTTTGGCCAAATCTTCAACCTCTGAACTCTTGTCGATCATCCCGATATTATCGCGCAGCCACTGCACCAAAGCCCCGGCGATAGCGATGGAACCTTCCAGGGCGTAGGCCGGTTCTTGTCCTCCAACCTGGTAGCCGATTGTGGTGATCAATCCGGATTTGCTTATGATCGGCTTTTCACCTGTGTTGAGCAGCAAAAAACAGCCGGTTCCATATGTGTTCTTTGCTTCCCCCTGGTCAAAACAGGTTTGTCCAAAGAGAGCGGCTTGTTGATCTCCCAGAATACCTGCAATGGGGATGCCGGAAAACGGGGTGACCGTCTTGCCATAAATCTCGGATGAGGATCGTATCTTGGGGAGCATGCTTTCAGGGATCCCCATGACATCCAGGATCTGCCTATCCCAGGATAACGTCTCTAAATTCATAAGCATTGTCCGGGAAGCATTGGTGACATCCGTGACGTGTTTACCCCCTTGAGGTCCACCGGTTAAATTCCATACTAACCAGCTGTCAATGGTCCCGAAAAGCAGGTCTCCCTGCCTCGCTTTTTTTGAAGCACCTTCTACATGATTCAAAATCCAATTCACTTTTGGTCCGGAAAAATAGGTTGAAATGGGAAGCCCTGTGATTTCTCGAAAGCGATCCTGACCCCCTTCCTTTGCTAATTGATCGCAGAACCTGTCCGTTCTCGTGTCCTGCCAGACAATGGCAGGACAAACAGGTTTTCCTGTGGATTTTTCCCAGATAATGGTTGTTTCGCGTTGATTTGTGATCCCCAATCCTGCCACATCCCCAGCTTTCAAACCTCCCTTTTGAAGGCTTTCTTGCAGGACATACTTCGCATTATCCCAGATTTCCAGCGGGTTGTGTTCAACCCACCCCGGTCGGGGGTAAATTTGTTGGTGATCTTTCTGGCTGATGACTTTGATCTCTCCTGCCCGGTTGAAGATGATACACCGGGTGCTCGTTGTTCCCTGATCAAGAGCCGCGATATATTGGGGCATGGTCTCTCCCTAAGACGCATCTTTGGTTATTTGATGGGGTATTGTCAGCAAAAAAACAGCACCCCCCTCTGGGTGATTCCGGACTTCCAGATTTCCTCCATGAGCCTGAGCTAATTTTTGGGAGATGGATAAGCCAAGTCCAGTACCTCCATCATCTCGCTTCCTTGAGGCATTTGATTTATAGAACCGCTCAAAGATAAAGGGTATTTCTTCTTCTGGAATCCCTTCTCCCTGGTCGTGAACCGTAAGGTTCACATATTCCTTGTGCATCTTGATTTCTATCTGGATGATATGTCCCTCTGGTGAGTGGCGAACCGCATTGCTGAGCAAGTTAATGAGTATTTGTTCAATTCGTTGGGGATCAATGGTGATCAGCGGTGATTCCGGGGGAAAGATGACGTCGATCTGGATGTCTTTTTTCTGAACTCGGGGTTCGAATCGGGAGACAACTTTGGCAACAAGCTGATTGAGATCCGTTTCTGTGGGTTCCAATCTTAACTCACCGGCATCTACCAAAGACAGCGTGCGAAGATCGTCCACCAGGCGGATCAAAGTTTGGTTTTGTTCCTGAATGGGCCGCAGGTTTTCTTGATCCAGATCGTAAATTCCGTCCTGGAGAGCTTCAAGGTGCGCTTGCTGTACAGATAAAGGAGTTCGTAGTTCATGGGCGATATCCGCGGTGAGAGCCTTTCTGCGTTCCGCTGTGCTTTCCAGTGAGCTCACCATCTGGTTGAAAACCCGTCCCAAGGTGGTCAGCTCTGTGTCTCCTCTGATCGCAACACGTTGTTCCAAATCACCCTGCTTAACTTTTTCTGCGGCAGCGGTCAGCTTCCGTACAGGTTGAAGTAGGGGATAGGATAAGTAACTAGCTAAAAGAAGAGCGATGATGCCAGCAATAGCAGCTGATGTGATCGCAGCTTTATTCAAACGGGAGATCAAATATGACTCTTGTTGTTGGGTGAAGGGAAATCGATTTTCAGGCAGCAGGTATCCAACCACCTCTCCCCGGTTGTGGAGCGGGATCAGCCCCTGTAAAGAGGAAATATCCTTCGGTTGGGAGGGGATAGAGTCCTGAGTATCCGCGACCACAACACCTTCTTTATCTAAAAGTTGAATGTGCTGTCGTTCCCAATTTCCGGGGGAGTGGTTACCCGTCCTGCCTTCGCCCATCCCCCTGGACATATTTCCTTGCGCTCCACCTGTGATTTGCAGAAGATCCGAACACCCAACCCAACTCTGTTTCTCTTGATAGCAATCTTCTAAATCAGAAACCAAAACATTCAAACCCATCACCCCGCCGCGGAACATAAACGTGCGTACCTCCTCCTCCGTATTCTGGCGAATGATGATAGTTACCGTGATGACTGTGATGAGGATGATAAGTACAAAAGCCAAAAATAATCGTAATCTCATACGGTTTTATCCTAGTTCTCGATTAGCCCGGTATCCAATACCAAACACGGTTTCGATGTATTTTGGAGAATGGGGGTCCGGTTCAATTTTTGCTCGCAGGTTCTTTATGTGCGTATCGATGCTCCGTTCATATCCTTCATATGCAACCTCTTGGGTGGCTTCTAACAAGTGTTTTCTGGAGAACGCACGACCGGGTTGGGAAGCAAGTGTCCGTAATAAATCAAATTCCGTTGGGGTAAGCTCGATGAAGCTTCCAGATTTCGTAACGGTGTGTGCATCGATATCTATCTCTATATCGCCTAAGGTCAGGTTCTTAGGGGGGATGCGTTCAGCTTGCGCGCGGCGAAGGAGGGCTCTCACTTTCGCGACCACGATGCGGGGGGAGAAGGGCTTTGTGATGTAATCGTCCGCGCCAATTTCTAAACCCACAAGCTGGTCTGATTCCTCAACTCGAGCAGTGATCATAATCAAGGGTGTTTGTGCTTGTTGCCTGATCTTGCGGGCAAAATCAAGGCCGTTCATGCCTGGCAAGTTAAGATCTAAGAGGACAAGATCTGGATTTTCTTTCTCCCATAAAGAATATCCAGTGTCGCCACGATAAGCGGAAAGCACGCTGAAATTTTCTTTCTCCAGGTAGGAGCGGAGCACTTTGACTAATTCTCGCTCATCTTCAACGATCAATATTTGCGACATGGTCAGCTGCTTTGAACAAGTGGGTAGGAAATTTGATGAAATGTAGTTGGATTATAACGAAAATGGGTAGTGTATGTCACTACCCATTTTCGTTGTTTCATGGTTTTAGAAGTTGGAAATTACCAATGCCTTCCACCTCTTCCCCGTTGCGTCCCTTGCCCAGATCCTCTGCCTTCAAATTTGCCATTCAAGCAGGTTCCCAGATTGGATTCGCGGTTTCCAGCGCCGAAGTTGTTCATGCGGTTCAACATCCAATCAGCTTGCTCCTGACTCAGGACCCCGTCCGCGACGGCTTCCTGAAGGGCAGTTTGGCGGGCGGATATCATTTTGTTCTGGAATTCTTCGTTGCTTAACCCTTCTCCTTGAGCGAACTCCCAGAGAGTGATTCCCTCTTTGTGAAGGGTATCTAATTCTTCCAGGGTGAGCCCGAATTCAGAGGCCAAAGCGATAGGCATATATTCTTTGAGAATTCCATCTCCTCCTCCGCGTGGGCCATCAGACTGATTGAGGGGACCACGTCCAACAGGATTAGATGGAAACGCGGGCGGCGTAGGTTCTTGCGCTAGAACGGTGCTAACACCAAAAAACGCTAACCCCAGAACGGTGATACCGATAATGAGCAGTGATATTTTTTTCATATGTTTCTCCTTTACCTTATCTCTAACGATTCAAAGAATTGTTTCTTGAACTGCTTTTATGATATTCAGAAATTATGGAGAAATTGTGAAGATAAGATGATTGAGTTGTGAAGAAATGCCCTGGCTTGCTCCCCTTTTTAAAGCGTGTTAGACTAGATTCTTAGATTGCAGGGTTTTTGTATGGCGAATATCTCGTCTATTTCAAGCAGTCTTTCTATTTTAAGGGCGGGTCGTGAAGGAAAGGATATAATACTATCAATACACATTGACCTTCACTTATTAAACCCAAAGGTCATTTAACGAGGAACAAGAATGTCTTCAACCTTATATTTGATCGACGGACACGCCTTAGCATACCGGACGTATTATGCTCTTACTCGAGGCGGCACAGCCTCTGAGCGATGGTTAACGAGTAAAGGGGAACCCACAGCAGGGGTATATGGGTTTACCAGCGTATTGCTGCGCATTCTGGAACAAGAACGTCCGGATTACGTGGCCGTGGTTTTTGATAAAGGGAAAACATTCCGGGATGATCTCTATCCAGAATACAAAGCGACCCGGACTAAAATGCCGGAAGATTTACGCCCTCAAATTGACCGCATCCGGGAATTGGTTGACTCCTTTAATATCCCCCGTCTTGAAAAGGAAGGGTACGAAGCGGATGACGTGTTGGGGAGCCTGGCTCATTGGGCGGTTGACCACAACTTGACAGTGAAGATCATCACTGGAGATAGGGATTTGCTCCAGTTAGTAAATGATCGGATCATTGTGAAGTTGCCGGGCAGGTCACTTTCGGATGCAAAGGATTATTTCCGCGAAGACGTTAAAAAAACGATGGGTGTGTGGCCCGAACAGGTTATTGATTATAAAGCCCTCATGGGTGATCGTTCTGATAATATCCCCGGGGTTTATGGGGTGGGTGAAAAGACAGCAACATCCCTGTTAGAAAAGTATCACACATTGGATGATGTTTATAACCATCTTGATGAAATCCAGACTCGTTTCCGGAATAAATTAAAGGAAGGTCGCGAAGATGCCTACTTGAGCAAAAGACTGGCGACCATTGTGAATAATTTGTCAGTGGAATTGGATCTGGAACAGGCGAAACCTGAAAAGTTTGACCCCCAACGAGTGAGAAAAAAATTTCAAGAACTTGAGTTCCGGACTTTACTGGACCGCCTGGAAACGGTCGAGAAGATTTACGGTAAAGAGCAGGAGGGGCAGCAATTGTCGTTCTTTTCTGCTGAGCAAAGGCGGCAAACCGAGCGTGGAGATAGTGGGGAGCAGGATGCTCAAGCTGTATACATAGAGATCATTGATGATGAAGAGGGTTTACAGGATTTACTTGAGGTCCTCCAAAACGCAAAGGCCATTTCCTTTGATACAGAAACGACTTCTACAGATCAAATGAGGGCGGAACTGGTGGGGATCTCCCTGGCTGTTGACAGCGGTCATGGTTATTACATTCCTCTTGGTCATCAAGACGCGAAAGGGAATCAGCTCCCCATGGAGCGGGTATTCGATGTCCTCGGTCCGGTGATGTCGGACCCCTCTGTTCCCAAGATGGGTCATAACTTGAAATATGATTACATCGTTTTACTCAGGCATGGATTGGAAGTGGGACCGCTTAGTTTTGATTCCATGATCGCGGAATGGGTCATCAATCCATCCTCTCGCAACTTGGGATTGAAGAACTTGGCCTGGGTGCGGTTGAACCGGTCCATGGTCGATATAGAAGAGCTGATCGGGAAAGGAAGAGATCAGATTACCATGGCCCAGGTAGGCATAAAAGAAGCAGCAAAATATGCTGTGGATGATGCTGTCGTTGTCCTGCAGTTGAAACCAATTCTGGAGGAGGAACTGGAAAAGGTAGAGGGAAAAGGTTTATTCACTGATTTGGAGATGCCTTTAGTTCCTGTCTTGGCGGATATGGAGATGCGGGGGATCCGCGTTGACGGGGGTTTTTTGGGGGACATGTCCCATCGTTTGGATGCAGAGATGCAGGCTCTTGAGGAGAAAATCTTTGGGGAAGTGGGCCAGACGTTTAACTTAAATTCCCCTAAGCAGTTATCTGAAGCAATCTTTGAAACGCTGGATTTGGATCCGCCAAATCGGACGAAAAAGACAGCCAGTGGTTATTATTCCACAGCAGCGGGTGTTTTAGAAGAGATGGGAGATGATCATCCCGTTCCCAGGTGGGTCCTGGATTACCGCGAGTTGTCGAAATTAAAATCCACTTATGTCGATGCCTTGCAGGATCAGATAAATCCGCATACTAAACGGGTCCACACCTCGTATAACCAGACCGGTTCGGTTACGGGAAGGATCGCGTCTTCTGATCCCAACTTGCAAAATATCCCTATCCGCACGAAGATTGGAAGGGAGGTGCGAAAAGCTTTCGTCCCCTCACCTGATTGGTTGCTGATTGCTGTGGATTACTCCCAAATAGAACTCCGGGTGGTTGCTCACATGGCCCAAGATCAAGCAATGCTCAGCGCGTTCGAGGAACATCAAGATATCCATGCCACAACTGCTGCTGCCATATTCGAGATTCCATTGCAGGAGGTTTCAAAAAAGCAGAGAAGACAGGCGAAAGCGATTAATTTTGGGCTGATCTACGGCATGAGTGCTTTTGGTCTTACCCGAAGCACAGATCTTACGCTGGCTGAGGCAGAGGATTTCAGGGAAGCATACTTTTCCCGTTTTCCTGGTGTAAAAAGATATTTGGACCGCGTTCGGAAAAAGGCAAAAGAAGAGGGGTATGTTGAGACTCTATTTGGTCGTCGACGTTATTTTCCTCGATTAAAAACGACAACAAATTATAATATACGGCAGAGAGGAGAGCGGGAAGCGATCAATGCACCCATCCAGGGGACAGCTGCGGATATCATGAAAAAAGCCATGTTGGATGTCCATCATGCCTTAGAGTATTCAAACTTACAAACCCGGATGCTGCTCCAAGTACATGATGAGCTGGTTTTTGAAGCCCCAAGGAACGAACTCGATCAGACGATCCAAGTGGCGCAAACAACCATGGAAAACACGGTTGATCTCTCCGTTCCCCTTCTGACAGAAGCCCGTTTTGGGGAGAATTGGGGAGCATTAAAGGACTATTCAAGCGCCGAGAAACGTGAGGATGTCAAAGAGGGTCAAAATGATGATGGACGGTGAGACAAGATTTCAGGAAATTATTTCAAAAGGTCATTCCGCTGCCTGGGATCAGGATTGGAGTCAAGCTGCCTCCTATTTTGAGCAGGCATTGAAAGAAAAACCCAATAACACCAATGCTCTAAAAAGTTTGGGGCTGGCTTTGTTTGAAATGAAGGAATTTGAAGAATCCCGAAAATATTATCAAAGGGTGTCTGAAATTGATCAGAATGATCCAACTCCTATTGAAAAAATGGTCTTGATCGCTCGCCATTTGGGGGAAAAGAAAAAGGCCGCAAATTTGGCTTTGCAGGCCGCTGAATTATATCTGAAAAGGGAAGATATCCAAAAAGCGATCCAAAATTGGAAAATGGCCTTGGAAATTGACCCACTTAAAATCCGGGCGTATGCCCGTTTGGCCATGGTTTACGAACGTCTGGGTTGGAAGAAAAGGGCTATTACCGAATATATCAAGGTGGCAAGTATTTTGCAAAAAACAGGCCGGTCAGAGAAAGCGCTGGAGACCGTTCAAAGAGCCCTTAACATCATGCCTGAAAACATCCACGCTATTCGGGCGAGAGACATGATTAAACGTGGGAAGCCACTCCCTCTCCCGGAACAACCCCCGAAAATGAAAGAGGAGAAGGAGAGAGAAGGCCCTCTGCAGTTACAAGCACCTGAAGAAAAGGATCCTGAGAAAAAAGATACCCCGATCGAAGAATCTATTCAGCGGTCGTTGGAGGTCTTGGCTCAAACCGTTTTTGAAGAAAGTTTGGTCCCCCAAAAAACCTTTGATGCAGGCCGCAGGGATATGGATGATCTTCTGGATGATGGTTCGTCCGAGGAAGGACTTACCGGAGATGACAGTTTATTAAAACTTCATGTCAGTGAAGCTATAGAACTTCAAACCGAAGGGGAAACGAGTGAAGCTGCAGAGGAGTTGAAAAAAGCGGTCAATTTGGGTTATGAGAGCGCTGCAGTGTTCTACAATTTGGGCTACCTTTACTATCAGACGGGAAGGTTGGAAAGCGCGGAGCGGAATCTGCGCCGGTCGGTGACCAACACAGAATTTGGGTTAGGATCCCGACTGCTGCTGGCCAAAATTAAGGAAGAAAAAGAGATCTGGGGGGAAGCCAGCAAAGAGTATTTGGAAGCTTTGAGAATCGCGGATACGAAGTTAGCTCCCAAAGAAGAGCGAGACGATTTGCTTCAACTTTATGAGGCGATGATTGATGATCTGGAAACGGAGGAGGAAGAGGAGGCCCATGTTCAATTGTGTGAGCATATCCGAAACCTTCTCATCCGAAAGGATTGGCGTCGAGTCTTAAAGGATCATCGAAAAAAAGCCAAGGATGAGCCAGACCTCCTTCCTGTCGTGGATGAGCTGGTTGAAAGCCGAAGAAGTATGGTTGTCAGCGCGCACCGGAAGGTAAAAGAGCTCTCCCAAAATGGATATTATGGGGCGGCGATGGAAAAAGCCTTCCTTGCCCTCCGAGAATCACCCACCTTTTTACCCCTTCATATAACCATTGGTGACCTGCTGTTAGATCAAGGAGAACAATCCGCAGCTATTAAGAAATATCTCGCTGTTGCAGATGTTTATATGGTGCAGGATAAGCTTGAACGAGCTCTTTCTTTATACAAAAAAATCATTGAACTTGCCCCGCTGAACATTGATGTTCGACAGCGCTATATCGATTTGCTGGAGGAATATGGGCAAAAAGATCAAGCTGTTCATGAGTATATCAATTTAGCGGACGTGTACTATAGTTTGGCGGAATTGCAGAAGGCCCATAAAATATACCAAAGAGCCCTTGACTTGATATCCATGTTTTCTTTTGACGACGAATGGGAGAAAACCATCCTCTACCGGATGGCAGATATTGATGCTCAACGACTGGATTGGGATTCTGCCCTTGAGGTTTATAAAAAGATCCGAGATGGGTTTCCGGAAGACCAGGAGGCCAGTAAGAAGATTATTGAACTTCATTACCGTTTGGGAGAGGAAAGGAAAGCCAATCACGAGATGGAACGGTACATGGGCTTATTTGATCCGGCGCAGGAGGGCGAGCAAATCCTCTCTTACCTGAAAACATTGAAACAAGAAAACCCCAGGGAGATGGATGTCCGGAAGAATTTAGCGGCTTTTTATCAAGGGCAAGGTCAAAAACAAAAAGCCGTTGCTGAATTAGACGCTTTGGGGGATATGCTGTTGGACGCCGGGGATACAAGAAGGGCAGTCGAAGTAGTTGAAGACATCATTTCCTTGAACCCCCCTAACCTTGAAGATTACCAGAAGCTTCTCTCACAGTTGAAAGCCTGATTTCTGGGATTTTGGGGACTGTGAAAGACGGTTGGAAATCGACCGGCCGTCGACTGTGCAGCCACCAGTACTTGAAAAACGCTCTTATCTTTGATAACGGGTCCGGGCACACAACAAATCAAGGTGTGAGGTGTGATCTGTTTTATACATCATGCTCATGGGTGAGGGCGGGATCCGAAAAGGTGGGCAGGCAGATCAGATGTTGTATTCAGGATCAGGTTTGCACCCGCCTTATGGAGCTCTTCTTCTTCTCCAAAGCCGCACAACACCCCCACGGATTGAGCACCTGCCCGGCAAGCTGCGGTGATATCCACTGTGGTATCTCCAATCATCAAACATTCTTCCGGCAGCACACCCATCTTTTGTGCTGCCCAGCGGATGGGATCCGGGTACGGCTTTGTGTGTTCTGCTGTATGCGCAGTGGTTACAGCTGAAAAAAAATCGCGGAGCTTAAATTGGGATAAAAACCTTTCTGTGCTCCGCTTCCCACGCGCGCTGACGATAGATAACGGGTAATATTTCCCGCAGATGCGCAGCGTTCTATGAACTCCTTCGATAAGTTGGAATGGGGAGGGTGAGCGGCCTAAACCAAGTTGATATATGACGTTACCCAGCGCGTTGAGTTCATCGTCAATTCCAAGCTTGTCTGGGATCCCATAAAGGGTATTGGCTGGGGTCTCGGTGATCATCACCACTCGTCTTGCGAAAGGATGTGGGTCCCGGCCAGGGAACAAAAAGCGAAATGGATAAAGGAGCCGGGTGATATTTTCCACAAACTGGTCATCTGTGTCAGATAATGTTCCGTCTACGTCGAAACACAAAGCGCGGATCTTCGTTTTGTCAAGAGGTTGAGGGTCATTCATATTCTTTTTAGGGGTGTTTTCCTTAGGTGAGGGTATAAGCCAGGGAGACATCCTGTTCACTGCCTTCTGTTATAGGTGGACAGCACAGCAGGAAAGGATGGTTGAATTGTATAATGGAAGACGTTGGGGAAGGGGTTTTAGGTTCTGATGTCTGAGCCAACATGAACCCCGCGATGAATATACTCAAGACGCTCAAGATCAAGCAGGACGTGAGGATAAGCGTAAGGCAGGAGAGCGCTATTTTTTGTTTGATGGTCATTTACATTGTCCTCCACGAATCCTTTTGGGCATATGTCACTCTATTGTACTTGACAAAGTATACCAGCAGGATAAGAATCTAAATGGTTGTTTTCTTCTCTCTTTGTCTCGATAAGGGTTTTGCTTATGGAACTATCCCACCTAATCCAAGAATCGCTTGATGGCGATCTGGACTCCTTTAATCAGATCGTTTTGGAATTTCAGGACATGGTTTATTACCAGGCCTATCGGGTGATCGGTGAACCGGACGCTGCGGAGGACGCCACCCAGGAAGCGTTCATATCAGCGTATCAAAAATTACATACGTATCGGGGGGGATCATTTAAAAGTTGGTTGCTGCGGATTGTGACCAATGCTTGTTATGATGAGCTCCGGCGCAGGCAGCGTCAGCCGGTTACTGCCTTGAAACCTGAAGATGACCACGGGGAAGAGATGAATTCTCCGAAATGGATGGAAGATCCGGCAGAAAAACCAGAGGAGATTTTGCAGCGCTCGGAATTGTCGGACGCCATCCAGCGTTGCTTGAACGCCTTGGATGATAAATTTCGGTCGGTCGTTGTCCTGGTGGACATCCAGGGGATGGATTATGCGACCACCGCAGAGATCGTGGATCGACCCCTGGGGACGATAAAAAGCAGGCTTGCCCGAGCCCGGCTCAGTTTACAAGAGTGTCTGGAGGGGTTTGCGGAACTTTTGCCGGTGGATTTACGTCAAGAGAGTGAGGTGTAATGCTATGGATATTTCTCGTCGGGATTGGCAGCTGCTTTCTGAATATATTGATGGGGAACTTTCTGAACGGAAGAGGATTCGTTTAGAAAGCAGGTTAGATTCAGAACGGGGTCTGCGAACAGCATTGCAGAGCATTAAGAAAACCAGGCGCATTCTGCGCACAGCACCTCGCCTCTCTGCACCTAAGGAGTTCGTCCTTACCCCAGACATGCTCCCCCGGCGCCAGAAAGAGTCTTTTTTTCCCGTTCTCCGCTTTGCGACTGTTTTGGTGTCTATGTTGCTGGTTGCTGTCCTGGTCCTGGATTTTGGAGGGTTTGTTTCTCCTTTAAATCGCGTTGAATATGCAGCTCCTGCGATGCAGCAGGAAGCGCTGGAAAGTGACGGTGATGCTGACAAGCAGAATGGAGGGGAACAGGAGCTGGAGGTGGCTGAAGAACCCCAGATAATGGAGAAAACAGAAGGCGTGGAGAGGGAAATGGCGGAAGGCGTGGAAGAACCCGAAGAGGAAGCCAAAGCGCTGGATGTTGTTGAAGAATCCCCCACACCTTCAAGCACCGCCGCCCCACCGACTCCCACGACACCTCCTCCGACCCAGACCCTTCCCCCTCCCATCCCGGAAGAGAGAAAAGGTCTGCCTGTAATCCGATTCATTGAAATCGGTCTCTTTAGCCTGGTGGTCATCCTTCTCCTGGTCAGGTTTTTGATGAAAAAGGTGGATGGCGATGTTAGTTGAGGATGTGAATTATTGTCCTCGTTGTGGTACGAGACTGGAAGAAAAGGAAAGAGCGGGTAAGGTGCGGCCGGTTTGTCCAGATTGTGATTGGATTTTCTTCCCTGATCCGAAAGTTGCCGTAGCATCCATCGTTATCCAGGCGGGAAAAGTCCTCCTGGTTCAAAGGGCTCATCAACCCTTCCGTGGGAAATGGATGCTGCCAGCAGGTTTTGTTGATGCGGGGGAGGACCCTGAAGACGCTGCGCTCCGTGAGGTTTTTGAAGAGACGAATCTGAACGTTCGGCTCCAGGAGCTGTGGATGGTGCTCAGCGGCCAAGAATATGATAAAGGAGCACATATTCTTATTGTTTACAAGGCTGCGATTCTCGGCGGGGAGTTGTCAGCAGGGGATGATGCGGTACAGGCTGGTTTCTTCAACCTGGATGCTTTGCCTCCTTTAGCTTTTTCCTCAACGAAAGAGATCCTCTCAACCCTTTAGTCTCTAATTAAAAAGACCCTGAAGCTGTTTGGCTTCAGGGTCTTTTTAATTAGATTTTTCCTAGGACACATCGCTTCCCTCTCCGTTCACCCCGGGAGCTGGATCCATATCGTCCGGGAGAACTTCGTGGTTTCCTTGCGGTTGGTCGGTCTCCAATGCTCGAGGATATCGCTGCGTGCCAAATTGGGTGAGGACGACGGCGCCTAACATCCACATCCCAACGATGGATTTCGGGAAAAAGCCAAAACAGGGAATGAGCTTGCTGAATCCGTTGAAAATGGCAGTGAGGACAAAGGTCCCTAAACCAGCTACCAGGGCTGGATGCCACTTATTTTCCGCGTTCTTGGTCAAACGGTGGCCAACTTCAAAGCCCAGCGAAACCCATCCCAGAGCCCAGGCAGCAAAACCGATCAGCACAGCAAGGATGCTGAGTGGGCTCAGGAGTAAGGTGATCAGCAGTGCGATCACCGTCACAGGCAGTAAAATGACCACGAGGAAACCTACAACCCAGGAGATGACGGGTTGGGAAAAAGCTGCCTCTTTAACCCTGACCTCCTGTGTTTTTAGGAACAATGTCGCCAGGACAGCCAATCCAGCCCAGACGAGCACTTTGAAAAAGAACCAGCTCAGGGAAAGGAAGGGATTGCGCCTTAACCTGGTCCGGGGGAAGGTTCCTCTTGATAATTGAACGATAGATGGCAGGGTAACTTCGGTGGGTAGGTCCGTGTGCGTGACCATCGTTCCCTGGATGACAGCTCCTTCAGATTCTTCAATATTGCTGCCCAGGACAGTCAGGTTGCCTAAAACTACGGCTTTTGATTCCAGCTCAACGAAACCGCCTAAGGCTACTAAATCGCCTCGGATGATGCCGTTGACTTGCACTCTCCCCCCCAGGACAGCCACATCGCCGTTCACTGTGGTGTCTTCTTCCAGAGATGCGTTGCCGCCAAATATGACCAGGTCTCCGTCCAGAGTTTCTCCGGAGAGAAGCGTGAAATTTCCCCCAAAGATGACCTTGTCTTCTCCTAATTCAGATGCCTGGGTGGAGATCGGAATCAAGAAGACAAGAAGCAAGATAACCCACAGGATCAGTTTATTGTGTCTTTTCATCGCTGTACCTCCTGATGAAAACCAAGGATTCTGAGATGCTGAACAACCACGCGATAAGCACACCACTGAAACCAATGGCAAACACGAAATACCAGGCAGGTGGGATAAGTTTTATCCCAACCTGGATGATTGGTTCCAGAATACGTGTAACTTGATTAATGAAGAAAAGCCAATTGACGAACTGGGTCACGCTGTGGAAGAGGACCTGAGGTAGAGAATCCATGATGGAAGGTAACTGTCCGCCAACACTGGAGATTAAGAGGAATGTAGAAGCGATGATGATCCCCAGCGTTATCCCGGTAAATTTGACTCTCTGTTTTTTTTCACGTTCTTTCAGCCTGTCCTTCCAGCGTTCGGTAAAGCCAGGTTGAGGGCTGGGCAGGGAGCTGGACGTGAAGAGGTGGGAGACCTCTTTCATATTTTGACGCAGCTCTCGACAAGCCTGACAGGTTTTGAGGTGTTCTTCTAACTTGTTTGTTTGATCTTTGTCAAGATTTGCTTCCTGGTATATCCATCTTTCAAACGATTGGTGATTCATGGGCAATCCTTTGGGAGGAGACATGTGGTGAGGCTTGAATTTGACTGTTCTCTTGGATTTCCTGCCATTTTTCAGCCATTGTGCGTCGGGCGCGGTAGAGTCTGCTTTTTACCGCGCTTTCTGTGAGGGAGAGAGTGTCGGCAATTTCCTTATATGAGTAATCATGCCAGAATTGGAGCACAATCGCAGCTCGATCTGTTTCATTCAATGTCTTTAATAATCGCTGAATTTGTTTCATTTTCTCTTCTTTCAAAGTGAACTTTTCTGGATTAGGACCTTTCGCAGGAGGCGCTAACCAGGCATATTTGTCGTTATCCAAGGAAAGCAAGGTCTTTTTCCGTTTCCGGATTTGGTCGATGCAATAGTTGGATGCGATGGATAAGATCCAGGTCCCAAAAGAACGTTCTTGATCATAACTCGCAAGCGCTTGATAAGCTCGAATGAAGGTCTCCTGAGCGGCATCTTCTGCGGCTGTAGGACTGCCTAACATTCGATAACAAACGCTGAAAACTTGATTCTGGTATGCATCGACGAGTTCCGCAAATGCGTCTGGATCATCCTCTAGCGCTCGGGCAACCCAGTATTGGTCATCTTTGGGCACGTACCTGCTCCTTGCTTTTTGCTGTGTATATATACATACGTGAACGCTTGAAAAAGGTTGCAGAGAAAATAAAATTTTAATGTGATTTGTCAGATCATCCGATGAGTTTCCACCCTTGGTGATGGGGGTTGAGAAGATCTGACTTGTTTTTTTTTCTGAACCTTGAGATTTTTTCAGAATGACACCTTCATATCAACGAGATATCCGGATATCCCTGGCGTGTCATCTGGCGTGAATCAAAGTTTTGAAAGCTTTTGACCGTCAGGAGTATCTCGAACTTCCCATCCGAGTTGAGCGATTTTCTCACGAAGCTTATCTGAGCTTTCCCATTCCTCTCTTTCTCGGGCTTGTTTTCTTTTGTCCAAGAGCTTTTTTACTTTTTGATTGGGCTTTTGCTCTGTTTGAACGTTTTCTGCCTCTTTTTCTAAAGCGAGTTCCAGGATTTTTTTTGGGATCCCTTCAGAATCGTCAGGCAACCTGAATTCTCCAAGTTCATAGATGGAAAACGTGTTTCCTGCCCGATGCTTTTTTTCGTATTCTCCCTTCTGGATGGTCACGTTTCCCAACCCAATCACATCGCAAGATTCGTCTTCCAGATCCATGATCAATCCCGTGTGTTCATCGATGCCGACGATGCTTTGATCGTCTGGAAGCATCGCTTTCAAGGGCTGGAATCGGGCTTTTCCCATAAAACATCTGCTGGTATCCAATGATTCGCCGCCCTCTTTGTTGTTCCAATGGGGAACGAAAACCAGGGAAAGACCATAGGGGCCAAAAAAGTTCAGGCCCTCCAACCAGTGGATATCTTCTCCGACTTTGTATATTTCATATACAGGGAGAGCGAACGAGCCAACAGCTATGGTGGATGCGCTGGCTAAGGCGACCCCCGCTCCTAATCGGTGGCGGGCAGTGAAATAATCCCAGGCGAGACTGGATTGTAACTGCCGGATGGCATAACTTGGGCTGCCGGGTCCCATGAAAATCATGTCTGATGTCAAAATGGGGGCCAGGATCTCCGGATCCTCGGGGCTTTGATCTGTGCCCCGTTTGCGAGCCGGGATGAGAGTCGTCCGGGGATTGAAGTTTTGCAGGCTGTGTTCCAGGAAATCTGCGATGTTGCCTGCCACTTCAGGAGAATTCAGTTCAAACCCAGCTGGTGTTTCCAGGAGACTAATCCGGGGGGAAGAGGGTAACATCTCAAATAGCGCTTGAAATACTTTGCGCCCATTGGGGGCGGTTTCCCCTGAACCAAAGAACGCAACCGGGCCTGGACTTATAGATTTTTCTGATTTCATGATTTCCCACACATAGAAAACCTCATATTGCTGTTTCAGATCCTCAACAATCATACTACATGCAAAGGAATCTAAAATGGAAAAGGAAACGCGTTTTAGCCAAAGGTGCGTTCCTTGATCAAGCAAGATGGATAGAGGAGGGGCTGAGGGTCAATTGTACCGTTTTCGAATGTTCGGCAGAAGATATTCCTTGCATGCCTGATTGGCATCGTAATCCGGCTTCCAGTCCCACTCAAGTCGGGCCGCGCTGTCATCTAAATCAGCAGGCCAGCTGTCGACGATTCTTTGCCGTTTTTCATCAGGTTCGAAGGTGATTTCTGTGCCTGGAAACGCGTTTTGGACCATATCTTTGAATTCACCCGCTGAAAGATTGAAACTGGTCACATTGTAGACATTGCGGTGCAGTCCTTCTTGGGGTGCAGCAGCCAGCATAAGCAGAGCTTTGACCGCGTCGGGCATGACCATAAAAGGTATGCGGACATCAGGACGAACGAAACATGCGTAGGGTTCACCCTGGGCAGCTGCATGGATCATCTCCGGCCCATAATCGCTTGTGCCGCCGCTTGGCACGGTGAAGGCGCTGATCAAACCGGGAAAACGCAAAGCGCGGAAGTCAAGTCGAACCGTTTCTGCTGTATCCAGCTGGAGGTAATGCTTGCTGAAATACCGTCCGATTTTCTCGCAATAAAGTTTTGTACAGCCGTACATGGTTATGGGTTCGTTCCATTCCCTCTCCTTGATGTGGAAATATTCTTTTTTTGTGCTTAGGTCTGGGAGTCCGTAAGCGGCGATGGAACTGGGGAAGAGAAACTTTGTCGCTTTTCCGCGCTGTTGAGATTGCTCAGCGGCCCGATTGATGAGGTTGAAAGTCCCCCCTACATTTACTTCATGAGCTAAAAATGGTTTATACTCCCCCGTTGTAGAGAGCAAGGCAGCCAAATGAAAGATGACATCGAATTCATAGTTTTGCGAGAGCTGATTGATTGTTGCCGGGTCTGTTAAGTCCCCCCGGATATGGGTTGCTTTTCGACTTAATTTTGGGGGCAGAGGTTTTAAATCCAGGGTGATGATCGTCTTTTTTCCTTGCTTTGCTAAAGATTCAAGGAGTGCTTGGCCTATTTCGCCGCAAACACCCGTGATTAAAACAGTCTCTTTCTGCATACAGGTCTCCTTAATATACCTCAGAGCCATTTTCCCGGGAGAGATATTCTTGTGCTAGAATGAATTTGTTGATCTAATTTTATAATAGAAATCAACAAAACGGTGAAGAACCGTGGTGAGTAATATCACATAAATCCTATCAGGAGATAATCATGTCATTTTCGATTGTAGTTGGTTCACAATGGGGGGATGAGGGGAAGGGGCGGGTGGTTGACCTTTTAGCAGAGAAAGCAGATATTGTCGCTCGATATTACGGGGGAGATAACGCCGGTCACACGGTTACGGTTGGGGAGAGGACGTTTAAGCTGCATCTTATCCCATCGGGCGTCATCCAGCCTCATACGACCAGCTTACTTGGGAACGGCATGGTTATTAATCCTTCGGTTTTGAGGGAAGAAATGGGCGCTTTGAAAGATGCAGGGGTAGATGTATCTCCTGATCGGGTCAAGATTTCCTTTGCTGCCCATCTGATCACGCCCGGACACCGGGCATTGGATAAGGCCAGAGAGAAAGCCCGGGGTGATGAGAAAATTGGCACGACCCAACGGGGTATCGGCCCAGCATATACGACCAAAGTCATCCGATCAGGGCTGCGTATGGAAGGGATGTTAAGTCCCCCGGATTTCCGGGTATCGGTCGAAAAGCATATTAAAGCGATCAATATCCAGCTCAGGGATTTGTACGATATGGAGCCCCTCAATGCTTCCAGGATCGCGGATCAGTACAAAGCATATGCTGAAGAACTTTCTCCTTATGTGGCGGATGTGGGGTCGATTTGTGATCAGGCTCTGCAAGCGGGCAAACATCTGCTGGCTGAGGGGGCGCAAGGCACGCTTTTAGATTTAGACCACGGCACATATCCATTTGTGACCAGTTCCACGCCCACTGCGCCCGGTGCATTGGTCGGGCTGGGAATCGGGTTGGGGAGCGTGGACAAGGTCATCGGAGTGGCCAAAGCGTTTCAAACGCGGGTGGGTGAGGGACCTTTCCCGACAGAGGTTTTTGAAGACATCGCGCAGCGCCTTCGAGGGACAGGAGAACATTTTTGGGATGAATTTGGAACCACGACCGGAAGACCCCGGCGTGTGGGGTGGCTGGACTCAGTGCTCCTGCGGTATGCATCCCGGATCAATGGTTTGTCGGAGCTTGTTCTCACAAAGCTGGATATTTTATCCGGTCTGGATTCCCTGCGTATTTGCTCTGCGTACAAAAAAGACGGGGAAATGGTTCGTGAATTACCGTTTGGACCCGGGGACTTGTCACCTTATGAGCCTGATTATGTGGACTTACCTGGATGGGAGGAAGATATCATGGGCGTGCGAGCGTGGAAAAATCTCCCTGAACAGGCAAAAGACTATGTGGCTAAAGTAGAAGAATTGAGCGGATTGCCTGTCCGCCTTATCTCCGTGGGGCCTGAACGTGATCAGATCATCCGGCGTTAAACTCATGAGACGTATTCTTTTCGGGTTTCTGTGTTTGATCTTGACCGCTTGTGTGAATGTGGCTCAGCCTGAGCCCCGCCCTTCCACAACGATCGCTCCCACCATGACTCCCACAGATACAGTAGTCTGGTTTCCTCCTACCCGGACTCCAACGCTGGTCCCTACCAGCCAGGTTACGCCTACCCCTGAAAGCACCGCTGAGTACGGGGAGATATTGTACCGGGATGGATTTAACTTCAACCGGGGGTGGATTGTTCCCTCATCGCAGAGGGGAGAAGTCAATATTGGAAAAGGGGAATTGAATATCATCATCAGGGAACAAAAAACGACCCTATCCAGCATTTTGGAGGGAGAAGCGTTTGGCGATTTTTATGCGGAGATCACTGCAAGCCCAAGTTTATGTTCCGGTAAAGATGAGTATGGTTTCATGTTCAGGGTCGCTGGCGGGTATTACCGGTATGCGTTGTCTTGTGACGGGCAAGTGCAGTTGCTGCTTGTGCTGGACCAAAGTGCTGTGATACTTCAACCATGGATGATCAGCTCAAGCGTCCCCTCTGCTGCGCCCAGTGAAGTCCGCCTGGGCGTTTGGGCAGTGGGAGAGGAATTCCGTCTTTACATAAACGATGTCTTTCAATTTTCTATCACGAATAATGAGATTTCTGAAGGCACTCTCGGTGTCTTTGCGCGGTCGAAAGGAGACACCGCGGTCACTGTTAGTTTTTCAGATCTTACCGTCAGGGAGGTTTCTCCATGAAGGGGATAGGCCCTCTCCTGTGGGGATGTTCAGGAATAGCAGAAGAGCAAAGAGACCTCCACTTGGAAGCGTTGAGAATCAATCGGGTTTGATGTTGAAGTTGATATAATTAGGGAAAGGGTGCTGGAGGGTTTTTGCTTGCACAGCGTATATTCATTATCTTAGAGGAGGGAGCTATGTATCAAAAAATTGTCTTTGTAGGGAATTTGGGCAGGGATCCAGAAATGCGTTACACTCCATCAGGGCAGGCTGTGACCAATTTCTCTGCCGCGACGAACCGCAGTTATACGGATTCCAATGGTCAGAAAGTGGATGAGACGACCTGGTTCCGGGTTTCCGTGTGGGGGAATCAAGCGGAGGCGGTAAATCAATATTTACAGCAGGGAAGTCGGGTGCTGGTAGACGGCCGCTTACGACCTGATCCTGAGACGGGTGGTCCGCGGATATGGACGCGCAATGATGGGACGCCGGGTGCATCTTTTGAGGTCACTGCCCGCCGGGTTGTCTTTCTCTCCACCCGGGCGGAAGATCAAGCCTACCAAGCGGGGGAACCAGAATCCAGTGGACAAAGTGTGGATGAAGACGATATCCCTTTCTAAAGGTTTTCGGCCTCAATGTTGTGGGCTGTTTCCTTGAAGGAAGTGGTACACTCCGGGTTTGTTTCAGTCGGAAGCGGGGGAGGGCTCTTGCCGGGGAGCCGCGTTTTAGTAAGCCACGGTGATAGATCAGATTCTGATTCTGATTCTCTTGGTGGCCAGGCTTGTTCTCCTGAGTTGGATGGTTATCAAACGTTGATACGGATAAAAAATTGATGACAATAAACAAAGTAGCCATTGTTATACATCCTCAAAATCACCATGCATCTAAACTTGCTGAAAAAGTGATCCAGTACTTAAAAGAGGAAGGCAAAGATGTCGTCATCGGGAGAGTTGATGAGGTTGATTTTCACCGAAACATACAACAGCAAAGTCATGATGTATTGATTGCCATGGGAGGGGATGGTACCATGCTCCGGGCTGGACACATCAGCGGTCCCCAGAATCTTCCCATCTTGGGCATTAATTTGGGCCGATTTGGTTTTTTGACAGAAATCAGTCAGGATGAATGGAAAGCCGCGTTTGAACGTTTATTTGATGGGGATTATTGGATTGAAAATCGGATGATGCTGGATGTTGCTCATTGGCGTGATGATATGCTGCTGGGAGAATGGGATGCCCTTAACGAAGGTGTCGTCAGCCGGGGGGATATCCTTCGGCCTATTCAGTTGAAAATCCACATCAATGAACGGCACCTGAGCACATACATAGCAGATGGGATCATCGCTGCAACCCCGACGGGATCCACTGCGTATGCTATGGCGGCAGGCGGTCCGATCCTGGCACCGGAATTGAGGAATATCGTTTTGGTTCCGGTAGCACCCCATCTTTCCATTGAGCAGCCTCTAGTTCTGGATCAAAGTGCAACCGTGTCCATTACCACGCGAACAGAGCATAAAGCGACACTCACCATCGATGGACAAGATCCTATCTATTTAAATGATAAGGATAAAATAGTGGTAAGTGTCAGCAAACACACTGTGGACTTCATCCGCTTCCAGGACCCAGGTTATTTTTATCGCAATCTCATCCCTTACATGGATCAGAACCCTTCGATAAAGGATATGGATGCCTGAAAATTCATCGACCCTGACCTGTGCTTTTCATCCCAAGAGAGAGACGAAGTTAAGGTGTAATCGCTGTGATCGGCCCATTTGTGTGAAATGTGCCATCCAGACACCTACCGGTTATCGGTGTCCGGAATGTGTACGAGATCAACAAAAAGCCTTTATCACCGTAAAATGGCATGACTATTTGATTGGGGTCTTGATCACCGGCACCCTGTCTTTTCTGGGAAGTTTACTCGCTGTCCGTTTGAGATTCTTTACCATCATTCTCACACCCGTTGCCGGGACGATGATCGAGACAGCGGTCCGGAAAGCCATCTCCAACCGCAGATCTCCGGTATTGTATAAAGTGGTGGGGGCCACAGCGTTTATCGCCAGTTTGCCGATGATCGTCGTCCAGGGGTTGAATAGTTTCAGCGCCCTAGTAAATTTTGGATGGATCGCTGTGAACGGCCTTTTCCCTTTTGTGTGGATTGTTGTCTACGCTGTGATGATCACGTCGACCATATATTACAGATTTACGAGTTGATATGTTGTCTGAACTGCACATCAAGAATTTTGCCATCATTCAAGAACTGGACTTGCTTTTCGATCCGGGTCTGATCGTGTTGACGGGAGAGACAGGGGCCGGGAAATCGATCATCATGGGGGCCCTGGATATGCTGCTCGGAAAACGTGTGGACATGACGAATTTGCGAAGCGGGAGCGAGCGCGCCGCGGTAGAAGCTGTGTTTCAGATCCCAGAGGCTGTGAGGGAACCCATCCACTCCCTGCTTAAAAAGGAAGACATGCTGGATGACCCTGAATATGTCACCCTGAGCAGGGAGTTGCGTCGGGATCGTCGAAATGTTGCCAGGGTCAATGGTCACCGGGCCAATGTGGGGCTGCTGGTTCGTTTGGGGGAGCATTTGGTGGATATCCATGGCCAGTCCGACCATCTCTCGCTGCTGCGGGTAAATCAGCATCTGAAATTGCTGGACCGATATGCGGGGAATGAGGATGAATTCGTTTTATATCAAGAAGCCTACCAGAAATTAAAAGGGATCCGCTCTGAACTCAAGCGTTTGCGGGAACTGGATCAAGAGGCTGAGAAGCGTTTGGAATTGCTTGAATTTCAAGTGGATGAAATTCAAGCCGCAAATTTGGTGAGAGGGGAAGATGAGGAGTTGTCCCGGAGGCTGAAGAGGTTGGCGAACGCAGAAAAACTTGCTGAGAGATGCCAGCAAGCTCTGATGCTTTTAGAGGATGCGCCTCCTTCCCAGCCGACGATCACGGATTTGTTTGGCCAATTTCTGGACGCGGTTACCGCGATGGTCAAGTCGGATCCATCCCTGGAAGAGTTGGCGGAAAGGACGAAGGATGTGTCTGATGGGCTTGAGGAGTTGAATCTTGAACTGAGGTCCTATCTAAATTCTTTGGAATTTGATCCTCAGGAGTTGGAAAAGGTAGAAGAACGCCTGGCTCTTATCAGGGATTTAAAACGGAAATACGGGGACACGATTCCGGCTGTCCTGGACCATGCAGATCAATCCAAGATAGAATTGGAGACGATTACCGATCGTAGTGAACGAATAGCGCAGCTGGAAAAGCGGCAGAATCAGGTTCTGCAGGAGCTGGCGGAAAAAGGGAAGCAATTGTCGAAAAGCAGGAAAGAAGCAGCAGAGCGCCTGGAAGGTGAGCTTGAGGCCGAATTAGAGGATCTCCGGATGGCGGAATCGCGCTTTCGAGTTGCTTTTCGCCAAACATCCGACCCGCAGGGGGTATTGATTGGACCTGACCAGCGGGTTAAATTCACGGCAAATGGATTGGAGGAAGTGGAGTTCTTGATTGAAACCAATCCGGGAGAGGGCTTTAAGCCCTTAGCCAAAATTGCCTCGGGTGGAGAGATGGCGCGATTAATGCTGGCGATCAAGCATGTGCTCGCCAAAGCTGACCGGATTTCAACCCTGGTTTTCGATGAAATCGACCAGGGAATTGGGGGGAGGATTGGAGCGGTTGTTGGAGAGAAACTTCGCAGGTTGACTGGGGGACATCAGGTCATCTGCATAACCCATCTGCCCCAGCTGGCAAGTTTTGGGCAACAACATTACCAGGTTTCAAAGCAAGTTGTGGATCAAAGAACCCTCATTGATGTCCATGATATAAAAGGTGAGGAACGGCTGCGAGAACTTGCCCAGATGCTTGGCGGCCTGAGTGAGCATACGCTGCAATCTGCAAAAGAACTCCTGCACGCTGTGGATTCTAAGGTTGAGCGCATGAATGTCGCTGATCATGGATGAACTTGAATTCAGCGGAAATGCACCCGAGCTTCCCTGATCACAAACGTACCTAATTATTGTTTTTTTTTCCTAAGGGTGACGAGGTCGTGATTGGATATGACAAAAATCCCTCTTCTCATCCGTTCCCGGATGAAACGAAAGAATAAAAAATCTGGCTCGCTGCTGGGAAAAGCTGCCTTTGGTTTCGGACTCATATTCAGCCTGGCATTGCTTTCTTTTCTTGTCGGTCTGGTGCTTCTTTACACAAACATCAGCCAGGATTTACCTTCTGTAGAAAAGCTTCCCGTTTTATTGAATCCTTATCACGGACAACTTATGGAGCCCACGAGAATCTATGCTCGTGATGGTGAAGAGGTCCTTTGGTCTTTTGAAAACCCTGTCGTCCAGAAAAGAGACTATGCGGTCTTAGATCTCAGTGAGCAAGCTTTGAGATCCGATATCCCTCCTGAAATGATCAAAGCCACACTCGCGGCCACGGACCCGCTGTATTTCTCACGGCCGGATACTCGGATTTCAGGTTTATGGAGTGATCAGGAGACGATCCCGCAGCTATTGGTCTCCGACCTCCTTCTTTGGCAGGAAGCGTCCGGGAGGTGGAGTGAAGTCCGGGAAGGCATCTTGGCCAGCCAGATATCTGCTCAATACGGGAGAGAGAAGGTATTGGAGTGGTACTTGAACAGTGTTTATTATGGAAACCGGGCCTATGGTGTGGCTTCTGCTTCGGAAGTCTATTTTGGAAAGCCGGTTTACCAGCTTAACCTGGCGGAAGCGGTACTGTTAGCTGCTGTTTCAGAAGCGCCGGCCTTGAACCCTTTTGACGCCCCCCAGGCTGCCAAAGAAAGGCAGATGGATCTCCTTGAAAAAATGGTCAGGGAGGATTTGGTATCAGAAGAGGAGGGGGATCGGGCCCGGAAGTTTAAATTGAAGTTCAACCCGGAAGGGAAGTCCTCACCTCAACCACCTGCGTTCGCTAAGTATGTGCTTGAACAGTTGGATGATGAAATTCCTCAGGACCGATTAAAGCGGGGTGGTTTTAAAATCGTGTCCACGATAGATGGCGCATTACAGGCGCAGGCGGAATGTTCTCTCCAGGCGGGGTTGATGAAATATCGAGGTGGAGAGTCCGCTCTGAGCGAGGAATGCGAGGCTGCCCGTTTATTGCCCAATTATCCTGATCCCATTCTCCAGGATAATGAACAGCTGCACGTGGACATCGTTCAACTGGATCCCAGAAATGGACAGGTCCTGGCCATGGTAGGCAGACATCCTACCGGGGATCACAATTTATTTACTGATCACCCTCCCGGTACCTTGCTCACCCCCTTCATTTACTTGACTTCTTTTACACAGGGATACGAGCCGGCGGCATTGGTCTGGGATATACCTCCTGAGAACCAGGACTTGGAGGTGGAAGATCTCCATCCTGGATGTGGGAAGGATTGTGTTTTTCAGGGACCGGTGAGCATCCGTCTGGCTATGGCCAATGATTACTTGGTGCCAGCTTTGAAATTCTGGCAGAGCTTACGGCCTGGAAATGTTGAGAACATCCTTTCTCAAATGGGTATTGAGATCTCAAACATTCCCTGTTCAGACTGTCAGATGTTCCCCGGGAGCCACGCTGTGGATGCCCTGGATATCGCCCAGAGTTTTGGGGTTTTTGGTAATCAGGGCGTATTGTGGGGGTGGCCTTCATCGGAAAAGGGGGAGAGTCTGGAACCCGTCATCGTCAGCCGGGTTGAAGACGTGTCCGGGGCAGTGTGGCGAGGAAATCCCCGACTTGTCAGCCGCGCGGTGATCAGCGATCAATTGGCGTACATGATCACAGATGTCTTACGCGACAGTGAGGCCCGCAGGCCAAGTATGGGGAGGCAGAATGTGTTTGAAATTGATCGCCCCGCTGCTGTTAAGATGGGAAACACCACCCAGGAAGGCGAGATATGGACGGTGGGATACACACCTCAATTGGTGACTGCTATCTGGATGGGGGTAGAAGGAGAAGGTGAGGGGGTATCCCGGGGCGGGCTCTCAAAAGTGGCTTCTGGCTATTGGCGGGCCCTGACTCAATATGCGCTAAAAGGCCAACCTCTGCTGGATTGGGAGCTTCCGGATGAGATGATAACCCTGGATGTTTGTTCACCCTCGGGTTTATTACCCACAGACCAATGCCCGGATGTTGTCCGCGAGATCTTTTTGCAAGGAAATCAACCAACGCAGCGGGATAATCTCTATCAGGTGCTGGAAGTAAACCGGGAAACGAACCAGCTGGCCACTGTTTTTACACCCTCGGCATTGATAGAGGAGAGAATATACCTTAACGTTCCCCCTGAAGCAAGGAAATGGGCAGAGGAGCAGGGGATTTCCACACCCCCTCAACAGTACGATGTCAGCAGCCAGGAAACTCAGTCGCGGGAGGTTCAAATCTCCACCCCGGAAAATTTTTCATTTGTCAAGGGAGAGGTGGATGTGAAGGGGACGCTTCCTGAAGAGGTCCTTTCTTACTATATCCAATTTGGCCAGGGGATGAATCCCAAGACATGGCAGCAGATCGCCCAGGAAGGCGCCGAACCCAGATTAGGCAATACCCTTGGGACATGGGATACAACTCAGGTTGAGAATGGGTTGTATGCTTTACAGCTTGTGGTGGTACGAGAAGGTCAGCGAGTGGACAAAGCTTCCACTCTTGTGTCCGTGGATAATACGCCGCCGATCGTGAGTTTTTCCGGAGAGATCGAGGGTCGTCAATATGCCTACCAGCCCGGAAAACAAATTCTCTTCCAGGTCCAAGCAGTGGATGAGGAGCATTTGGAGGAGGTGAAGTTTTACCTCGACCAAAGATTAATAGCTTCCCGGAAAGAGCCGCCTTTTGTCTTGCTCTGGGATGTGGAAATAGGCACATTCACCTTGAAAGTCAGAGCCTTGGACAAAGCCGGGAACACAGATCAGCAAACGGTAACGTTTGAAGTTCTCCCTTGAAACCCCTCATTATTTATCTCAAATAAAAGGATAATTGGAGGGTCCCAGCCTTCCGTCTTTGGCGATCTCTCTCACTTTTCGGAGTTCCCAGAAGTTAGGCTTGTGATTGGAGGATTACGCCGAAAGCCAGGCATATCTGGCCGAGGTAGTATGTCAGGCGAACTTTTATATCTCGGTTTTTGAGGGTGCTGATGAAGCGGTGCCAGGCGAGCATGGCATCTGAGAGGAAGAAGGAGGATCCTCCGAGGGATAGGAAGAAGCTGCTTTGTTGGCTCCAGGTGGGTCGAACCCAGGCAGCGAAACAGGAAGTTAACATCCCGGTGAGGCTGAGCGCGTAAAGCAGGGTGGGCAGGATGAACGATTTCTGACCTCGTTTTCTCAAAGCTTTATAAAGAGGGGTGTAAAGTGCGCTGGTGAGGGAAATCGCCCCGAGGAGAAGAAGGATCAGGGGTGGTTGACGGGGAGGGAGGGTTTTGTTGAGGGCGATGATATAAGAAAGGTGGGCCCCTAAAAAAGCACCCAGCCCTAGGAGGAAGAATCGTTCTCCGAAAAGTAGCAATATATCTCCTGCCGCTGAAAGGGATAATGCTGCGATAAACCACCTTGTCAAATGAGTTTGAGAAGGAAGCAGGAAAAGGGTGATGATCAGGATCAGGATGGGTCCAGGCTTGGTGATGTAGTTAATTTTTCTTTGCCTGTAAGAGACAGCGAACCCATTGATGATCGCGATCAAACCTGAGAATCCCAGCATAAGATAAAGATTCATTTTTTGAAACCCAGAAGGTTCAAGGTGTTTTCATCATTGCGCCAGTTTTTGCGTACTTTTACTCGTAATTTAAGGTAGACTTTCCTCCCGCTCATCTCCTCGATTTCCTTTCTGGCGGTGATCCCGATCCTTTTTATCATGCTCCCATTTTTGCCGATAACGATGGCTTTTTGAGATTCGCGTTCTACGAAAAGAGTGGCAGAAATATAAGCTCCGTGATCATTCCGTTCCTTGAACTCATCAATGCGAACTGCGATGGCGTGGGGAACTTCATGTTTTAAATGGATCATGGCAGCCGCCCGAATCATGTCCGCTGCGATATCCCTTTCGAAGAGATCCGTAACTTGATCTTCAGGAAAAAGGGGAGGTCCCTCTGGGAGATATTGGATAAGTGTGTCAGTAAGCTGGTCTAGATGGTCTCCGCGGGTTGCGGAAATGGGGATAAGTTCTGCATCGGGTATCAACCCCTGGTATGCATTTGCATGTTCCTTAACCTGTTGAGAGGTGAGCTTGTCAATTTTGTTCATAGCGATGACCATGGCAGGTGTAGGCTCAATTTCTCCCAGGATATCCAAAATCAACCGGTCTTCATCCCGGGGAGGGATGTCGCTGCCATCGACGATCAGCAGCCCCATGTCAGCGTCCTTAAGGGCACTTTTGGCTCCTTCATTCATATATTCACCTAAGGTATGATGGGGATGGTGTAGACCGGCTGTATCTACAAAAATCAATTGGCCCCGATCTAAGGTAAGGATGCCAAATTGTTGGAAGCGGGTGGTTTGGGGTTTGGGGGAAACCGCAGCAATTTTTTGATGGAGAAGTGAGTTGAGCAAGGTTGACTTCCCGACGTTTGGCCGTCCCATGACAGCGATAAAACCTGATTTGTAGTTATCCATGAATTAATTTTTCCTCATTTGATATTCACGCCTTTAATGTAGTATACTTTATGCAAGCATGGGGAACGCTGAAGAAATCGTGTCCGTGCTTTTTAATAAGGGGGAAAGATTACATACCGACGTATCTTGACCAAATGCAAGGAACTTATTATAATTTCTTGTCTGGGTCTAGGTATTTAAATCCATGACGTTTAGGCTTATTTCAGACAGAGTTGAGTTTGTAAGCAGGCAGGAAACTGCCTTCATGTGAAGCTGGAACCCCGCAGTGACCTTTTTCAAGAGAAGAAAGGCAAACACAAACTTTTAGAGAACATTAGGAGTAATTTCTATGGCTCAGGTTGATAAGGCCAAAAATTACGCACGCACCCATTATCGATATCCCCTTCCCCCGCTGATTCAGGTCCAGCTGGAATCCTTCAAGCGCTTGAAGACAGAGGGTGTAGCGAATCTTCTTCATGAAATCTCACCTATTGAGTCGTATAACGAAAAGATGAGGCTGTATTTCCCCTCCCATACACCGGAGGCTGAACAGTGGGGATTGACATACCGTTTTGAAGAGCCGGAGCATTCCGTGCAGGAGTGTGTGGAGCGAGACCTGACCTACTCTTCTCCTTTGTATGTCTCAGTCCTGCTCGCTGGTTCTAAGGTCCCTGAACCAATCAAACAAGAAATATTTATGGGTGAATTCCCGGAGATGACCCCCAAGGGAACCTTCATTATTAATGGTACAGAACGGGTGATCGTCTCCCAATTGATCCGCTCTCCGGGCGTTTATTTTGAAGCGGAAGTGGATCGCTCCACGGGACGCCGTCTGGCGACTGCCAAAATGATTCCTGACCGCGGCGCCTGGATGGAGTTCGAGACCCGGAAAACGGGTTATCTGACCATTCGCTTTAACCGCCAACGGACCATTCCGGTGACCATCTTTCTCCGCGCATTGGCAGCCGTTGATGATGGAATAGAAGATTCGCCGATTAAAGAGGGCACAGATGAAGAATTGATGTCCCTTTTTGAAGACGTGGATACAGATCCCGACCGCATGTTCATCCCTGCCTGTTTTGGACAGGAACCGGACTGGGAAGTTCCGGAAGGGATGACGATCGCCGAAGTGGCGTTAATAGATTTTTTCAAGAGGATGCGTCCGGGGGATCCAGCCACAGTTGAGAACGCCAAGGAATTTTTAGAGGATCAACTTTTCAACGACCGCCGATATAACCTGGAACGTGTTGGTCGATACAAGTTGAACCAGAAGTATGAGCTCAACGAAAAAGTTCCCATCAGCCATCAAACGATCACGAAATGGGACATTTATCATCTTGTTAGGCGCATGATCCAGATTAACAACCGCATGGAAGACCCGGATGATATTGACCATCTCGGTAACCGGCGGATTAAGACGGTGGATGAGCTCATCGAAAACAAACTGCGCGTCGGTTTGCGGAGGATGGAGCGCGTAATCCGGGAGCGGATGTCAATCCGTGGCAAGAAAAAAATGTCCCCGGTTTCCCTGGTCAACATCCGTCCTGTGGTGGCTTCCCTGCGGGAATTTTTTGGTTCCAGTCAGCTGTCCCAGTTTATGGATCAGACCAACCCGCTTTCCGAACTCCGTCATAAGCGGACCTTATCCGCTTTGGGGCCGGGAGGATTGCACCGTCAGAGGGCGGGGTTTGATGTCCGGGACGTGCACCAATCCCACTATGGTCGCATTTGTCCCATTGAGACCCCCGAGGGCCCGAATATCGGTTTGATTGGGAGGTTTGCATCTTATGCCCGGGTCAATGATTATGGATTTATCGAAACTCCCTACCGCAAGGTGAAACAAGATGTTTCGCCTGAGGATCCGGAAGTCCTGGGCGCTATGCTGCGGGAAGATGTGGTTCATCCTGAAAAAGACAAAGTGATTGCGAAGGAAGGAGAACGGATCACAGAGGACATGGTCAAAGCCATGAAAAAGGCGAAAGTGGAAGAAATCGCCGTGGAACCCTTTGTCTCCGAGGAAGTGGAATACTTGGCAGCAGATGCAGAAGACCGTTATTACATCGCCCAGGCGAACTCACCCATTAACGACCATTACGAGTTTGTCCAGGATAGGATCTCTGCCCGGCACCATTCGGATTTCCTGTTTGTCGATCCGTATGATGTGAGTTATATCGATGTGGCTCCCAATCAGATCGTGGGTATCAGCGCTGCATTGATTCCCTTCTTGTCCCATGACGATGCAAACCGGGCCTTGATGGGATCTAACATGCAAGCCCAGGGTGTACCCCTCCTGAAGCCTGACATCCCCAGTGTGTCAACGGGGATCGAGAAACCCGCCGCTCTGGATTCAGGGCAGGTTTTGCTGGCTGAAGAGGACGGAGAGGTCGAGTCTGTGGTTGGAAATAAAATTGTCATCCGCAGTAAGGATAATGAAATCCACGAGCATAAGTTGTGGAAGTATGAGCGCTCTAATCAGAGCACCTGCATTGATCAGCGTCCCATCGTCAGCAAGGGACAGGTCGTCAAGAGAGGGGACGTGATTGCGGATTCTTCCTCTACGGTGAATGGAAACCTGGCCCTGGGTCAGAATGTGACTGTGGCTTTCCTGTCCTGGGAGGGAGCGAACTTTGAGGACTCAGTAGTGATTTCCGATCACCTGACGAAGGGTGACAGGTACAGCTCGATCCACATAGAGGAACATGAGGTTGAGTCCCGGGATACCCGATTAGGACCCGAGGAGATCACGAGAGATATCCCCAATGTGGGCGAGGACGCATTGAAGGATTTAGATGAAACGGGCGTCATCCGGGTGGGAGCGGAAGTAGAACCGAATGATATCCTCGTCGGAAAGATTTCTCCCAAGGGAGAAAAAGAACTCTCACCGGAAGAACGATTGTTGAGAGCGATATTCGGGGAAAAATCCCGCGATGTGAAGGATACATCTCTGCGCATGCCCCACGGAGAGCGTGGAAAGGTGATTGATGTCAAGGTATTTACGCGGGAGGACCATACTGATTTGTCTGCAGGTGTGGAAAAGATGGTCCGCGTTTTTGTGGCCCAGAAAAGGCGTATGACCGCAGGGGATAAGGTTGCCGGCCGCCATGGTAACAAAGGTGTGATTTCCACCGTCGTCCCTGAAGAGGATATGCCTTTCCTTGAAGATGGGACTCCTGTGGACATGCTGCTCAGTCCCACAGGCGTTCCCGGGCGGATGAACATCGGGCAGGTATTAGAAGCCCACCTCGGGTGGGCGGCAGAACAACTTGGGTTCCGGGCTATCACGCCGGTCTTTGACGGCGCGGAGGAAAGCGAAATCGAGGCGGAGCTGGCACGAGCCTGGATGATCGATGAAGCCTGGAAAGAGGCCGGAGAGAGAGCCTGGGAGTGGTTGAGCGGCTTTGATTATGAACCGGCGGACATACACGATGATGATGAGGCCCGGCGCTTGTACTTAGAACACTGGCTGGGCGACGAAGGATATGATGTCTATCGCATTGTCACGGATCGCACCTACGCCCGACGTTCGGTGCTGCGGGAATGGCTCCGCGAGAAAGGCTATGATCCAGAGGAAATTGTCTTCTTTGAAGATCAGGAGATCCCCGTTTCCGAGCGGGAAGCGCAAGATGAGCGTGCTGTCTCGGCTTGTTTGAAGATGTGGATAAAGACGGTCAAGGAAGAGCCAGAAGGCGATCTGGAGGAATTGGGTTACGAAGAACTCCTGGACCGCGCCGATCAAGTGGTTGATGAAACCGGGAGGCCCCTACCGATCTTTGGTAAGCAGATTTTACGAGATGGCCAGACCGGTGAGCCCTACGACCATCCTGTGACGATCGGCGTCATGAACATGCTCAAACTCCACCACCTGGTTGAGGACAAGGTCCATGCCCGTTCCACGGGCCCTTACAGCCTGGTCTCCCAGCAGCCGCTGGGCGGAAAAGCTCAGTTTGGTGGCCAGCGTTTTGGTGAGATGGAGGTCTGGGCTTTGGAAGCGTACGGCGCTGCCTATACCTTGCAGGAAATGCTGACGGTGAAGTCCGATGACGTGGTGGGGCGAGTACAGGCCTATGAGGCGATCGTCAAAGGCGAGCCCATTGAGGATATTGGGATCCCGGCCTCGTTCCGCGTGCTGGTCAAAGAGATGCAGAGCCTGGGTCTAGCTATCGAAGCTATCACGGACGACGGCGAGGTGATCAGCTTTGGCAAGGAAGATAGTCGAACTCAAATCCCGCGCATGAGTACAGGTTTGTTGGGTTTGGGCCGACGCTAAATAAGACTTTAATTGGAGAAGTTGAACTTGAAAATGTACCTATGTGGCTTGACTATCACATACTCGCATGATAAAATCCTAAATCGTCGCCCAAAAAGAATTGGGCATGGATTCGATACGCTGTTTATATGGTGATAGCAAATCAAGGCCATCATTAGAAAAGATGGCCTTGTATATTGAAAATTGGTTAGAAGAGTGTTGGGAGGCAGATGTGCCCACGATTAATCAGCTGGTAAGAAAGGGTCGAGAAGAAAAGAAAGAGAAGAGCAAGGCACCTGCCCTGCGGTATACGTTTAACTCTATGAAGCAAAAACGGATTAAGCAGGAAAGAGGTGCTCCCCAAAAACGCGGGGTGTGTACTGTGGTCCGCACCATGACCCCAAAGAAGCCGAACTCCGCCCTGAGGAAAATCGCCCGTGTGCGCTTGACGAACGGCATTGAAGTCACGGCGTATATCCCGGGAGAAGGGCACGGCCTGCAGGAGCACTCTGTGGTTTTAGTGCGCGGTGGGCGTGTAAAAGACCTTCCCGGTGTGCGTTATCACATCGTGCGCGGTAAGTTGGACGCCAGCGGGGTGGATGACCGGAAGCAAAGTCGTTCCAAATACGGTACAAAACAGCCGTAACTCCCCTCAGTGCGAGGTACACGTTTCGGAGACCTTTTTAAGACAGAGTCAGATGGAGAAATTGGATGCGAAGAAGAAGAGCAGATAGGCGAGAAATAAGCCCTGATATTCGTTACAACAATGTCAAGGTGCAAACGTTTATTAACCATGTGCTGAAACGGGGCAAGAAAAACCTCGCTACAACATTGGTCTATGATTCTTTTGACATCATTGAAGAGAAAACTGGCCAGGATCCGTTAGAAGTCTTTGAACAGGCGATTGAGAATTCCTCTCCTCGGATGGAAGTTCGTCCTCGCCGGATCGGTGGAGCGACGTATCAGATCCCGATGGAAGTCCCATCCCACCGCCAGTTTGCGTTAGCTACACGGTGGATCTTGGACTCCGTTCGTTCCCGGACAGGTCAGCAGTTCCCAGAACGTCTGGCTGATGAGTTGTTGAGCGCTTCTAATAATGAAGGGAGCGCGGTGCGGAAGAAGGAAGAATCCCATCGCATGGCGAAAGCCAATCGGGCTTTCTCACATTTCCGATATTAATTTTTACGTTTTAGCTTGAGCTTAGGTGAACATGACCCGGAAATATCCATTGGAGCGGTTTCGAAATATAGGTATCATTGCCCACATTGATGCGGGCAAGACCACAACCACTGAGCGTATCCTGTATTACACGGGAAAAACGCACAGATTGGGGTCTGTTGATGATGGCACAACCGTGACCGACTGGATGGAGCAGGAGAGGGAGCGGGGGATTACGATCGTCTCTGCAGCGGTTTCTGCTGTATGGCAGAAGCATTTGGTGAATATTATTGACACGCCGGGGCACATTGATTTCACTGCCGAGGTGCAGCGTTCGCTCCGGGTCCTGGACGGAGGCGTAGTCGTTTTTGACGCCGTGCAGGGCGTGGAACCTCAAAGTGAAACAGTCTGGCGCCAGGCGGACCTTTACGAGGTGCCCAGGATATGTTTCATTAATAAGATGGATCGGGTGGGAGCATCTTACGACCGGTCAGTAGAAATGATCCAGAAACGCCTGGGCGCGAATCCGATCCCCGTTCAGATTCCCATTGGGGTGGAAGAAGAGTTTTCCGGGGTGGTGGATTTGATCTCGGGAAAAGCATTTGTCTGGGAAAATGAAGAAGGCAGCGCTGCCATTGAAAAGGAAATTCCTTCCCATTTGCTGGATGAGTATAAAGAAAAGCGCAGTTTACTTATTGAGAAAGTCGCGGAAACGGATGAGGAACTGACGCTGAAGTACTTAGAAGAGAAAGATATCACGGAGATGGAGATAAAAAAAGCCCTGCGGCAGGCGGTCATCGATAACGAGTTGACCCCCGTTTATTGTGGGAGCGCTTTGCAGAGCATGGGCATCCAACCGCTGTTAGATGCCGTTGTGGAATTTTTACCTTCTCCTCTTGATATCCCTCCGGTCCAGGGATTGGACCCGGAAACGGAGGAGGAGATCACGCGGGAAGCTTTCGATGACGAACCCATGAGCGCGTTGGTGTTTAAAATCGTCACCGATCCCTATGTAGGCAGATTGGCATATATCCGAATTTACTCAGGGACTATCACCCAACGGTCGAGCGTCTATAACCCCGGAAAAGATGAGAAGGAGCGCGTGGGTCGATTAATACGCATGTTCTCCGATCGCCGGGAGGACATTGAAGAAGCGCATGCCGGTGATATCGCCGCGGTTCTGGGTTTGAAGAATTCCTTTACGGGAGATACCTTGTGTGACCAGGAAGCGCCTATTCTGCTCGAGAACATCACCTTCCCGGACCCGGTGATTTCCGTGGCTATTGAACCCAAAACCACTGCGGATCAAGACAAATTATCCACCGCTCTGCAAAAGCTGTCTGAAGAGGACCCCACCTTCAAGGTGCGCACGGATCCTGATACAGGGCAGACATTGATATCGGGGATGGGAGAACTTCACCTGGAAGTGCTCATTGACCGCATGCTGCGCGAATTTAAAGTGAAGGCCCGGGTGGGGAAACCGCGGGTGGCTTATAAAGAATCCATCACCCAACCGGTTCCCGAGGTTGAATACCGCCACGTTAAACAATCGGGCGGTCATGGGCAGTTCGCCCATGTCGTCATGGAATTGCAGCCCGGTGAGGATGGCAGCGGGATTGAGTTTGAGAGTGATATATACGGGGGCGCGATTCCCCGCGAGTTCATTTCCGCCGTGGAAAAAGGTGTCCGAAACGCAGCGGAGTCCGGCGTGCTGGCGGGTTACCCGGTCACGGATGTAAAAGTTAGATTATTTGACGGCTCACATCACGAAGTCGATTCCAGTGATTTGGCATTCAAGTTGGCAGGTTCCATGGCTTTTCGGAAGGGAATTCAACGCGGTCGACCCGTTTTACAGGAACCGGTCATGTTCGTGGAAGTGGTCATCCCGGAAGATTTCCTGGGCGAGATCATCAACCAGATGAATTCTCGGCGGGGGGATGTCTTGGGAATGGAAGTTCGTCCTGGAGGAACCCAGGCAGTGCGCGCCATGGTACCTTTGGCGGAAATGTTTGGTTATG
>JAGXKM010000069.1 GCA_018335275.1 Anaerolineales bacterium | reverse complement strand
GTCCAAATTGGAAAGTCCTCTCTCATTACCATGAGGATTTGATTATTCGAAAATGTTGTTGTGCTCACACCTACTGTAGGCATAAATTCTTGGAAACCTCATTGATATTTTATTAGCAATCTAACGTTAATTATCTTTCAAATGCGATATAAGCGGATAACCTTTTATCCTGCACCTTGGAGGATAAGATGATAAATGTTTATCGTGCATGTTCTGGGAGGTGTGCGAGGTTCTTGGCATGGATGGGGTGGGTGAACTTAACCTGTTTCCATTTCATGCTGGTTTCTGTATAATGGAAGTGTAACATATCTCGCACGAAATTGCGAAAGGAGCGGGGAAATGGCCAAAAAGAAACTTCTCGATCAGGTCCGGGAAAAACTCAGACGGCTCAATTACGCCTACAGCACCGAGAAGGCGTATACTTCCTGGATCAAACGCTACATTCTCTTTCATGACAAACGTCATCCAAGGGATATGGGGGAGCCCGAGGTCGAAGCGTATCTGACCCACCTGGCCGTTGAGCGTGAGGTGGCCCCTTCCACCCAGAACCAGGCCCTGGCCGCGATCATGTTCCTATATGAGAAGGTCCTGGATAAAGAGCTGGAGGAGGATATTCTGCCTCAACCCGCGAAAAGGACCAGGCGGGTGCCTATTGTGCTCAGTAAGGGGGAGGTCCGGCGCGTTCTCAGCCGACTCAAGGGAGTGGATAAGGTCATCGTCCAGCTGCTGTACGGCGCAGGCCTGCGGATCTCAGAATGCCTCCGCCTGCGGATCAAGGACCTGGATTTCGAGCGGAATGAAATCACGGTGAGAATGGGTAAAGGCCTCAAAGACCGGGTCACGATGCTGCCGTCAACCGTTCAACCCGCCCTGAAACGGCACCTGGAAAAGGTCAAACTTGTTTTCCAGGAGGATCAAGAAGAAGGCTTTGGAAGCGTGTACATCCCCCGGGCCCTGGCTCATAAATATCCCCATGCCAGCCGGGAATGGATCTGGCAGTATGCCTTTCCAGCTTCAAGAAGATCCCAAGATCCCCGATCGGGGGTCACCCGGCGCCATCACATCCACCCCAGCAGCGTGCGCCGGGCGGTGAGGGACGCTGCCCGTAAGGCGGGAGTCGAAAAACACGTCACCCCCCACACCTTCCGGCACAGCTTCGCCACCCATCTGCTGGAAAACGGCTACGACATCCGCACCGTGCAGGAGCTCCTAGGGCACTCGGATGTGAAGACGACTATGATTTACACTCATGTTCTCAATAAGGGCGGGAAAGGGGTGACCAGCCCGCTGGATGGGGTGTGAGGGAGGAAGGCGAAGCACAGGGTTTCATGCTTCAAGGGATGAGTATTAAGGTCACTTCTGCGGTAAGTACAGATATCAGAATGGACGTTAAGGTCCCGATCAGGACATATTCAGCGAACGCTTTTCTGTCCATCTCCTTAAACCTGGCGAACGCTTTCGCTGCCAGGATAAATCCGAAAATGGCGTATTGATGGGTGATGATGGCGATGAACGCAAAGGTGCGCTCCAGCGCGCCAATGACCCTCCCGGCCCGGTAATCTTCCGTGGGTGAAACCTGTGAGATGACACTTGCTGCTTCCGGCAGGCCAGAAGGAGGGGAATGCTTGTCCGCTGAGAGGTCCAACTTTTCCAGGAACCAGCGAATGATGAGGTTGGATTCGTTTAACAGAAAGAGGATGCTGCTCAGGTAGATCATCACCGTCGATCCAGACCCGAAACCCAGGCTGCCCAGGAGGGTGTACGAGGTGAGGATCCCAGCAGCATGCGAGGCCAGAGTGTTGAACTGGAGACCAGGAAGAGAGGCAGCAAAAAAGCCATAAAGGATAGAGCCGGCAGCCAGCGTCAAAAGCCGCCAGGTTTTCAAGCGCTTTCCCCGGATTTCTCGCCAGATGCTGAATGCGGCCAGCAGGAGACTTCCCAACACCAATAAGGCCCAGGAACGGTTCCATTGCAAGAATAATAAACCCAGAATCTGGACCGCCAGATAATACATGCCCTGATTTTTACCCATCTTTTGGTCATCAAAGATGTAGGGGAATCTGGCTGCCATCATGACGCTGATCAGGAAATAATAAACTGTGTTCATGGCTGTTTGACCTGCGCATCCAGCTCTGCTGCGATCAGGTTGAAAAGCCGGATGATTTCCCGGATGCTGCCGTCATAGATATTTGTGTATACCGCGGTCTCTGAGATCCCGAGAGCATCCGCAATGGATTTGATTTTCTCCCCTTCCAACCGGCGGCGCAGAATGGATATCCGGTTGAATTTCCAACCGTCAATCAGATTCGAGATCAGGAAGAGGGTGTTGTTGAGCAGTTCCGGCTGGTGTTCCTCCTTGAGACCTGTGATGACGAAACGGTACTTACTACGCTGGTTTTTGACCCATTCCATCCCGTCCCGGGCCCGGTAAAACCCTTCCCCGTCCATCCCCAAAGACTGCTCGCGGTTGATCTCCGTGGAAATTTCGCCGATCCCATAGGAGAAGCGTATTTTATGTGGGTAAACGTTCTCCAGTATGATCAAGGCGTCGTGGAAGAGACTTCCAGCGCTCTGATACACAGCCTGGAATTCATCTCCCAGGGTGAGCGTGTAGGGGGAAATAAGGTGATTTTTCTCCCGGCTGATATCCCTGAAAACACCCTTAAGCTGGTTCTGGAGCCTGTCCCTTTCCTGAACCTCCCGGGAAGAGATCACGTCCCCGATCACGATCAGGTACTGAGGATGATTTCGTTCTGGCATCTGTTTTGATTTCCTTGTCTGCATTCGCAATTTTTCTTCAAAGGGATTATACCATAAATTTAACCCATAAGATTAAAAACAGGTAATTTAATGTATATGGTTAAAATCAAGCTTATTAATCTGTTAGGTTAAAAGGGGGCAACCGCGTTCCGATGCTGCTGAAGTGCGGTGCAGTGGGATAGATCACGGATCGGCCGGATCTGGCCAGGTAGATCTTCCGGGAGATGGGTGTTCGCTGCTCGGGTGGTGGTGATATCTTTACATCGAACGGGGTACCGTGTGTTGAGACAGAGAAAGCGGGATGGAAGTTTCCGGGATGGATTACGCACTTATATGTTGAGCTCTGTACAAGAAAAAAGACACACTCTGTGAGTGTGTCTGAAAAGGGTTTGATGGAATGGCGAGGGCGGGATTTGAACCCACGGCCAAGGGCTTATGAGTCCCCTGCTCTACCACTGAGCTACCTCGCCTGGACGGCATGTATCTTACTATGGGGAGGTAATTTTGTCAATAAAAAAGGGGTTTACCAGACTGCGAGATATGGCTATTGAGCAGGGGTGGGACCGACGAAGCGATCCCCTCAGGCTCCGGTTGAGTGTCATTCCGAGGGAAACGAGGAATCCTGGATGGCTTGATCTGTATTGTGCCAGCGCCAATAAACTAATCCGTCGGCTTGGGAGGATGGGCCATCAGCTAAAAAGGATGATGTTAAAAAGGATCCTTCCGCCTGCGGCGTCAGGATGACATCATTTACTGTCATCGCGAGGAGGTGAAATGCCGACGAAGCGATCTCCCCATTAAAAACAAAGTCCCGGCGCGGGGCCGGGGCATTGTGACTGCTGAGGGCGAGCGACGGGACTTGAACCCGCGACGACTGCATCCACAGTGCAGCGCTCTACCAGACTGAGCTACGCTCGCCATACCTTTCGAATTATATCACGCGGAAAGGTCCTTTTCAAGTAAGCCCTGGATGTATTCTGCTGCCTCATCGCGGGGCACCTGAACCTGATCGCGCTCCCGCAAATCCTTCACGGCGACCATGCCCTCCGCCAATTCCTCCGGTCCCAGGATGGTCGCCACCCGGGATCCGATGCGGTTGGCGTGCCGGAACTGCTTCCCCAGCTTCTCCACCTCCGGGTAGCAGTTGACCTTCAACCCCGCCCGGCGCAGCTCCGCGGCCAGGGAGAAAGATGCCATGCGGGTGTCTTCGTCGAAGACGGTGACGATCACCGGTGCCGGCGTCTGGTCCCGTTTCTCGGGCAGCAGACCCAGCTCCTCCAGGACGACGATGAGCACCATGTCGCCCGCCGCAAATCCCACTCCGGGAAGGGGGTCGCCGCCCACATCCGAAAGGAGGTCATCATAGCGTCCGCCGCCAGCGATGGCCCGACTCACGTCCGCGGTCAGGGCCTGGGCTTCAAAGACGGTGCCGGTGTAATAATCCAGCCCGCGGATGATGTAGGGGGCGAATTCCACATACTCGCTGGCGCCCAGGGCGTCCACGGCTTTGAAAAAGCGGACCAGTTCCTCGGATTCCTCCCAGAGCTGGTCGTTTTCTAAGAGGGCCTGAAGCCCGTCCATCTGGGATAAAGATAGTCCGAGCTCTTCCGCGTAGGCCTCCCATTCCGGGAACTCCATCTTGTCCCGCTTGTCAATGAGGTGAAAGATGTCATTTCTCTCATGGGGCGGGATCTCGAGTTTCGCCAATTCACGGTCCATCAAACGCCGGTTATTGATCAGGATCCGGGTTTGAGCGGGGGCGAGGCCGATTTCCTGGAAGAAAGCGGCCATCACCGCGGCCAATTCCGCGTCCGCCTCCGGGGAATCTGCGCCGATCAAATCCACGTTCCACTGGAAGAATTCCCGCCCGCGGCCTTTCTGGGGGCTCTCGTAGCGCCAGAAGGGGCCGAAGGACCACCAGCGCAGGGGGTAATAAAGGTGCTGCTGGCGCTGGGCGATCATGCGCACCAGGGTGGGGGTGAGTTCAGGGCGGAGGGCGAGCAGGTTGCCGCTCTTGTCTTCAAAGACAAAAGACTGCTCTTTGACCAGCTCCTCCCCGGATTTGGCTGCGTAGAGGTCTATGTATTCCAGGAAGGGACCATCGAACTCCTGGTAGCCGAAGCGCTCCGAGACCTCGCCCATCTTTTCGTATAGCCATGTAATGACCGCTTTGTCCTCCGGGTAAAAATCGCGCGTGCCTTTCACCGGTTGAATGATGTCTGCCATATGTACGTTCCTTTCAGGTTAATGATTTTCTGCCTGTGACTTGGATGAATCCTGCCAGAAAGAGCAGTAGGGGCACTCTTCGCCCTCCGGGTAATCCACTCCTTCTACATGGGGGCAGCTCAATACCATCTCACTGGTGATCACCCGCTCCACCTCCTGACGCTTGAGGAATGAGGCGATCTCGCGGGCTGCCTGGACGTCTTCCGCGATATCCTCCCCCTGCCAATTCCGGACCGTGGGCTCTTCTTTGGAGGAGGGGATAATCCCCACGGAAATTTTTGTGGCCTGATCAGGGTGGGGCCCGTGGTAGGTGATGGTGGCCAGAGGGTAGGTTTCATTTTCCGCAACTAGGCGGTGAAATGTTTTCTTCCGCTGGCGGGCATTTTCCCTCAGGTTGTTTTCTTCAGCCATATCCACGCTCCAAGTCTCAAAACAAAGTATATCAGACCGGAAAGATTGTAGCATTCAAGAAGCAGGGGCGTCAATCCTCTCCCGGGGTTCCACCCCCACAGCGGGTTCATGTGGCAGGGAACTTGCACGATTCTAGGCGACGAAGTAGGGTATAAAGACAATCAGAACAGGACAAGAGGATATTATGAAAGATAAGAAATGGCAGCTGGTGGGATGGGTCGCGATCTTGCTTTTCCTTTCCGCTTGCTCGGGGATCCCCAAGCTTCCCCCTTTGAACTCCACGGTCACCATTGACATCTCCCGGAAAACGGATCTTCCGGAGAAAACCGCCGTGGAAACAACCCCCGTTACGGTCATCTCGGCCACCCGGACTCCGGAGCCTTCTCCGGTGGACACAGGGGAACCTGAACCCACGCTGACGGAGACTTTCACTCCGGAACCTACCCCATCGCCTAAAGCCACAGCTACCCGGGAGGCCGCAGAACCCCCAGAAGCGACGGAAACCCCGACAGCCACACCTTATCCATTCGGGCTGCAGCAGGGAAGCCCCACGTATCTGGCGAATTTCGCCCATCCGGATCAGGGATCCAGCTGGCTGGGCGTTGCGGGCCAGGTCTTTGATGAAGCGGGAGATGTGGTCCTGGATGTGGTCGTCAAAGCGGGCGGCAGCTTGAACGGGGATCCGATCCTGAATACCCTGAGCCTGCCCGGAGCCAACGAAGCTTACGGTCCCGGCGGGTATGAGATGGTGTTGAGCAGCGCCCCGGCGGACTCCGAAGAGCAGATCTGGGTTCAGCTTTTCGATTTGAACGGCAGTCCGCTTTCCCCCCAAACATATATCAAGACCTATGAGGACTGCGAGAAAAATTTGATCCTGATCCATTTCAAAGAAAAATAAAAAGCGTTGGAGAAAAAGCATATTTCAGCACAGACGCCGCCTCCCCAGCGGAAGGCGGCGTTTTTTGTGATGGATATGACCTTTTCGGTCCCGGGAGTGATAAACCTCACCTGTTTAATCGCTGCCAGAGGGCACTTTGATGGTAAGATTAAGTGTGCCTGAAGATAATCTACGAAAATATTCGGGTATACCTGATTATGATTGATATCACGAGCGCTTACAGTGAGAACGTGCAGATGTATCTGGTCTCCATCCTGCGCATCCGGGAGGAAGAGGCTCCCGTTTCCCTGCCGGATCTGGCGAAGGAGCTGTCCATCTCCACAGCAGCGGTCAATGAGATGTGCCGCAAATTGGAGGAACAGGACCTGCTCCGCTACCGGCCTTATGCCGGGGTCTCACTGACGAGGGAGGGGGAGAATCTTGCCAAACTGATCCTGCGCAAACACCGTTTATGGGAGGTGTTTCTGGTTCATAAACTGGGATATGATTACCAGGCTGCCCACGAGACAGCCTGCCAGCTGGAGCATGCCACACCGCCCCACCTGGCGGACCGCTTGGAATCTTATCTGGAAAGACCTGCTGTGAACCCGCAGGGGGAACCGATCCCATACCTCGGGGAAGAAGCGGATGCAGCTTCAAACATGCCGCTGTCCCTGCTTTCTCCAGGGGAGGAGGCGGTGGTCATCCACCTGGAAGAGGATCAGGCCGTGGCATCTTTTTTGCGCGCAAATGAGATCAAGCCGGGCAGCCATGCTGTGATCCTGGCTTCAGGAAAAGAGAACGTGCTGGTCAGGGTTAACGCCAGGCAGACGACCATTAACAGAGACATCGCAGAACGGATCCGGGTCAAACCGCTCCGTTGAGTTAAGGGATTGGGATCCCAAGAGGTTGAAGAAGACAATGAGATTAGTGGATGTGGAACAGGAACAGGAAGTGAGGATCGTCGACATTCAGGGCGGGAAGGGGGTGGCCCGGAAACTTCAGCAGTTGAGCCTGATGCCGGGGGATCGGGTGAAGGTGACAAAACGGGCGCCCCTGAGGGGACCGCTGCTGGTCGAGGCCCACGGTCGATCGGTGGCCCTGGGCCGGGGCGTGGCCGCTAAAGTGGAAGTGGAGCAGATATCGTCATGAAGATCGCGCTTATCGGGCAGCCAAACTGCGGGAAGAGCACTTTATTCAACCAGGTCGCGGGATATAAAGCCGAGACGGGCAACTTTCCCGGGACGACGGTGAAATACACGGAGAGCAAAGTCCAGGTCCTGGGAGAGAAAGTGGACCTGGTCGATCTGCCGGGGACATATTCCCTGACGGGAACGAATCTGGCGGAGAAAGAGGTCCTGCGTTACCTGGCCTCTCACGAGGTGGATGTGATCCTCAATGTGGTCAACGCCACCCAGTTGATGCAGGGCTTGGAGTTGAGCCTGGAACTCATGGAGCTGGGCAAACCGATGGTGATCGGCGTGAACATGATGGACGAGGCGGGCCGGTTGGGGTATGACATCGACGGTCCTGCGCTGCGGGAGAAGCTGGGAGTTCCCGTGCTGCCGCTGGTAGCCAGGCGGGGCCGGGGGATTCAGAAGTTGTTCACCACTGCGCTGCGTATAGGCAACGACGGTCAGGGTTCCCAGCGGATCCCTTTTCAAAACCCCTCCCTGGAAGAGGCAATCGCTGATATCGCCCAACATTTTGATGGAAAGATAGAGGGATGGGATCCCGAGGCTCTGGCGATCCGCTTGCTGGAAGATGGGGAAGAAATGCAGGAACAGGTTGAAAAAGAGGTTCCCCGGGTGGTCGCGGAGATCGAGAAAAAGAAGCAGGCAATTGAGAAAGAGCTGGGCAAGGAACCCCTGTGGGCTTTCTCCGCGGAGAGGCACATCCTGGCTCAGGAGTTGACAGAGCAAGTGTTGAGCAAGGGGGAAGAAAGGATGACCTGGCAAGCCCGGCTGGACAAAGCATTTCTGCATCCTTTTTGGGGATATGTCCTGCTGCTGATCGTCCTCTGGACTTTTTTCCAGGTGGTTTACAAAGTGGGCATCACCCTGGAGGACCCGCTCCTGGCGGCCTTCAATGCCTTGTCCGCCCAATTGTCCCAATGGATCGGATCCGGCAGCCTGCTCGCCAACGTCGTCGTGGGCGGGGTGCAGGGGATCGCTGGAGGGGCAGCCATCGTCCTCCCTTACCTGATCCCTTTCCTGGTCGGGATGGGATTTATGGAGGATGTGGGATATCTTCCCCGGGTCGCGTTTTTGATGGATGCCCTGATGCGGAGGCTGGGACTGCACGGGAAAGCGATTGTGCCCTTTATCCTTGGCTACGGCTGCAGTGTGCCGGCCGTGATGTCGACACGCACGCTGGAGGAAAAGAGGGACCGGTTTCTGTCCGCCACCCTGGCGACCATGATCCCCTGTGCGGCCCGGGTGGCCGTGATATTCGGCCTGGTGGCCTATTATCTGGGTTCGCAGGTGGCTCTGGGCATTTACATTTATAATTTAGTTGTGATCGCCATCGTCGGGCGCTTGCTTTCCAACCGCTTCCTGAAGGATACCCCCGGTTTGATCCTGGAGGTCCCGCCGTACAGGCTGCCTTCGGGGAGGACGGTATTTCATAAGACCTGGTTCCGGGCCCGGGAATTCATCCTCGAAGCCTGGCCGCTCTTGATCCTGGGCAGCATGGCCCTGGAATTGGCAAATCACTACCGAATTTCCGATCTGTTGAACACCCTGCTGCAGCCTGTGACCTGGGTATTAGGGCTGCCTTCCGCAGTCGGGATGCCTTTGATCTTCGGTGTCTTGCGCAAAGAGCTCTCGCTGGTGATGCTGCGCCAGGCCCTGGGCGTGATGGATTTTTCAAACGCGCTTTCGCCGGTGCAGATGATCACGTTTACGATTTTCGTGGTTTTTTACATCCCCTGTCTGGCGACTCTGGCTGCGCTGCGGCGCGAGTTTTCGACCCGGGACACGGTCCTGATCGCCGGCTTGAGCGTGGTGATCGCCATGGTCGCTGCCCTCATCGCCCGGGGGTTCGCCTATTTGATCGCGCCGGTTCTGTCCTTTCAAATATGAACATATTTTCGTTTTTCGTGTCCAACGGTTACTATCTTTCCTTATTGGGGTATATCTTGGGCTCGATCCCATTTTCCTTGATAATATCCAGGTTTTTTATGGATAAGGACATCCGGGAAGGCGGGTCAGGCCATGCCACGACGACGAACACCATCCGCCAGGTAGGGTGGGGTCCGGGGGCGCTGGTGCTTCTCCTGGATATTTCCAAGGGGTTTCTACCCACCTACCTCGCTGTCCGTGGTGGTTTCCCGGTCTGGGTCATCGTGCCCACAGCCGCGCTGACGGTCGTCGGCCACTGCTGGCCGGTCTTTGCCGGTTTCCGGGGCGGGATGGGGCTCTCGGCGGCAGGAGGATCCTTTATCGCGGTCTCTTTCACAGGAGGCATGATCACCCTGGGTGTCTTGATCGCCCTCGTGCTCCTCTTCGGGCACGCGGCGCGGGGAAGCGCCATGGCCGGGTTGGCGATCCCGCCCATTCTGTGGCTGGCGGGTTACCGGGGGGACTTGTTCTGGACGACCGTCCTTGTGGGGTGGATCCTGGCTTACCGCTTCATCCGCGAGGATTGGGACCGCGAATACAAAGAACTCTGGCTGGACCGGGAAGAGTAGGGGGAGGTGTAGGATCCAGTTGCGATGTGTCATTCCGAGTGAAACGAGGAATCCTTGAAGCGCTGATCCGTATCGGGCCAGCGCCTATAAAACATACAGAAGGCTTGGGAGTATAGGCCGTCATCTAAAAGGGATGATGTTAAAAAGGATCCTTCCGCCTGCGGCGTCAGGATGACATGATTTGTGTCGTGGCGAGAAGGACATGGTCCGACGAAGCGATCACCTCATGGTCCGGTTGAGTGTCAATGATGGGTCAAGCTTCATGCCAGGAGAGTGCGATGTTGCGCTGGCAATGACGTGCGCAGTGTCATTCCGAGTGAAACGAGGAATCCTTGAATCGTTGATCCGTATCGGGCCAGCGCCTACAATCTATACAGAAGGCTTGGGAATATAGGCTGTCATCTAAATGGGATGTGGTTAAAAAGGATCCTTCCGCCTGCGGCGTCAGGATGACATGGTCCGACGAAGCGATCTCCTTTTATTGATCAGCGCTGCCAAAGGTAAACCTCCGAGGCCGGGGAACATTTCCCCGGGAAACCCCGGAGGTCACTCATTCCAAACTCTGAAACCAATATGAG
>JAGXKM010000186.1 GCA_018335275.1 Anaerolineales bacterium | reverse complement strand
ATCGCGTTTGTCGTTGATCAGCGAGATGACCTGGCTTTCATAACCGGCGTTTCCACTGTAATCGCATCCGCTGGGTTGAGGTGTAGCTGTCAGCGTCGGGGGGACAGGGCTCGATGTGGCTGTGGGCGGAGGATCGTCCTTGGATGTCGGAGAAGGTTTCGGGGTGGCGGTCGGTTGGGGGGTTTTTGTAGGGGATTGGATGTCCGGGACGGGCGTCTTCGTGGCTGTAGGGGGAAGGGAGGTGGCAGTGTCAGGGACCGGGGTTGGTGAAGGAGGATCGGGAGTAAGGGTAGCGGAGGCAGGGTTCCCTTCGCTGTTCGTGTGGGTCGCCGAAGGGGTCCCCGGGGGTGAGTCTTCCGCCGTCTTTACGGGGGTCTTTTGGGACTCTTTACCCGTGTTGCCGACAGTGTGAGACCCTTCTTCTAGATCCTCCTCTCCGCTCTCTTCCGGTGTCTGTGTAAACGTCGCTTTAGGCTGAAAAGGGGTCCGGGTGGACCAGTTTTTCAGGTTTTTCTTGGGAGCGCTCGGGTACTGGTCGCAGGCGCTGGCTGAAAAGGTCAGGATAAGCATGAATATAAGGGATAAAAATCGTTTTTTCATAGGTGTGTTTTGGATAACTACTGATAAAGTTCGGGAGGGAGGGGACAGGCTCCCCCCTCAGGTAGGGTTGAGGAGGAGGGGTCCCTGATCATCTCCCTTGAGGGCAGGTTCAGGTATCTTTATTGTATCCGCTTCAGACTGAAATCCTTGGTCACTAACAGATCTGTTAAGGGCCGCAGGGATTGGACCGCCCGGTGTTCTTGTTCCAGCACCTGCCAGCGGTACTCATTGACATCCTCTTTCCCCCTCTTTCTTTGCATGTTTTTCGTTTCCTGATAGGTGAGGTCGATCAAGATTCGCAGGTCAGCCTCCGCTTTCAAGGCGTACAGCCCCTCGATGATCATGTATTTCAAACCCCGGAAAGACGTCTGGAGGCGATCGATCTGGTCCGTGAGCAGGTCAATGCAGGGCAGGGTGACCTCCGCCTGGTCCCTCCGAAACGCGGACATATGTTCCCGGATCAGGTCCCAATCGTATTCATCAGGACCGATGTTTTCCAATCCATTTTCCAGGCGCCAGCGTTTTCTATCCCGGGGGGCGATTGTGTAATAATTGTCGACGTGGAGGATCTTTGCCGGCGTTCCCCGCTCTTTCAAGCCGCGTCCGACCACATGAGCGATTTCCGATTTCCCGGAACCGGATTCTCCACTGATGGCCAGGACGATTTTCTCTCCTTCCAAGCCCTGGAGGGCATCCATGATCTGCCCGCCTGCTTTTTTGTGTCCCTCATCAATCAATAAAACGTCACCGAGCATATTCTCTCCTTCTTGATTCCCGTCCAAAAATGAGCCTAAAGGCGTGAACGGAGGCTCCCGCATGCCGTACCATTATACTCGTTTTGGGGTTGGGAGAAACCGCACTTAGATGTCGATCTCTTGCCAGGTTCCCGGTTGGAGTTGGTATTTTTCACCGCGGACGAAAATCGTTTTTTCCCCTTCGTTCTCAACTTTTAGGCGCAGTTTATTTGAGGAGATTTCCAGGTTATACTCCGCATTTCTGAAATAGAGCTTGAACTTGATTTCCTGCCAGCCAGACGGCAACCGGGGTTTGAGCGATATGTGGCCTCCCACCCAATTTAAATCCGTGAATGCGCTGAGCACGAAGAGGGCTGTGCCGGTCATCACGCCCATATGGATTCCCTCCTTCGTGGATCCCCCCTGGATGTCCATGAAATCGCTGCGCACAGCATCCAGATATAATTTCCAGCTCAGCTCATGTTCGCCGATTTTGCTGGCCAGGTGAGCGTGGACCAAACGGCTGAGCGTGGAGCCATGGGAAGATCTCTGCAGGTAATAGTGAAAATTCTTTTCCAGCAAATTCTCCGGAGGGTGGTATCCGAGTTGTCTTAGAATCGCGGAGATTTCCTCCTCTGAGAGCAGGAAAAAGACCATCAAGGCATCTGCCTGTTTGGCGACTTTATATTCATTAGGGGATTTTCCTTCTGACTTTAAGATGCGGTCCATGCGGTGTATATCCCCGTATTCGTGCTGATAATGTTCCCAATCCAGTTCTTTGAGGTTGAAGTATCCCTCGAACTGCTCCAAAATGCCTTCCTTGGAGAGGGTTAGCGTTAATTTACGGGAAACTTTTTTCCAGCGGTCCAATTCCGCTTTGGTGAGGGATATTTTTTCCAGGAGCGCTTGCTTCGCTTCCCCTGAGATCAATTCCAGGAGGTCAAAAGCGCGGTTTAAGGCCCAGACTACCATGATGTTGGTGTAGGCATTGTTTCGCAGCCCTCCTTCCTCTGCCTCGGCGTATTTTTCGTGGAATTCATCAGGGCCCATCACGTTTTCGATGTCGTAACGCCCCGTTTCTTCATTGAAAGTGGCTTTCTCTCCCCAATAGCGGCAGATTTCCAGGAAGATCTCCGCCCCGTATGCTTCTATAAAGGCGAGGTCATCCGTGATCCACAGATACTGCCAGATGTTGTAGGCGATGGCCAGGGAGACATGCCGCTGCAGGTAACTGAAATCAGGACCCCATTTCTCATCAATGGGGTTGAGGTGAATGCGCTGTGTCTCCTCCCTGCCTTCCAGCCCACTTTGCCAGGGGAAAATCGCTCCCCGGTAGCCTTCTTCCCGGGCGTACTTCCGCGCTGCGGGCAATCTGCGGTAGCGGTACATGAGCACGGAACGGGCTGTCTCCGGAAAGTAAAAGTCATAAAAAGGCATGATGAAGAGCTCGTCCCAGAAGATATGGCCCCGGTAGGCTTCCCCGTGCAGGCCCCGGGCAGGGATGCCGGCATCGAG
>JAGXKM010000068.1 GCA_018335275.1 Anaerolineales bacterium | reverse complement strand
TTCTGAAACCGCAGGCAACTCATTTTTCATAAAGATGAGGAAATCATTTCCCTCGAGGTGAGTTCTTGGGTTAAAATCGGAACAAGACAACCCGGCCCAAGAACAAGGAGCAGGGATGACCTATCGTTTGAAAGGACGCCTCCCCACCATTCAGGAATATGAGCGTCTGTGCCGCTCCGTGGGCTGGAAAAAGGTCATGAATTTCGAAGCCGCGGAAAAGGGGCTGCCAAACTCAGTGTACGGCGTGGTTGCTCTGGATTCCGAACGGAAAGCTGTGGGCATGGGCCGCATCGTGGGAGATGGGGGCTTGTATTATTACATCCAGGACATCGCCGTCCGGTCCGGAAAAGGTCCCTTGGTCCCCTGACCCGCTTTGCGGCCCGGCTCTGGCCCTGGCCGCTGGTGGTCTTTCTGGTCTGGCTCCTGGCGCAGTGGCTGGTGGGTTATTTCTTCAATGAGTTCATGATGCGGGCCATCTGGTTCGGTTTGGCCATGATCCTGGCCCCGCTGCTGCTTTCTGTCTCTACCGCATATGCCATGGATTTGTTTAACACTGCTCGGTCCGGGGCACGGGAGGGAAGAAAAGCATGAAAAAGGCGCGGAAAATCGCGGCTGCGGGGTTGGGCGTGTATGCCGGATTGGTCGCTTTAGAACACGGCATTTTTGAATATGTACAGGGGAGGGCCGCGACCCCGGGTCTGGTTATTCAGGCCATCGGTCCTCCCTGTGAACCGGGTGCGGTCTGGCATGCCTACTTTCCCGCCCTGACCCTGCTGCCTACCTTTCAGGCAGCTGGGATGGCGACCGTGTTGCTCAGCGCGGCTTTGGTCCTGACCTCTGTTTTTTGGTCGGGCCGAAAAGCCGGCCCCTGGGTTATGATCAGCCTCTCCCTTCTGCTATTTCTTGCGGGTGGGGGATTTGTGCCCCCCTTCCAGGGCCTGCTGGCGGGATGGGTCGGCACTAGGCAGGGCAGGGACCTGAGCTGGTGGAAATCGCAGCCCAGCTGGATGATTGACTTTCTAACCCGCCTTTGGCCCTGGGCTCTGATCCTGTTCTGGGTCTGGTTTCCCGGCAGCTGGATCTTCGGCCATTTATTCGGACCCACCTCGTTAAAATGGAGTCCGCTCTTCTTCCTGGTCTTTGATTTACTCCTCCCTGTGGGGATCGCCCTCAGCGCTTTGGGAACTGACGCCCGTGGTTGAGTCTGGGAGGATGACGTGCAATACAGGCTGACTGCTCTCGATTCATAAAAATGGAGTGTCCGGCGGAGGGTGATGACATGAAAGCCAAAAACACACGCCACAATCAGGCCGTGCAAATCACAGCGTCCGCCTTGGGCATCCTGATGGGGTTGGCGTAGATCAACCATGGGATCTTTGAATTCCTGCGGGGAAACGTGCGGACGCAAGTGATGATGATCGCTGCTGTCGGTCCGGAGCGGCGCTTTTGGGAGTACGGCTGGGAGACGGCCCTCACCCTCGTCCCCAAGCCTTTCCCGACTACCACCCGGGCCTGGTTTGAGCTCCTGCAGCGCTCTCGAATCCTCGGTTTGGCCTATCTCCATGTCTTTGACCTGGTGCATTATCTCCTGGGGGCGGTGGTCTTCCTGGCGCTTTATGTCCTTCTCAAGCGGTCAAAAAAAGTGCCATGGCGGTCGTGATCTTGCTGGCGTTTTTAGGCATTGCCGTGTATCTTTCGTCCCATACCGCTTTGTCTCTGCTTTCCCTCAGCGAGGAGTGGGCGTCCGCCCAGACAGAGGGAGAGAGGAACCAACACCTGGGGTCCGGGGAAGCGCTGTTGGCCTTAAACCGCTTCAGCGTGCCAGGGGCCCATCCTGGGCGCGCCAACCTGTGGCAGGATCTGATCAGCATCGAGCTTCCGGGGCTCCCGGCGTTTGTGAGTATCCTGTTGATCCTCCTCGCTGTCATTTTCGTTCTCACGCTGCATGAATTGATCCACGCCAGCCTGTTTTACCTAGATCAGCGGGTCCCGCCCCAGATCGGGATCCGGGGCCCGGTGATCTTCGCCGCAGCCCCCGGGTTTCTCAGCGGACGGAGAGTGATGGTCTTGAACGCTCTGGCCCCCTTCACGGTGATTTCACTCCTCGGTTTGCTGCTCATTACGGTCCTGCCCCCGATTGCCCTGGCCTGGGTTTTCATCCCCACGGTGATCAATGCCGCCGCGTCAGGAGGGGATTTCTTGCTCATCCACTGGATGGGGAAACAACCTGCAGAAGCGCGCTATGAAGATACGGGCGATGCCCTGACGGCTTACAAGCCCCTGTGAGGAGAGTGGAAGCCAGAGTGTCTGATAGTTTTGTGTGACATCCGTGCGAGTTTACGAGTATGGGGGGTGTGGGTCAGGGGGATATGCCGGAGGAAAGCCAGTTGGTTTTATCCCAGCGCGTCATTTGAAGGTCATATTAAAGGCCCGAAATGAGTGTCCGCAGCGAGAGGCCTGGAAGGTGAGCATCCCCGCGCACCTGGCTTATGGGAAATTTGGCGCGGTTGCTGTATGTTTCCGCCGCCGGTAGATCCGTCTGGAGGGCAGAAAGGTGGGTGGAAGGGGGGAATTTAAAGTTATAATCCTTGAGAACCACAGGACAAAGCACCTTTTTGGGGGCTCCGTCGTGAGCCCCAGGGAGTGACTCATGAAACCTCGCTACCGCTGGTACGTGGCCGCGGTCATGTTTGCTTTTCTGCTCCTCCACCAGGCAGATAAGCTCCTTATCGGACCCCTGACCACGAACATCATGGATGATTTTCAAATCAATGAAGCCCAGATGGGGGCGGTTTCCAGCCTGGCCATCATCGTCTCCTCGCTCCTTTACCCGCTCTGGGGTTACCTTTACGACCGCTTCGCGCGCTCCAAGCTCTTGGCCCTGGCCTCCCTGATCTGGGGGGGCACGACCTGGCTCAATGCCCTGGCCCCCACTTACGGGGCTTTCATGGTCACCCGCTCCAGCACGGGGATCGATGACTCCAGCTATCCCGGATTGTATAGTCTGCTTTCCGACTACTTTGGCCCCCGCCTGCGCGGCAAGGTCTACGGGGTGATGCAGATGTCCGGCCCGCTGGGGTTCATGCTGGGAACGGTTTTGGCCACCTCTTTGGGAGGGGAACTGGGCTGGCGCCGGGTCTTCTATCTGACGGGGGGCCTGGGGGTGGTCCTGGCCGTAGTCATCTTCACCACGGTGCGGGAGGTGCCCCGGGGCAGCGCGGAACCCGAATTCCAGGGATTGGAAGGTTTGGAGCAATACCGCATCAACTGGGATACGGCCCGGGGACTGCTCAAGAACCGGACCCTGCTGTTGCTCATGGCCCAGGGCTTCTTCGGGGTCTTTCCCTGGAACGTGCTCATTTTCTGGTTTTTCCGCTATCTGGAAACGGAGCGCAATTACACCTCCGGCCAGGCCCTGAGCGCGATGATGGTGGCCATCATCACCCTCTCCGCGGGGTATTTCCTGGGCGGGTATGCAGGGGACCGCATGTTCAAACGCACGCCGCGGGGCCGGCCCCTGGTGGGGGCGGTCGGGGTCATCCTGGGGGCCGTTTTCCTCTACGCCACCATCAACGTCCCCGTCGAAAACCGTCTTCTGTTCGCTGTCCTGCTGGGCCTGACGGGGATCACGATGTCCGTGGCCTCGCCCAACGTGATCGCCACCGTGCACGACACCACGGTGCCCGAAGCCCGCAGCACGGCGAGATCCTTCCAGAAATTGGTGGAGGATGGAGGAGCGGCCGCGGCGCCGTTCCTTGCGGGGTTGATCGCCGTCCGCTTCTCCCTGGAAACGGCCATCCTGGTCATCTGCATCAGCACCTGGGTCATATGTGCCGTCCTCTTCCTGGTCACCGCGGCCATTGTGCCTCAGGACATCGAACGCTTCCACGAGACCATGAACCAGCGCCTGAAGGAGATCCGAGACCATGCCTGAACAGACCACTTTTAGGGTGGGCATCATCGGCTTGGGTGTGCGGGGTCTGTACAGCCTGGCCCGCCTGATGGCGGACACCTATCCGGAGACCGGACTGGAGATCACCGCCCTGTGCGACCGCAACCCCCGGCGCATGCGGGAAGCCCGGGACGTGATCCAGTCACGCTACGCGCAGCGCGGCGTGGAGATCCAACCCCGTTTGTATCAGGAAGGCAGGGACCTGATCCAGGACCCCGCGGTGGACCTGGTGGCGGTGACCTCCATGACCGACACCCACCGCGCCTTCGCGGTCCCCGCCCTGCGGGCCGGGAAGAAGGTCTACTGCGATAAGCCCCTGGCGCAAAACGCGGAGGATGCTATTGCCATCGTCGAGGCGGAGGTGGAAAGCGAGAACCCGCTGATCATGGGTTTCACCCGCCGTTACGAGGACGCCTGGCTGAAGGTTTATGGCCTGCTTCAGGCGGGCGCGATCGGCGACCTGGTCATGCTCCAGATCCGGGATATCATCCCCTATCACCGCTATCTGACCGCCTGGTGGCGGCGCCGGGCCTGGTCGGGCGGGGCCCTGAACGACAAGGGCTCCCACCTCTTTGACGTCTTCAACTGGTTCACCGGGGAGCGGGCGCTGAAGGTGCACGGCTTCGGGGGGCGCTCAGTCGTCGAGCCAGACCCCGATGCGCCCCGGCGCTGTTCAGAATGCGCCCGGGACTGCCCCTACCGGCGGCGGTCTTACGAGACCAAACTTCCGGAGGCGATGGACCTGGTGCCCCATATCGGCGCCTCCTGGCTGGAGGAGGACGAGGAAAAATTCATGGACGATGTCTGCGTTTACGCCCCGGGATCCGACCTTTACCACAACGGAAGCATTCATTTTCAATACCCAAACGAGGTCATCGCCTCGTATTTTTACTCCATCTTCGGCCCTGAAGCTGAGGACCAGGAGACCCTGGAGCTGGTGGGGAAGGAAGGGCGGATCCGGCTCACCCGGCAGACCGGCCAGGTGGACCTGGTGACGGCGCATGGCAAGCGGCATGAGGTCTTTGACTGCCGGGGCGAGCACTTTCAGGATTCCCACTTCGGGGCGGACCGGGCCCTGATCTACGAGCTGCGGCGCTTCTGTGAGGGTACCCCGCCCCCCGTGTCGGCCGCCGCCGGACTGGAAGCGACCCGGATGGTGATGGCTGCCTTACGGTCCATGGACGCGGGAGGAAAGACAGTGGCCATGAGCGAGGTCCCTGATGCGCAGCTATGAAGGGTTGCGGGCTTATTTCGGCGACCTGCACAGCCACTGCGCGGTGGGCTACGGGCACGGGAGCCTGGAGGAAGCTTTCGCCAACGCCCGCCAGCAGCTGGATTTCGCCGCCGTCACCGTCCACGGGCACTGGCCGGACATGCCGGATGCAGACGAGCGCCTGGCGGACCTGGTCGACTATCACCAGAAGGGGTTCCGGGTCACCAGGGCGACCTGGCCCCGGGTCCAGGAGATCGTGGAGGAGAACCACCACCCCGGACATTTTATCCCCTTCCTGGCTTTTGAATGGCATTCCAGCCGCTACGGGGACCACAACGTGTATTTCAAGGGCGGCCGGGGCGAGGTCCTTCCCGCCCCCGACCTTGAAGCGCTGAGGCGCAAGCTGCGATCGCTGGAGGAGGATGGGGTGGAGGCGATGCTCATCCCCCACCATATTGGCTATAAACAGGGCTACCGGGGCATCAACTGGGAGTCCTTTTCACCGGAATTCAGCCCGGTGGCGGAGATCATGTCCATGCACGGCTGCGCGGAAAGCCCCGACGCGCCCTACCCGTACCTGCACACCATGGGGCCGCGGGATGGGCGGAGCACCTATCAGCATGGATTTGCGCAGGGCCACCTCGTGGGAGCGGTGGGCTCAACCGATCACCACAGCGCTCACCCGGGAAGCCACGGCCACGGCCGGATGGGTGTATGGAGCGAGGAATTGACCCGGGATGCGATCTGGAAGGCGATTCAAGCCCGGCGCACCTATGCCCTGACCGGGGACAACATCGCCGTCCAATTTGCGATCAACGGGAAGAGGATGGGCGCGGTCTGCCCTCCGGCGGAGGAGCGCAGGATCGTGGTGTTCGTGGAAGGTGGTAGCACCCTGGATTATGTCGAGGTCCTGCACAACAACCGAATCCTGAAGCGGGTCAGCCCCTTTGATAAACAAGCAGACAGGGGGGTGGACCCCTTCTATGGACCGATAAAAATTGAGCTGGAGATGGGCTGGAGTGAGAAAGGTGTGGATGTGGATTGGGAGGGGGAGCTGGAGGTAGCGGGGGGAGAGCTGTTGGGGGTGGAACCACGTTTCAAAGGCCGGGACGTGGTCGCTCCCCGGGCGGAAGAGGATGGGGACTACGCCTTCAGCCGCTGGGGGTGGGAGAGGAATGCCATCTGGTTTCAGACCCGGACCTGGGGCAACCCGACCACCGCCACCCGGGGCACCCAGGCTCTGAGTATGACCGTGCAAGGCGCGGCATCCACCCAGCTCCAGGGAACGTTGAATGGGACCCCCGTCCGGGTCAGCCTGGGGGAACTCCTGGAAGGTCCCCGGGCCGGCTACCTGGGGGGATTTTTGACCCCGGCCTACGCCTTCCATCGCGCCGTGACCCGGCGAGAGTATGCTTTGGATTTCGACCTTGAGCACCGCTCAGAAGGGGAGCGCAGGGACTGGTACTACCTTCGCGTCCGGCAGCGAAACGGGCAGTGGGCCTGGACCAGCCCTATCTGGGTGGAAGGGGAATGATCATTAGAAGCGGAGTAAGAACTCTACAAGGAGCAGAGATGACCAATGATGTGGAAGAACGCCTCCCCACCATTCAGGAATTTGAGCGGCTGTGCCGCTCCGTGGGCTGGGGAGAGATCATGAACTTCAAAGCCGCGGGAAAAGGGCTGCCTAACTCAGTGTACGGCGTGGTTGCTCTGGATTCCGAAGGGGAGGCTGTGGGCATGGGGCGCATTGTGGGGGATGGGGCTTTGTATTATTACATCCAGGACATCGCCGTTCACCCGGAGCACCAAAGGAAAGGTCTGGGGACCCGGATTCTGACTGCCCTCTTTGCCTATCTTAAGGAACATGCCTATCCGCGGTCCTTTATCGCCCTCTTCTCCGTGCCGGGGGCGGTGGATTTTTACCGGCGCTTCACCCTTGAGGAGCGGGACATGATCGGGCTCTTCACCGTCAAGGAGCTCATCGTCAAAAAAGGAGTTTAGGGCTGGCGGAAGGGAGCATACTGGGCGAGTGATATCCATGAAAGCGTATTATGAGTGGAAGCAGAAATCCGAATTTGATCCGGCAGATGTCTTCCGGGAGTGTGTAGAAAGAGGAGCCGATTCCCTTTTGATATCGGCAGCCTCCTTGCCTGAGGATTTTTTTGATTTGAGCAGTGGGTTGTTGGGAGAACTGCTTCATAAACTGTCCACCTACAGGATAAAGATGGCTTTGGTTGTCCCGGACACGGGGCTTTATTCTCCCCACTTCCAGGCGTTTGCGAGGGAAACAAATCAGGGAAAAGAAATTCATGTCTTTTCAACCCGGGAAGAGGCGGTCAAGTGGCTTGATTCACAGTGAGAGGCGGTTTCCAGTACAATAGAAGTGATAGTTTTTCTTTGATGGATTTGAAGGAAAGGAATGCCGTTTATAAGGACTGAATAAGAGGTACCCATGCTGCTGAAACACTACTACATAGAAAAGATCGCCCACGGTTCCTACATCCTGGCCGGAACGAAGTCCTGCGCGGTGATCGATCCCAGCCGTGACGTGGATCTGTATCTGGAAGAAGCCCGCAAACTGGGGGTGGAGATCACCCACATCCTGGAGACCCACCTGCACGCGGATTTCGTCTCCGGGCATGTAGAGCTGGCCCACCGCACGGGTGCGGATATCTTCATGCCCCAGGCAGGAAACTGCGCCTTTGACCATGTTCCGGTTTCCGAAGGGGACGTCCTGGAGGTGGATGCGATCAGGCTGGAGGTTATGGAAACGCCCGGACATTCGCCGGAAAGCGCCTGCTATGTGGTGCGGGATACCTCACGGGGCGAGGGTCCTTTGGGTGTCTTCACCGGCGACACGCTGTTTGTGGGGGATGTGGGTCGCCCGGACCTTTTTCCGAATCGAGCCGAAGAACTGGCGGATAAACTCTATCACAGCCTCCATGAGAAGCTGCTGACGCTGCCCGATCACTGCGAGGTCTATCCGGCTCACGGCGCGGGTTCCCTGTGCGGGCGGACCCTGAGCGCCAAACGGCGTTCCACGATTGGCTACGAGCGCAGGTATAACCAGCCGCTGCAGATCGAGGACAAAGGTGATTTCATCCAGTCCCTGACCTCGGATATGCCTCCTGCTCCCGATCACTTCAGCCGCTGCAATGAGATCAACCGGGCTGGCCCCGCCCTGCTTTCTGAGCTGCCGAAACTGGAAGCCCTCGATCCTTCCCAGTTCAAAGAACGGATGCAGGATCCCGGGGTGATCGTCGTCGACGTCCGCAACTATGACGCCTTTGGCAGCCAGCACATTCGGGGTGCATGGCATGTGGCTTTAAGCGGAAATTTTCCCACTTTCGCCGGGTGGGTCCTTCCGCCTGATAGGGAAATCCTGTTAATCGCGGAAGGAAACGAGGGAGCCAAACAAGCCAACCTCTGGGCCCGGCGGGTGGGCCTGGACCGGATCACGGGGTATCTGGAAGGCGGGATGCTGGCCTGGGCGGTCGCTGGGCAGCCCACTGCCTCGGTGCGCCAGCTGTCCGCAGGGGACCTGCATGAGATGGTCCAGGGAGAGGCGCTTTCCAGCTTTGTGCTGGTGGATGCCCGTTCCGCTCTTGAATATGAAAATATGCACATTGAAGGCGCGGTGAATATCCCTGCTCCGGATCTCAGGACCCGTTTCCAGGAACTGAAACCCGACACGCCCACGGTTTTGATTTGCAGTTCAGGGCACCGGGCCAGTCTGGGCGCCAGTATACTCAAACAGCACGGGTTTCAGGAAGTATATAACGTGGCCGGCGGCATGACCGGCTACAACGCGGCGGGGTACAGCCCGAAGTGCAGCGTGTGTGCAAACCCCCATGTTTCACATGCTTTTACGGATGTTTTGGAAACTACGGGATAATGATCCGTCCATGTTGGATCTGCTGATGGACAGGAGAAGTCCATGAAAAAAGTATTTGTGTCCTATTCAGGTGAAGACAGGGAAAAAGCAGCTGAGTTGGTCGATGCCCTTCGGAAAGAGGAGGATATTCAGGTCTGGTTTGACCGGGATGAAATCCTTCCCGGGGATGACTTCCTGGATGAAATGAAAGAAGGGATCGAGGAGTGCGATAAATTCATTATCTGCTTGTCTCCAGCGTTCGATGAAAAACCTCCCCAATCCTGGGTGCGGCAGGAACTGCGCATGGCGATCCTGAGTGAGTATGTGAGTGGGAAAAGGATCATCATTCCTGTCAGACTCAAACGGGGCGGCGGCATCCCCCGCGAGCTGGGCGCGCGTGCCTACGCGGATATTTCCAGCCCCCAAAGGTGGGAGAAGAACTTTCCCAGGTTGATCAAAGCCATCCAAAAGTGACCTTTTTTACATGACGCGGAGATCCAAGGGGAATAGAAAAATATGCAGGAAGAAAGTCAATTACTGTAATTAAGAGTTTGCGTGGTTTGTTTGATTTTGATGAATTCCCCAAAGGTAAGTTCCACCCCACCTTGCTCCCATCCCAGCCCCTCTGTTTTGGGGTCAAGGCTTGTGGCCAACAAAGATTGTTCCGCGCGGAACAAATCCTTTCCCGCTGCGTTTTCCTCGCGAATTACCACCTGAGCCCGGGGTTTGGATGCCGGACACTTTGCTGTGGCGGCGGGTGTTAATACCATCCTGGTTTAGCTTTTTCCCGGAGAAGTGAAGTTCAACTGTCCAGCTGGCAAGTAGTGTGAGCCAATTCCAGGACCCGGATAGCGGTCAGGTTGTCAGTCACCAAAGAATTGATGTATTTCCCACATAAGGCTCCCAGCACGGCTTCCGCTTTTTCCGCGCTGCCGGCGACCCCCACACGTGTCGTGATTTGCAAAATATCTTCCAGGGCCATGCCGATCCGGTGTCGATGAAAGGGGATCTGCAGCAGCTCACCCTCCTTGTTGTAATACAGACCGGTGACATCCCCCACGGCCCCCGCAGCGCGGATCGCCTTCAATTCCTGGGAACTGATATGCCCTCCCTGGAAGAGGCTGCAGTAGGCTGGTTTGATGGTCCCCACGCCCATCAGGGCCAGATCATAGTCATCGCCCCCGGAAACTGCTTTTGCTAAACTTTTTGCGGAGGCCAGCGGAATTATTTCTGATATATTTACCCCATTTGGCCTAACAGAGAAGGGGGATATCAGTATCTATCATACTCGTATGGACTCAGCGGTGGGCCAATTGGGATGGAGTCTGATTCCCTCCTCTGTGGAAGTTTGCTGGGCTTGATTGCCGGGATTGGATTATTTTAAACAAGATCTGGATCCACCTGCTGAGGAGGGATGAATGGATCCTCGGCACACAGCGGGGTCCCTGGTGATGTCTGTTTGGGGGATGACGGAGTCCAAAATCAGCTCTGGGGAAGGATAGTGATAAACCGGGTAGCGCTGGAAAGCCTGATCCTTGATACAATCAGCG
>JAGXKM010000185.1 GCA_018335275.1 Anaerolineales bacterium | reverse complement strand
AATGGAGGTTCGTTAAAGGAGGCCATCACCCGGGGATCTCCAAAGATATTTAGCAGATCATCCAGGTCATCGGAAACCATCGAACGCAGATGGAGTCTTTGGGTGTCCAAATGGATGTGTTTCATATATCTGAACCCTTTTTGTTTTGAGTCTTCTTTCGTTACTTCTTGGCTTCAGGCCCCGCTGGGGAGGCGAAACCAATATCAGGTGCCCACGCGGCTGAAAACGGAAGGCGGTTTGATTGTCCTATATCCAAGAAGGCTATTTCAGATTAAGCAGCTGAAGTGTATCACAGGTAAGGAGTGAAGGGAACACCTCCGGATATTTTTTATGTCGATGGTTTCCCTTGAAGTTGTTTATAATACGTCATACAGGTTACAGGTCTAAACCTAAAATCTCCTAAGGAGCGTCTCCCTGCTGGATGAGGGAATGGTTTTGATGATGGAAGAGTGCACAACTGTGAGAAGGGTAAAGGAAGGATGAGCATGGATCGTAAGCGTGCCAAAGAACGAATCGAAGAGCTGCGCGAAGAAATTCGCCAACATGACTATCTGTATTATGTCAAGAATGAGCCGGAGATATCGGATGATGAATATGACGAGTTGTTTAAAAAGCTCCAGGCGCTAGAGGAGCAGTTCCCGGATTTCCAGTCCGAAAACTCTCCTACCCAGCGGGTGGGCGCTCCCCCGGTGGACGAGCTCCCGGATGTGGAACACACCGCGCCCATGCTCAGCCTGCAGTCCAGCCATCAGGAAAAAGAAGCCCGCGATTTTCACGACCGCGTGCTGCGCGGGCTGGGGGAGCAAGGAGAGGTGGCGTACGTCGCGGAACCGAAATTTGACGGGGCTTCCGTGGAACTGGTGTATGAAGGCGGTGCCCTGGATCGTGCAGCCACCCGGGGAGATGGACAGGTGGGCGATGAAATCACGGAAAATGTGCGCACCGTGGGCTCGGTGCCGCTGCGATTGATGGGCGAGGCCCGACCTGTGCCGGATGTGCTGGCGGTGCGGGGAGAGATCCTGATTTCTATAGAAAACTTTGAAGATCTCAATCAGAGGTTGATCAACGAGGGTAAGGAACCCTTTGCTAACCCGCGGAACGCGGCTGCCGGTTCCCTGCGCCAGCTTGATCCAAGCATCACGGCCCAACGCCCATTGGAAATTTATGTGTATGATATTTTGTACCTGGAGGGCGGTGATGTGGGTTCCCAATGGGAGGTGCTGGGAGCCCTGCGGGACTGGGGCTTCCGGGTCAGCGAGCTCTCCAAACGCCTGGATTCTTTTGAAGAGGTAATACGGTATCACGATGACATGGAGGATCGCCGCGACCGGTTGAATTATGAAATCGATGGGGTGGTGATCAAGCTGAACGATCTGGCTGCCCGGGAAGACCTGGGCAGCACCGCCCACCATCCGCGGTGGGCCTTTGCCTTTAAGTTTCCACCCCGGAAGGAAATTACGCACGTGGACCGCATCATTCCCAGTGTAGGCCGCACAGGGATTGTCACCCCTATCGCCATGCTGCGGCCGGTGCAGATAGGCGGGGTGACCATCAGCCGGGCCAGTTTATATAACATCGAGCAGCTTCATAAAAAGGACATCCGCGAGGGAGATAAAGTCCGGGTGCAGCGGGCGGGGGATGTCATCCCTCAGGTTGTGGAGCGGATTGAGGAAGACGGCGAAGAACGGCAGCCGCCCTTTGAGATGCCGGAGGTCTGTCCTTCCTGCGGATCCGTGTTAAAGCGGCGGGGTCCGTTTGTGATCTGTCCCAACAGCTTTGGATGCCCGGCCCAGCTGGCGGGTCGGATCGAGCACCTGGCCTCCCGTAATGCCCTGGATATTGAGGGAATTGGCGAGGAAACGGCGCAGCTGCTGGTCAAGGAGGGCCTGGTGGAGAAACTGCCTGACCTTTTTGACCTGACCGAGGAGGAAGTCCTTTCCCTGGAAGGGTTTGCGGAAAAATCCTCCCGGCAGCTGATTGAAGCCATTGACGGTGCCCGGAAGGTGGAGCTGCGTCGCTTTTTGTATGGACTGGGCATCCCGGAAGTGGGCCAGACGGTGGCCCGGGACCTGGCCCATCACTTTCAATCCCTGATTGCCCTGCGTGAAGCGAGCCTGGAGGACCTGGAAGAGGTACCCGGCATCGCCCATAAAATGGCGGCGGCCATCCACGGCTTCTTCAAAGGCCAGGCATCCCAGGAGATGCTGGATGAGCTGTTGGATGAGATCGACCTGATTGAGCCTGATATCCCCGAACAACAGCCTCTGCAGGGGTTGACGTTTGTATTCACTGGCGGCCTGGAGACATGGAGCCGGAGCGAAGCCCAGGACCTGGTGGAGCGCCACGGTGGAAATGCCACCTCCTCGGTGAGCGGGGCCACCGATTATGTGGTGGTGGGAGACAACCCGGGGTCAAAGCTCGACGAAGCCCGGGAAAGGGGAGTGGAAACCCTGGATGAAGGCGCATTTAAGTCGCTGCTGTCTTCTAAAGGTGTGGATTTTGCCTAAGGGGAGAGGATAGAGAAAGCCATGGAAAATGCAGAGATCGCGCGTGTTTTGAAGCGTTTTGCGGATTTATTGGAGATCAAGGGGGGGAACCAGTTCCGGGTCCGGGCCTACCGTGATGCGGCCCGCACGGTGAACACTTTCCCGCGCCCCATGGATGCTGCTCTGGAAGAGGGGGAAGATTTGACCGAACTGCAAGGCATTGGCGAGGACATGCAGGAGCATATCCGGGATATCACGCAGACCGGGACCATGCCCCAATATGAAGAGTTGGCTGCAGAGGTGCCGGAGAGTTTAATCGAGATCATGAACCTGGAGGGCATGGGGCCGAAGCGCACCGCGCAGCTGTGGCATGAACTGGACATCCGCGATCTGAA
>JAGXKM010000067.1 GCA_018335275.1 Anaerolineales bacterium | reverse complement strand
GGTTAAAAGTACATCCAATGGATCGGGCTAAGCTCCGAGCCAACATGGTCTTTCCTACACCGGGAACGTCCTCAATGAGCACATGTCCTTGACAGAGAAGGCCCAAGACAGTCATCTCTACGGCCTCTCGCTTCCCAACGATCACTTTTTCTATGTTTTGGATGATTCTATTTGATAACTGAGATACAGTTTCCATTGCTTACTCCACAGGGCTCTTGTTCATAAAGGGAATATTCTCTCTGAAACGTTGGGCGAGTTGATGCAGCTTTAAGAATATATAAGCAGTCATCAGCCGCCATCTTAATCTCTTCCACGTCTGAATGATCTCGACCTGCTTTTCCTCCGGGGGGATTTCAGGACCATAATACGTTTTCACAAAAAGGTCGGCCAACCGTTCAATCTTAAGGCCAGCTTGAGCCAACCCACCTCGAACCTTCATCATCGCATCCACTTCTAAAAGTCTTAGACGCATTGCGTGAGCAAATTGATAGGGTGTAGCAGGCCGTTTAAGGTCAATGTTTAACCTATACCCCCAGCGGTAGAATCGATGAAATAATTTAGTCAATGTCTCCCGGGTGTTACCACGCCGTAGCTGCCAGGGATCCAGCCAGAAAACCCACAAACTAATCAGGATCAGAACGACGATCGCGCTCAAGAAAAGTACACGGCCAAAAATGCTAAGGAAAATCCCCCCGGGGCCAAACTCTCTCTCGGACCTATCCAGTTCAAAAGGTATGGGTAGAAGCTCCTGATCACGCTCGAAGACCTCTCTCTGGGCCGTTGGCTCAAATGGGACCCACCCAACATCGTTGAAATATAATTCTGGCCAGGAGTGGGCATCCGCCTCCGTGATCAAATACCTCTCCCCTTCGGGATCATACATCCCATCCACATATCCCACAGCCAGGCGAGCCGGGATTCCCACTGCGCGTGCCATGACGACCATGGCAGTCGCGTAATAATCACAATACCCTTTCTGTAAATCAAAAAGGAAATACTCTACAATATCCCCATCCTCAGGGGGAGGAGGTAAATCAAGGGTATATTCATACTGGCGTAAAAATTCCTCGATCTTCTTCGCCTTATCATAATTCGTCGTTTCTCCCTCGACCAATTGGGATGCAAATTCCTCCACCCGGAGGGGTGCCCTTCTGCGCATATCTAGATATCTCTCACGGATCCAACCGGAATATCTTCCTGAAGAATTTTTCAGGACCTCCTCATCTACAACAGGGATCGCCGACTCCACCTGATAATAATCTTCATATACAGCGACAGCGAAGACATCTTTATAGATTAGAAACTCTTCATCAAAGGCTTCAGGATTTTGTGATGTCTTTCTCCAAAACGTTTTATACTCCCTATTTACCGAAAGGGGCAAACCTGAGGTGTACAAAGGGCCCACCAATTCTTGGCTCAGTTGAAATTCCTGGACGATTTTGGAAGAGGATTGGGGATATTCCTCAGACATGACTTGGCCGGCATTGTATTCTCTCTCAAGCACAGGAGTGGTTGACCAGCCTAGCCCTGAATATTGATTGTATGCATAGGACCTCCAATAACGAGCCTCTCTGGGCAAGGGCGAGGAGCCCGTCGTACCCTGAGGAAAGTCCACCACCATGACCACTCTTTCCTCTAGTTCGCCTGCAGATCCAATCAGGTGACTTCGCGGCAGCTTGGCAACTTTCTTTATCCCCCCAGTTCTCTCTTCCGGTTGATATTTGACCCCCAGAGCCCGCATCAAGTCCCCATCCCCTGCTTGTTCCCGGCTCCATTCTTGGATGGGTTCAGTGAGGGCCTCAATGGACACAGAAGGAATTGAAACCGCGATGATTGTGATCATAATAGAGACAAACAGGATGTGAACCTTTGCGGTTCTTTCCACGCGGGAATAGTACGGAATTCCCGCTTCTGACCATCCCATTCTATTTCTCTCAAAATATGCCAACCCCAGCAATGTAAATCCTGAGCCCAATACAAAAACTAATAAATAAATATTTTTTCCCGGGATATAGGACAGTAAAACAGCCATCAATATCCCAATCGGCAGAAACCCCCAAAGCGGCCGGAAATAACGCCGCATCGACCAGCTCAATCCCACAGAAAGCAGCCAGATTGTCCAGCCCCACAGGAACTTACTGACCAAAAGCTGATACCTTGGCGCCCCGTTTATTGCATCCCTCATCCATTGGAGAAAAGTGTAAAATATATTCCCCACTGGCTCCACCAACTCCGCCCATGCTTCCTGGACGATGATGATCTGGTCCGGGTCTCCCCCACCCAACCAATCCCAGATATAGCTTGATGTGACATTCAGGATCTGGAAAATTGGTCTCTGTAACTCGCCCGCCCGGATGACAGAGAGTAAAACGCCTAAGAGGAAAGTCGCCAGACCAAGCCAGAGGGCTGAAACACCGTAATGGGCCAGGATCCATCCCAGCAGCAGACCGTACAGGGCAAAGACGATTAAGTAATTCCAGTTTATCTGGGGGACAACGGAACTCACCGTGCCTGCAAAAGACCCCAAGATGATAAAGATCAGCAGGATAAACAAGAATGTTTGCCAGCTGAATAACAATTGAAACTTTTCCCACATCTGCGCTTTCATGTCACCGACCCCCAGGGGACCTTGCGTTCATAGATTTCCCGCCAGCGGTCCCGCATGGTGTCTTTCTGTTGTGCTTTCGCGGTGTCAATGAAATCCGGTCCAATTAAGTAATAACGCACACCAAGATCAATCAAGCGCCTTTCAATATCCTGCACATTGCCTTCTCCCCCAAAGGCCGGTTGATCGATGAGAAGCACGGTTGGAACGACCCCCTGAAAGGTGAGTTGGATTAAGGGGTCAAACCACTCTCCCTGAATGTCAGATGTGATGATAATCACACTATTACTGGAATTCATGGAGCTTCTGGTTCTCTCCAGGAGGTCATGCAGGGGTATGCTCCCAAGTTGAGCAGAAGCCAGACTCCGCAGTATCTTCCATTTCTGGGTTTCTTCTAAGAGGGGCGGGTGCCAGATCAAATCCCTTCCATTAGCAACCAAACCCACAGCCTTCCCATTTTGCAGCCCCCGGTCGGTCAAAGAAGCAGCCAGAATGATCCCAATCTCCTGGGTGGCCTGGTCACCTTCCCCAACATGGACATGTCGATTCAGATCCAAGAATATCCATTGATCGCTCGCAGGGGTGCTTTCAAACACCCGTACATAAAAATCACCTTTCCTGACTGTCGTAGGCCAATGGATGTTTCGCAAACTGTCACCGGGGAGATATTTTCTTACTCCCGCTGCGCTGACCGTCTCCGTCATGGATTTCATGACTTGGCGTCCTTCCCCAATTCGTCCTCCCGGGGCGACTTCGATCATAGGTAAATTAAATACGGGGGGAAGGACCATCATATTCGTTGTCAGGGTATATTCGATCGTCGTCTTAAAGATCCCAAACGGATCACCTGTTTCTATGATCGTTGGCCCTAGAGTATATAAACCGCGCCGAATACAGATACCGCGTTTATACCAATGACGATTGTCATTCCCACTGATGGACGTCACGGTACTTGCTTCATAACCTGCCAGGTTGGAATGATCCCGAACAGCAAGCCAGCTCGCCGGGAATCGCCCCCAATTATTCAGATAAAAACGCTCCTGAATGGGATCTCCCACATGGGACCACCCAAATCTCATTTCTCTTTTCAGATGTAATTGTCTCTGCAAAGACCGGGTCCAAAAATAACTGAGGGTGAAAACCCCGGCTAACCCAACGAACAGCGTCATCCAGATCTTGCTGGGGTCCATGATTTGAAGAACCAGCACAAAAAATATGAGCAGGGGCCAGATTTTTCTATTGAGTTCAAAGCTTACATCTTTCATATGCCAGGTACCAGTATCCTCAACCGTGGAAAAAATCACGGTTCAAAGGGGAACTATATTCTATCGTATTTGGGATCGGAATGATAAGGAAAATTCCGGGGATTAATTATCCTCTTATCCCAGCACAAGAACTCATCTGGAAGCAAGAGTCAGCCAAGCCTGGCATCATTGATCAGGGCAGTCGATATCCATAATTGGGCTGTGATGATCAGGAAGCTCGTCAAACACCAGGCACATGTCGCCCCTATTACAAAAGGCTCTAAAAACGTTAAATACATAGAGAAAAAGGTCCCAAACCCTGTCAACAACCCTAATACATAGACAGCCCGGGTTTGGAAAAGAGAGTAAACAACCCAGAATTTATTTGATTATGTGAAAAAACGTCGGATGCCTTTCTTTTTTTTCTTCAAAGCCTCAAGTTCGGGCAAGGCTTTTTCAACAGCGAGGTCTCCACGGGCCGCAATTTCAATCACATTCACCTTATCTAAAATCCCAACATCTACCAAATCAGGTCGAATGATCACGTCAGGCTTTTCTAATTCCAATTGTTTTTCAGATAATTCGTGAGTCATCAACTCCACGGACCGGGTAAAGATATCAAACGCCTGCGCCACCCGCATGCGCTTGATGGGCTTCAATATAGGAGTTTCTGAGAAGATTTCTGGAGCTGAGATCTCCTTCCATTTCTCAGGGTGAGGAGATAAGACAACGGCGACGACCGGTAAATCAGGTGCCAGGGACCTCGCTATTTGGACCGGGACTGGATCCAGCACCCCGCCATCCACCAAGAACCGCTCCCCCCATTTTTTAGGTGGAAATACACCCGGGATGGCAATCGTAGCCATCACGGCATCCAGCACCCTTCCTTCTTGCAGGACGACCTCTCTCATTTCTTTGATATCCACAGCGGTAAGGGCACAGGGCATGATCAGGTCTTGAAATGTTTCTTCTTCAATAAATCTCGCCATCGCCTTCACGATCCCTTTTACGCCCAACAACGCCCTTCCATTCCCAAAACTAAACAACTCGTTCTGATCCACCTGGCTGAATATGTCAATGGCTTCTTGCGGCTTATACCCAGCAGCGTAGATGGACGCTGCCATCCCGCCGGCGCTCGTTCCGGCCACAGCTTTGATTTTAAAACCTTCTCCTTCTAATGCCCGCAGGACGCCCAGATGGGCGCTTCCTCTCGACCCTCCGCCTCCCAGCGCTAAGGAAATCTCCATGTTTCAGTTCTCCTTCACCCCATTCAATTCCGGAGGTACGAAGAATTGACGCTTATACAATTCAGCATACATGCCTCCGCGATTGAGAAGTTCGGTATGTGAACCCTGTTCCACGATTTCACCTTCAGCCAATACATAAATGATATCAGCATTTCTGACTGTGGAAAGGCGGTGGGCGATAATAAAACTTGTCCGGTGGGACAATAAACGATCCAAAGCAGCCTGGATCAAAGTTTCCGTTCGTGTATCCACGCTTGAGGTCGCTTCATCGAGGATGAGGATTCGGGGATCTGCTAGAATCGCACGGGCTATGGAGATCAACTGCCGCTGGCCCTGGCTGAGCATCCCTCCCCGTTCTCCAACCTGGGTTTGATACCCCTCGGGAAGGCGGGTGATGAAATCGTGGGCGTTGGCTGCCTCCGCTGCGGCTGTGATTTCTTCCTCGCTCGCATTTTGATCCCCGTAGCAAATATTTTCCTTTACAGATCCCGAAAATAAAAACGGCTCCTGGAGCACCATACTGATCTGATCCCGCAAACTCTTCTGGGTGACGTCCCGGATTTCAATCCCATCCACGCTGATCTTCCCCTGGGTCACTTCGTAAAATCGCGGGATAAGGCTGATCAGCGTGCTTTTCCCGGCTCCCGTTGGACCTACGAAAGCCACCGTTTGTCCGGGTTTCGTTGTAAAACGGACATCTTTCAACACCGGCTGCTGCGGATCATACCCAAAAGTAACCCCTTCCCCATCCTGCCCTTCCTCAAATCTGACCTGGCCCTGGATCGATGTCAGTTCCACTGCATCCTCTCGATCTTTGATGTCCTCTTCCGTATCGATGAGATCAAAGATCCGCTCTCCAGCTGCCAGGGAAGATTGGGCCAGGGTCCACATCTGGCTCACTGTCCGAACCGGCCGGGTAAAATTTCCCACGTATTGGAGGAAGGAAACCACCACCCCAACTGTCACAGCACCGCGGATGGCTAAATACCCTCCCAGCCCGGCGACGATGGCGACATCCAACGTGCTTAAAAGGTCCATGGCGGGGGAAAAAGCAGATGTAACAGCGGTGGCGCTGACATTCGCGTCCCGATTGCTTGCATTTCTCGCTTCAAAATTAGCGATGTTTTCCTGCCCCCGGCTAAAAGCCTGCGCCACCTTTACGCCTTCCAGCTCCTCCTGCAAGTCAGCAGACACATCTCCGATCGTTTCCCGTGTCTTCCGGAAAGCGCGCCGCGACCAGGTAGAGAACTTCCCGGTGGTAAGGATCATAACCGGCACGATGGATAAGGCAGCCAAAGCCAAGGGAACATTGAGCGCAAACATGCCAATCATGATACCCAGCAGGGAAAAGACAGCCCCGATCGCCTGAATGAATCCCTGACTGATGAAGGAATTGATGGCATCGATATCATTCACCAACCGGCTCATTAAATCCCCAGTTTCTTCCCTTTCAATATACTGTAAGGAAAGCGATTGGAGCTTATCAAAAACAGCCAGACGCAAATCAGCCAGGACATGTTGACCTGCTTTTGACATCAGATAAATCTGAAAGCGGATGGCAAGCATACTGACCAAATACACGCCCGCCAGGATCAGCATGGTGGACGCTAAACCTCTTTTATCCCCCATGGCGATGAATCGATCCGTCGCCCGCCCGATCAAGATCGGCCCCATAGCCTGAGCGCCTGCGTTGAGAATGACAAAGAAAAACGCCCCTGCCACCTCCATCCAATACGGCCTCAACCTGCGGATCAGGCGGTAGATGACCCGCCTCTGGTTCTCCGCCCGTTCTTCTTCACTTTCCGCGATCCGCCTCATACCGTGCCTCATCATGGAGTGAACTCCTCCTCATCCTGGAATTGCGTTTCTAAAATATCCACATACAATTCACTGGTGCGCAGCAATTCCTGATGGGTACCTTGAGCTGCCAGGCGCCCCCTCTCCAAGAGGAGAATTTTGTCCGCGTCCCGAACGGTGCTAATCCGTTGGGCAATTACGAAACTGGTCCGGTGAGCCATTAATTCACTCATCGCCTGCTGGATTTTATATTCTGTTTCCGCGTCCACGGAGGATGTGCTGTCATCGAGGATCAGGATCCGGGGATCCACCAGGAGGGCTCGAGCAATAGCCACCCTTTGTTTTTGTCCTCCCGACAATCCCACCCCGCGCTCTCCTACTTCTGTTTCATACCCTTGAGGTAAATCTTCGATAAATTGATGGGCCTGGGCAGCACGGGCTGCAGAAATGACCTCAGTCATCTCCGCCTCTGGTTGGCCGTAAGCGATATTCTCCTTGATCGTCCCGGAAAAAAGGCTGCTCTCCTGAAGGACGATCCCAATTTGCCTGCGCAGGGAATCAAGCGTTAAATCACGCACATCATAGGTATCGATCATCACGCGCCCGGAGGTGACATCATAAAAACGGGGAATGAGATTGATAATGGATGATTTCCCCGCTCCCGTCTGACCCAGAACTGCCACTGTCTCCCCCGGTTCCGCGGTAAAGGAAAGATCATGAATGACATCTTCCTGACCGCCCACATACCGGAAGCTGACATCTTCAAACACCACCCTCCCTTTGACCTGAGGCAAAGGTAGGGCATCTTTCCGCTCTTTCACCTCGGATTCTGCATCGATGACTTCAAAAATGCGTTCTCCAGAGGCTTCCGCCCGGGAGAGCATGGCGCCGATCATCCCCATCATGAAAACCGGCTGCAATAAATACATAATGTAATTTATAAAAGCCACTAATTCCCCCAGGGACAAAGCCCCTCCAATCACCTGCAGTCCCCCAAACCAGACCACACCAACCGTGGCAAAATTTGCAGTCATGAATATCAGGGGAAACAACGCCGAGATGAGTTTCGCCAATTGAATATTCTCTTCCAGCAATTCATCGTTCTGGCCCTTATACCGCCCCATTTCATACGCCTCGCGCGCAAATGCTTTTACCACTCTCATGCCAGCCAGATTTTCCTGCAAGATGGAATTCAAAGCGCTTAATTTTTTTTGCACCCTCTTAGAAGCGGGCATGATCCGACGCACGAAAATGGAAAATATATAAAGTATGATGGGCAGGATCAGGAAGACCACCAAAGCAAGTTTCCAATTCATGCTTAACATAAAACTCACGGTCCCCATTAACATGATGACCGCGGACAGGAGCATCACCACACCCCGGCCCACGAACATGCGCACAATTTCCACATCGGAGGTCATGCGCGTCATCAATTTTCCGGTTTGGGATTGATCGTGATAGGAAAAGCTTAAATTCTGTAATTTTCTAAATATCGTGTTCCGGAGATCAAAGGCAACCCCCTGAGAGGCAATTTCTGACCAATATCGTTGAGAAAAATTGGAAACGCCCCGGATTAACGCCACGGCTGCCAGCCCACCCACAACCATCCATATCGTATTCATCTGCAAAGGGTTTATACCCTGATCAATGAGGATGCGTAAAAGTTGAGGAGAAATCAGATTAGCGCTGTTGACAATTAATAAAGAGAGAAACGCCCCCAGCGTTGGTTTCCAGTAGGGCACCAAATACCTTAGCGCTCTGCGAACATTTTTCATTGCTGATTGCTAAACCTTTCTTTTGTTTACGTTTTTATTCCATTCCAAAAATAATCGATCACGTTCTCTAAATCTTCTTCTCTCAAAGCATCGCCCCCCTGGATCCGCTGATACCCACTCAAGCCGTGGATCATCCCGATCAGGATGGAAGCCCCGGAGTAGCCTTCTGGAAACGGCCTCACATCCCCGCTTTCAACTGCTTGATCAAGAACATCATCAAAAGGTGAAAGGACATCTGTGACCATTTCAACAAATCCAGAACGGGGATTACTTTCCCTGATCTCCCTCCCATGGTGGCGGATCAAAAACATAAAATTCTGGCGATTGGAAACCAACCTCAAATATTCTTTAGCCATGGCATAAATTTTATCTTTTGGGGATTCGAAGGCTTCCCCGGCCTGAGCCAAATGCTCGCTCAAGCGCTGTGTATGCCGCTTCATGACTTCTGCAAATAAGGCTGCTTTATCCTCGAAATGATAGTAAAGGGCAGCGTTCGTCACGCCGCAAATATCAGCGATGGAGCGGATAGAAACCGCTTGAAAGCCATGTTCAGTAAACAATTTCTCAGCTTTTTCCAAGATCTTTTCTTTACCCACATGGGTTCGATTCTCGCTCATCGACTTACCTCTTTTCCCTTACTTACTGAACGATTGGTAAGTTAGTATATAACCTTTAACCCAATATGTCAAATCCCCATCCACTACCCCCTCTTTCTGTCACATTCTTTAGATCAGGATTGAGAACACAGATAAGGCAGCGTTTCAGCACACAAAAACACAGGTCTCTTGATCCGACCCGCATGAAAAGGTTTAAATTTTCACTATGCGCAACCAGGAAATAATCCTACCCTCAAGAAAACTCTCCAACACCCCGCTCTTTCATGATCTCACTCTTTTCCTTTGATGCAGTTTTTGAACAATCTCAGCCATCACGGCCAAAGCGATCTCTTCCGGCGCCCGTCCTCCTAAATCCAAACCGATGGGGGCGTGTAAGCGATCCAGACTTTTCTGACTGATCCCGGCCTCCAACAACCTCTTTCTGCGTTCTTCTTGCGTCTTTTTGCTCCCCAGGGCCCCGACATAAAACGCCTCGCTCTTCAGGGCAATCTTCAGGGCCGGATCATCAATTTTGGGATCGTGTGTCAACATGGCGACTGCTGTGTAGGAGTCGACCGTTATTTCCTGAAAAGCCTCCTCCGGCCAGGTTTGCAGAAGATGATCCACCTCCGGAAACCGCTCGCGATTGGCAAACATTTTCCGGGGATCGACAACCACAGTTCGAAAATTCAGCATGTCCGCAAAGAACATCAAAGGGATGGAAATATGAACTCCACCCACAGCCACCAACGTAGGCCGGGGCTCTTTGACGTTGAAAAAACACGTCAAGGTCTCAGGATCTTTTTCCGGGGCTCTGATCCGGGCGGTTCCTGACGTCCTATCCTCCATGAATTCCTGTGCTCTTTCCTTTATGGGTTCTTCCCAGTTTTTTCCCAAATGCCCACCCACCCAATCTCCACTACCCAGGAGGATGCGTTCTTCACCCACCAATTCCCTGGGTCCCACGGTGATCAAAACGTAGCAAAACTCTCCCCTATACTGTTTTACCGCCCGCCAATGTTCCAAGGCTTTCCCGTTCAAAGGGCGCAGGAAAACATCGATTTCTCCACCGCAGGCTAACCCCACCTCCCAGGCGTTTTCGTCTGTGACGCCAAAATGTAAACTTTTTGGCTTACCCTCCTCGATAACTTGAAGCCCGGCCTCCAGCACCGCCCCTTCCACGCATCCCCCGCTTACCGAACCGGCGACCTTTCCGCTGGAACTTACCATCATCTGAGACCCTACGGGACGCGGTGAAGATCCCCAGGTGTTGGTCACGGTGGCGACGACCAGACGTTCTCCCTCTTCCCACCAGGTTTTCGCCTTTTCATAGGTTTCAAACATATTTCATCATTCCCCAGGAAATTAGATAGTCCACAGAATAATTAGGGGTTCAATTTTCGCCTGGTGAAATCCTGTTTTGTTCCGAAACTTGATATGAATACCCATCTCCTAACGTCCCCAGGGACTGGAGGTGCTTTTGAACATATTGGCCACAATTTGACCCGATTTCGTTTTCTTCCCGCTCCCCAATGCTGAGGATGACC
>JAGXKM010000066.1 GCA_018335275.1 Anaerolineales bacterium | reverse complement strand
ACCTTCATAGATGTTTGCAGTTCTGAATGTTCCCCCCAAAACGAGCCCTTGGATTGGATGAAGGTGCATCACTTGACAAAAGCGTTTTCGGGTCATCGCTGCCTATATAAGGTTGTCTGGATTGTGGATTATGTTTTGTATTTTACGTCAAAGCTGGATGGCGTGCAATGAGATTTCCTCTTTTTGATAGTGGGAGATTTAAAAGTTTCGCTAGGCGCGGTGGAGATTATCAGTGAGGGACTGCATTGCATGGTTGAACTTCTGCCCACTCTCTGATATATTTGTAATATATCATTCCTCATTGATATGGTGATAAAAATAACTTGAAAAGGATAGGCTTTTTGGCAATAATGTTTTTTAGTGCCTTGCAAAAAGATCTGTCTTGGGAGAACAAATTTGTTCTTCATCATCTATTCCAAAACGGAAAGCTTTAACAATTGTAAAGGGAGTTATTTATGACCGCAAAGAAGATCGATGGGCGTGCTATCGCCCAAGAAGTACGTGATGCAGTGAAAGCAGATGTGGCCGCCATGGTAGCGGAAGGAAAAAAACCTCCCGGCTTGGCGACTGTGCTGGTCGGCGAGGACCCTGCTTCCCAGGTGTATGTGCGCATGAAGCACAGAGCTTGTGAGGAAGCTGGCATCCGCTCTATTGGACACAAGCTGCCCGCCTCCTCTACCCAGGAAGAAGTGGAAGGTTTGGTCAAGGAACTCAATGAGGACTCTGATGTGCACGGCATCCTCGTCCAGCTGCCTCTGCCGGACGGACTGGACGACGAACGCATATTAAGGACCATCAGCATAGATAAGGACGTGGATGGATTCCATCCCCTGAATATCGGGCGTTTGGCTCAAAAGGGACGTGAACCGCAGTTCGTGCCTGCCACGCCCTTCGGTGTGATTCACCTTCTGAAACACGAGGGTGTGGAAATGGAAGGTGCAAACGCTGTGGTTTTGGGTCGTTCGAATATTGTGGGGAGGCCCGCGGCTTTATTGCTGCTCAAAGAAAATGCCACGGTGACCATCTGCCATTCTCGAACCCGTGATCTGCAGGAAAAAAGCCGCCAGGCGGATATCTTAATCGCTGCCGTGGGAATCCCGGAAATGGTCAAAGGTGACTGGATCAAACCGGGCGCTGCGGTGATCGACGTAGGCGTAAACCGGGTAGATGATGATACCAAGAAAAGGGGATACCGACTGGTAGGGGACGTCGATTATGAAGAAGCCAAAGAAGTGGCCGGTTATCTGACACCGGTTCCGGGGGGCGTGGGCCCGATGACGATCGCTATGCTGCTCCGCAATACGGTGCGGGCTGCCAAAATTGCCTACGAAAAATAATTTTTCCCTGTCTGTTTTGGATACGCTTATAAGGATTATAAGGAGTGAAAAATATGCCTATTGACATCAAGCATCCTGTGCCAGCTGATATTGACATCGCTCATGCAGCTGAATTGCTCCCCATTAAGGAGGTCGCGAAAAAACTCGGCCTTAAGGAAGATGAATTGGAGCAGTACGGAAAATATAAAGCAAAAGTGAAATTGGAAGTTCTCGATCGTCTGGAGGACGTTCCGAATGGAAAATACATCGATGTCACGGCCATCACCCCCACACCGTTAGGTGAGGGGAAAACTGTGACGACCATCGGGCTCAGCCAGGGTCTCCATCATATTGGCGAGAAGGTCTTTACCTGCATACGTCAACCCTCTCAGGGACCGACGTTTGGAATCAAGGGCGGCGCGGCAGGCGGCGGCTTTTCCCAGGTTGTGCCGATGGAGGATTTTAACCTCCACCTCACGGGTGACATCCACGCTGTGGGAGCTGCTCATAACCAGTTGGCTGCAGCTATTGATAACCGCATGATGAAGGAGCGTCAATGGAGCACGGATTTCTTGGCCAAGATGCTCTGCCCCGACGACGAGTACACGGATTCCATGCGCAAGCGCCTTGAGAAGCTGGACATTGAATCTGAGAAACCGTCTGATTTGAGCGATGAAGACAAAGGGCGCATGTTCCGCTTGAACATCGATCCTTATTCCATCCAGTGGAACCGCGTGGTCGATGTGTCTGACAAAGCGCTCCGGAAGATCATTGTCGGCCTGGGTGGACAGGGCAATGCGGATCCGCGCGAGACGGGCTATGATATCACCGTGGCTTCCGAAATCATGGCTGCTTTGGGGATGACCACCGGACTGGCGGACCTGCGGGAACGCATGGGCCGGATCATCATCGGCACCAGCAAGACGGGCGGCCAGCCTCATGTGCAGCGCCCTGTGCTGCCGATTACAGCTGAAGACCTTAACGTAGCTGGCGCGATGACTGTCCTGCTCAAAGACGCCATCAAGCCCAACATGATGCAGACATTGGTCGGCAGCCCTGCCTTTGTGCACACCGGGCCGTTCGCCAACATCGCCCAGGGCAACAGCTCCATCATCGCTGACAAGATCGCCCTTAAGCTGGTTGGCCCCGAAGGCTATGTGGTGACCGAGTCCGGCTTTGGCGCGGACTGCGGCATGGAAAAATTCATGAACCTCAAGAGCCGCGTCAGCGGTCTGACCCCCAACTGCGTGGTCATGGTTGCCACTGTGCGGGCTTTGAAGATGCACGGCGGCGGACCCAGAGTCGTGCCCGGGAAAGTGCTTGACAAAGCCTACACCGAGGAAAACCTTGAACTGCTTGAGAAAGGCTTGCCCAACCTTATCCAGCACATCGAGAACGCCCGCAAGTTCGGCGTCCCCGTGGTGGTGGCAGTGAACCGCTTCACCTCGGATACGGATAAGGAAATGGAGATGATCAAAGAGGCAGCGCTGAAAGCTGGCGCATCTGACTCCGTGATCAGCGATGTCTGGGCCAACGGCGGCGCAGGCGGAGCGGATCTGGCGCGAGCGGTGGTCAAGGCCATCGAGGAAGAGGAAAATGACTTCCACTTCCTGTATGAAGATGATATGTCCATCAAAGAGAAGATCGAAACCGTCGCCAAAGAGATTTACCGCGCGGACGATGTAGATTACTCGGATGAAGCAGAGCGGAAGATCAAGCAGTTCACAGAAATGGGGTTGAGTGATTTACCTTTGTGCATGGCGAAAACGCACCTCTCCTTCTCCCATGATCCCAAACTAAAGGGTGTCCCCAAGGGTTGGACGCTGCCCATACGTGAGGTACGAGCCAGCGTAGGGGCCGGGTTTATTTTCCCGGTTTGCGGTCCGATCAGCACCATGCCCGGTCTGCCCACACGGCCTGCCTTCACCGAAATTGACATCGACGTCGACACCGGTGAGGTCCTCGGCCTTTCCTAGTCAGCGCACAGCAAGATCACAATGGCTGCTGGCCTCTGGTCAGCAGCCATTTTTCTCCTTTCAGGCAGAAGGGCTGAGAAACCCGACCCCGGGTCATCGACAGCACCTGATCCTGGCTGTCCGATCCGCCGCAGTGAATATGCTGATCTTTCACATCGGCACAGATCTGAGAAGTATTGGCCTGTACATGTTTATAGGCGTACCATATTATGGCTCAAGGAACGGAACCCGCACAGTGGATTGAATACGACCGTGGTTGGAAGAAAGTGGATGACAGGGTGATTGAAGAAGCCCGTTTGACCATTTTCGTGAATGGGACCGAGCTGGTTTCATTGATGGCCACGCCCCTGGGGGAAAAACAGTTAGCGATTGGGTTTCTTCGAAACGAGCGCTTGATTTCCGGATTGGATGAAATTGAAGAGATCTCAACCCGGGAGGAAGGATGCTGCGTGGATGTCTGGTTGAACCGGTCCTTTAGTAAACCTGATCATCAGATCCTGACCTCCGGCTGTGGCGGGGGCATCACCTTCACCGATGAAGATCTGGATCTGCATATTCCGGATGATCCGCTCCATATCAACCCGGATCAGCTGCATATGGGCTTCAGGAATATGCAAAAGTCAGGCAGTTTGTATGCTCAGGCTGGGGGTATACACGGCGCAGCCTTGTTCGATGGGGAGAGCGTGTTGGCTTTTGTGGAGGATATCGGTAGGCATAACTCCATTGATAAACTGCTCGGTGAATGCATCCTGGAAGGGATTTTAACATCGGGCAGGGCTTTGCTGGCTACCGGGCGCGTTTCCTCGGAGATGTTGATCAAAGGAGCGCGGATGGGATGCCCGATCATGGCTTCCCGGTCATCGCCGACATCCCTTTCCATCAAGATGGCCCAGGCCTGGGATATGACCCTGGTCGGGTACGTGAGGAGAGGGCGGATGAGAGTCTATAGTTCCCCGGAAAGGGTGGGAGCAGCCCCGGATCTGATGGATTCTGGTCAATCCCCCTGATCGTTGCCTGTGAGATATGCCTGGCGGAAGGAAGGAAAAAAAACATCCCCCGCAGCAAATGCCAGCGGGGGATTGGTATTTAATAATTTTGTGAGGTGGACTAGCTTCTCTAGGCCTCCGCTTTCTCAGGTCTGAGGTGTTCTAACATATCGTCAATCTCGCTCCGAATTCGTCCGCGATCCGTGGTCCCGATCCGGACGAAGCGCACTCTGCCGTCTTCGATCCCCAGATCCTCAAATATATGATTCAGGATGTTAATTTTATAACTGCTGACCATGGAGCCGCGCTGGAAATGGCATTGGTCTGGCTGGCATCCGCAGACCAGCACCCCGTCGATCCCCGAATCCAGGGCCATGAGGGCCATTTCCGGATCGATGCGTCCGGAACAGGGGATGTGGATCACGCGCACATTGGGCGGGTAGCTCTCCAGAATTTTCAGGTCGTCATCCGCACGTAAACACCAGTCGCAGACGAACGTCACCAGCCGGGGGGCGCCGTTGGCCGGCTCAGCAAAGAACATCTGTTCTCTGATCTCATGGTTGCTGACCCCGGGACGGGAGATGGCTGCCATCGGGCAGGCCGCAACACAGGTGCCGCACCCCATGCACTTGTTGCTGTCCACGGTCGAGAGGCGTTTCGTTGTTCCGTTGACCTGTTTTTCGATCAAGCGGGGCGCATCATACGGGCAGGCCATCCCGCAAATGCCGCAGCCGGAACATCGGGTTTCATCCACAGTGACCGTTTCCAGGGGGCTGGTGTATCCAGCTTCGATCGCCAATTTCTTGACCGCGCCGATGACTTCAGATATGTGAATCTCCTGGGGACAGGCTTCGTAGCACAGGTCGCAGGCAGAACACATCCAGGTGGTCGGGTCCCGGTAAGCTTCCTCCTCCAGGCCCATCATCACTTTCCGGATCAGTTTGCGGGGGTTGTAGTCCGGTTCCACTTTTTGTTGGATCATGCACTTGCTGACGCAGGTGCCGCACGCAAAACAGACATCAAGATGTTCTCCGCCTGGGGTGGCGCGAACCTTATCGGCAAATGGATTGGTAGTTATGGTTGAAGAACTCATTTGCACATCTCCTATACAGCTTCGACCCTGACAGCACAAACTTTGTATTCAGGGATTTTGGCGATGGGGTCAAAAGCGCTGTTTGTCAAAGCGTTGGCAGCGGCTTCTGCAAAGTGGAAGGGGATGAAGACCACGCCGGGTTTAATGCGGTCTGTGACCCTTGCTGCCAGTTTGATCTCCCCCCGCCGGCTGCTGACTTTGACTTTCTTCTCCCCGTTCAACCCAATTTGCTCCGCGTCTTTGGGGTGCATTTCCACGTAAGCTTCGGATACCTCTTGATTTAATTTTTCCGACCGGCGGGACATGGTTCCCGTGTGGAAGTGGAACATGATCCGACCGGTGGTCAGAATCAGCGGATAGGTTTCATCCGTGGATTCTGCGGGTTCAGTGAAGTCTATGCCGTGAAATTTACCGAGGCCGCGGGAGAATGTCCCCTTATGAAGGTAAGGGGTTCCAGGGTGGTCCTCCGATAAGCAGGGCCAATGAAGGACATTGCCGTTGGACAATCGTTTGTGGCTGAACCCTCCGTAGATCGGCGTCAGGGCAGCGATCTCGTCCATGATCTCTTCCGGAGAGGCAAAATCAAAACCGGGAGCATCCATCTTCTCCGCCAGCAGTTGTATGATCTCCCAGTCAGGTTTACTTTCCCCGACCGGGTCGATGGCTGGATGAACCAGCTGAACCCGTCGGTCCGTGGCCGTGAAGGTGCCGCTTTTTTCCGCGTACGATGCGGCAGGTAAGACCACATCCGCAATTTCCGCGGTCTCTGACAGGAAAAGGTCCTGGACGACCAGGAAATCCAGGTTCTTCATGGATTCGCGGGCATGGTTGATATCCGCGTCAGCCACGAGCGGATTTTCTCCCATGACATACATGGCTTTAACCTCGCCTGTGCCAGCCAACTCCACCATTTCCACGACTGTGAGCCCGACTTCGTCTGGCAGCTCTGTCTCCCAGGCTTCCTCGAATTTATGATTCACCTCTGGATCCGCAACGGACTGGTAGCCGGGATAGACGTTGGGCAGACCGCCCAGGTCGCACGCTCCCTGCACGTTGTTCTGTCCGCGGAGGGGATTGACGCCCGTGGAAGGCCGGCCGACGTTTCCCGTCAGCATGGCCAGATTGGCGCAGGAAAGCACGTTGTCCACGCCGCTTGTGTGCTGGGTGATGCCCATGGCGTAGACGATACTCGCTCTCTCAGCTTCAGCGTACATTTTCGCGGCTTGGCGGAGTTGCTCCGCGGGAATGCCTGAGATCTCTTCCACATACTCGGGCGTGTATTTTTCCACAGCCGCTTCAAGGTCCTCATACCCTTCCGTTCGTTCCTTAATAAATTCCTGATCCGCCAAACCTTCCGAAATGATCACTTGCATGACCCCGTTCAGCCAGGCGACATCCGTCCCCGGCTGCTGTTTCAAATGCAGGTCAGCCATCATGCTCATCTGGGTGGTGCGCGGGTCGACCACGATCACCTGGGCCCCTTTCTCTTTGGCCCGCATGATGCGCGTGCCGATCATGGGATGGGCTTCACTGGTGTTTGATCCCGTAATCAGGACACATTTGGCATCTTCGAACTCGGGAATTGAGTTCGTCATGGCCCCGCTTCCGAATGAGGCGACCAGACCGGCCACCGTGGGGCTGTGTCAAAGGCGGGCGCAGTGATCCACGTTGTTGGTGCCGATCACAGCCCGGGAAAATTTCTGCAGCAGGTAGTTCTCTTCGTTGGTGCACTTTGCGGAGGCCAGGACGCCGACGGCATCAGGCCCATGTTCAGATTTGATGCTTCCGAGTTTATCCGCGACCAATTCGAGCGCTTCCTCCCAGCTGGCTTCCCGCAAATCTCCATCCTCACGGATCAGAGGGGTTTTCAAGCGGTCTTCATGCTGGACAAAGGAGTGGGCGTTCCAGCCTTTAATGCACAGGCTGCCGCGTCCAACGGGGTGATCGTTGGCAGGTAAAACGCCGACGATCTCGCCGTCCACCACCTCTAAGTTGAGTGCACAACCACACCCGCAAAAGGGGCAAATGGTCTGGGTGTTTGAATAATCCATATTTAACTCCCTACTTGGCAAGTTCCGAATCAATGGGGGCGTCCGCTAAGGTCAGAGAAAGCGGCGGGCCGGAGTCCGCATCTGCCCCCGGGATGTACCCAATCAGGTTTCCGACATCTTTTCGGATCAGGTCGTATAGCACCGTCAAAGGGATGCCGGCCGGGCAGGCAGTCTCGCACTGACGGCAGGCCACGCAGCGCGTGGTCATGTGCATGGCTTTGATCAGGTGGTACATGGGGAAATCCGGCACAAGCAAGCCCGGTTCCACCCACAGCGGATCTTCCAGTGAGCAGGCATCGCAGAAACACACCGGGCAGATATCCCGACAACCGTAACATTTTATACACTTGGTAAACTGCTGGTTCCAGAAGTCCCATCTCTCTTCCCTGGATAAATTCTCGTATTCCGCGACCATGGGGTTGGGCGGCGCGCCGGGGACAGGGTCCCCCACCAGGTCAGCTTCAGGCCAGGGATCGAGATCAGGCGCGGGTTCGGCGCAGTAACAGGTTTCGGCTTGCTCCTCAGAGCAGGCCATCCCGACGATGTACAGGCGGTCCGGATCGATCTGGTGGCGTTTGACCATCTCAACCAGGGCGCGGGTGTCGCAGCCGCGGGCCACGACGCCAAACTTCGCGTCCTTGAAACGCTTCTGGAGCTTGGATACGGTTTTCGCCACAGGATAGCGGGGCTCCAGCACCAGCTGGGATACGTCATCCCCCTCTTGAAACAGGGTAGGGGCTGTGCCCTGGTCGGTTTTCCGCAGGGCGACAACACCGTCAAGCTTTTTGAGTTTTTCCGATACAAGGTCCCGGATTTCTTGGATCATCCAGTCACCTCCTCGACGAGTACGTTGATCTTGCTTGCTGGAAGACTTTTGCCCATCTCTTCAGCCATAGGACCCAGCTCCCGAACCTTCTCCACAAATTTTCTTGTCACCTTGGCGAATTTAGGTCCTTCGGATGAGGAAACCCAGTCCAGGACCAGCCGGTCAGGGTTAATCCCCGTGTAGCCTAATAAGTTTTGCAGCAGTGTGACCCGCTTCACCGTGCGGTGATTGGCGTCTATATAATGGCAGTCGCCGATATGGCAGCCGAGGACCATCACGCCATCTGCGCCTGATCGGAAGGCCCGGAGGATCATCTCCGGGGATACGCGTCCCGAGCACATCACGCGGATGGGCAGGATATTGGCCGGAGATTTTAACCTTGAGATGCCGGCGCTGTCGGCCCCCGCATAGGAGCACCAGTTGCACAAAAAGGCGACCACTTTGGGTTCAAACGCTTGTTTGTCTTCGTTCGTTTCCATACTACACCACCAGTTTTAACAAGCCGTCGATTTGGGATACGATTTCTTCATCGGTGAAATGCAACGCGGTGATAGCCCCTGACGGACAGGCCGCCACACAGGTACCGCAGCCCTGGCATAATGCGGGATTGACTTCCGCTTTTTGATCATTGTTCCGCCAGATGGCTGTGTAGGGACAGCTTAATATGCATTCTCCGCAGCCCACGCATTTGGCGGGATTCACTTCAGCGATGGTCGGCGAGATGGTGACTTCACCCTGGTTGAAAAGCTGAACGACTTCCGCCGCCGCAGCCCCGGCATGAGCGACCGTGTCAGGCACGTCGCGCGGCCCCTGAGCGCATCCGGCCAGGAGCACGCCGGCAGAGGCGGTCTCCACAGGGCGGAGCTTGGGATGGGCTTCCGCAAACCAGCCGTCAGGGGTGCGTCCCAAACCGAAGGTGGAGGCTATCTTATCGGCGTTTTCGGGGGGCTCGATCGCTGTGGCCAGGACCACCATATCCACATCCAACTCTAAGACCTGTCCCAGTTGAATGTCCTCCACATCGATAAACAGACGTCCGCTTTCAGGATCTACTGTGACTTGCGAAGGGCGGCCCTGGATAAACTGGATGCCTTCTTCGCGGTTCCTCCGGTAAAATTCCTCGTAATCTTTGCCGAACGTGCGCATGTCCATGTAGATGCTGTAAACTTCCGCCCCTGTTTTTTCTTTGATTTGATGGGCTTGTTTGAGCGAATACATGCAGCAGAAGCGGGAACAATAAGCATGAGCGCGTTCATCCCGGCTGCCGACGCAGTGGATGATGGCCACTTTCTCCGGCGTTTCTCCTTCAGCGGTCTTGATCTCCCCTTGTGTGGGTCCGCCGGCATTCGTCAGGCGTTCGAATTCCAGCCCGGTGATGATATTGGGTGATTTCCCATACCCGTAATCGGGGATTTGTTCAGGGTCCCACATTTCGTAGCCGGTGGCCACGACGATGGACCCAACCTCGAAATCGACGAAGGTCTCTTCCATCTCGAAGTCAATGGCGTCCGTCCCGCAGACCTCCATGCATTTCTGGGAACATTTCCCTTTCGTCAGCCATAAACAGCTGTTGGGGTCAATGGTGGCTTTCAAGGGGACGGCCTGGTCAAACGGTATGTAAGCAGCAGCCCGCTTCCCCATCCCTTCTTCAAACTCAGAGGGGACCAACAGGCGCCCGCCGCCGCCGTGCAGCACACAGGCCTCGGTGCACAGCCCGCAGCCGGTGCACAGATCTGTGTGGACGTAGCGGGGTTTGCGGCGCACTTTGACCTGGAAATTTCCCACATAGCCTTGTACGTTTACGACTTCGCTGTAATCCAGTAATTCAATGTTGGGATGTCGACCGACATCCATTAATTTGGGTCCAAGTATTCAAATACTACAGTCGAGGGTGGGGAAGGTCTTGTCCAGCTGAGCCATTTTCCCTCCAATGGTCGGCTCCTTCTCCACCAGATAGACTTGATAGCCTGACTCAGCGATTTTCAGGCTGGCCTGGATCCCCGCGATCCCCCCGCCAACCACCAGCGCGGCCTTTGTCACAGGCTCCTGGCGGGCTTCCAAAGCAGCGTGATGGACGACCCGGGAGACAGCGGAACGGACCAGCCGTTTGGCTTTCTCCGTGGCTTCTTCGGGGTCTTCCGTGATCCAGGATACATGTTCGCGGATGTTGGCCATCTCGAAGAAATAAGGGTTCAACCCTTCACTGGACAGCGCCCGCTGGAAGGTAGGTTCATGCATGCGCGGTGTGCAGGAGGCGACCACCACCCTGTTGATCAAACCGTCCCGAATGTCCTGCTGGATGACATCCTGCCCCGGTTCGGAGCAGGTGTACTTGGAGGTTCGGGAAACAGCTACATGCGGTAAGTCAGCAGCAAAGTCCCTCACTTCATCAACATCCACTTTCGAAGCGATGTTGATCCCACAGGCACAAACATACACGCCGATTTTGGGTTTGCTCATACTCTCTCCTCGATTAATAAAATGGAGTTTCGTGCGGTCTTCCATATACCTGATAATGTTCGGCACGAGTAAATAAAGAGCCTCCCCCACATTGCCCTTTTTAGCAATGTAAGTTTAGCATGATCCCAGGCCAAAATAAGGTGACAAAGATAACTTTTCACAAGCGATCAATCATGCTTG
>JAGXKM010000184.1 GCA_018335275.1 Anaerolineales bacterium | reverse complement strand
CTCCTGAATCATATCCAGGTCTTCCTCGCTCTCCAGGCCGCGCCCAACACAGACAACGACCTCAGCTGATTCGATGTCTACCCCGGTATCAGGCTTTGATTTTTGTTCGATTATTCTGACCGGAGAAGCTGCCACCTGCGCCGCCACTTCGACGACCTCCCCCGTTTCTTTCGACGCCAATGGTTCAGCCTGAAAAGTATTGGGGTTGACCGCGATAACCTTTCTGCCCGAGGTGAGGACCTGTTCCGAGAGCGTCTTCCCGCCTAAGGAATACCGGGTGGCGATCCATTGGCCCTCTTCAGATCGCAGTTTGGCGGCATCCGTAATGCATCCCGCATGCAGTTTTTGAGCCAGACGTCCAGCCACCTCGCGGCCACGTAAGGTTGAACTAACCAGAACGATCTCTGCTTCTGCAAGGTCAGCAATCTGGCAGAGAGCTTCCGATACAACGTCGGCCTGGAGGCCAGAGAGAGATAGGTCGTCCATGCAGTAGACGCGCTGAGCGCCGTGATTGAAATACTGCTCGGACCAGGTTTCACCTTCCGGATTAAAAACAGCCACGTCTGCGGGATAGCCAAGGGAGGCCGCAAAAGTTAAGTTCTGAAGGGCCAGGGGCGGCCGTTCTGAATAAACCAATACTCCACTCATTAATCCAACACTCCTTCCTGCTCCAAAGCCTCAAGCGCCTGGGTTACGGAGCTGTCGATATCTTCATCAAAGATGATTTCTTTGCGCGGCTTCGCCGGGGCCAGATTGCTCAACTCCTCGAAGGCAGCTGCATCAGCCCCTACCTCTTCCGCAGAAGCGTTAATATCTTCAAGGCTCCAGACGTGAAGCGGTTTCTTGCCCGCCTTCAGGATAGCTGTCAACGGCGGTAAGCGAGGCTGATTGATTTCCTGGGTAACGCTGACCAGGGCAGGTAGCTCCACCTCAACGGATTCCAGCATATCTTCCAGATCGCGGACCGCACGGATTCGATTATCAAGCACTTCTAATTCCCTGGCATAAGTCACCTGGGAGAGACCCAGGATCTCAGCCAACCTGGAAGGCACCTGGCCGCTGTATTCATCGGTTGACCCCTCACCCATTAAGATCAGGTCGCAATCACCTATCTTCTGAATCATATTGGCAAGCACAATCGCTGAGCCCATGGCGTCTGACCCCTTAACATGCGGATCAACAAGGATCACAGCTTCATCTGCTCCCATCGCCAAAGCCTCCATAATGGTTTTATTGAGTTTTTGAGACCCCACTGAAACGACAGTCACGGTGACATCGTCCTGCGATTCCTTGATCCGCACCGCCTGTTCTAAGGCGTTCTTTTCAAAATCACCAAGGCAGACAGGCACGCCTTCAAGGACTGGTTCGTGTGTTTCCGGCTTTATGCGGATTTTTTCCAGATCCAACACTTGTTTCATACATACAACAATGTGCATATTCACATTCCTTTGCTCTCATCCAAAGCGGTATTGCACGCCGTAACCGGCTCGAGGATAATGCCATTCAAGGGCGTCCTCCCGACAGGCGATATAACAGGTGCCGCACTCCAGACATCCCTCATAATCTACGGTCATCTCCCCATTTTCATTGAGCTCATAGAGGTCGGCGGGGCAGACATGCAAACAATATCGGATTGTGCAGCGGCTCTGGCAGACCTCCTGGTCAATCAGGATATGGGATTGCTCGCTGTCAATTTGAAAAACATCCAGGCCTAACTTTGCCTCAATATTCAACCTAAACCTCCTGATACGGAAACACAACCATCACATCAGCACAAGGCGGAAAGATCATATTTTTCTCATGCGCCATAAGTCTCTGAGTACATCTATCTTGAGCAACTCCCTGGAAATCGTTCGTAAAACCGTACGCGAAATCTTTTGTTTGGGCTGAGCATCCACCCGGAAGATTTCGTGCAGCAGTTCACTGGTCACTTCTGGATACTTCTCAAAAAGGCGGGGGTTGGATAAAATCTCCGGCATATGCTGGAAGGTCGAAAGATCTTGATAGATCGAACTCTCTTTCAAGTACTTTTCATAGATCCCCAGGCTTTCAGCCGTATAGTCCTTTTTTTGCCTGGCATCCAGAACAGCGCGCGCTGCCAGGACACCGGAGACGATGGCCATGTCCATTCCTCTCAGCGTGATCCCCTGATTCAGGCACAGGCCAGCCGCATCTCCTGCGACGAGTAAACCATCCGAATACAACCTGGGAATTGCTTTTAAGCCGCCTTCGGGAACATCATGTGCAGAGTATTCAACGGAATGCCCGCCCGAAATCAAGACCTCAATTTCAGGGCGTTTTTTAAATAACTCGAATAAATCATGCGGGCTTATTGTGGGATGTTTTTGCATCAGGTCGTGTATGCTGATGACCATTCCCAACGAAAGGTTGGTTTGATTCGTGTAAAGGAATCCGCCTCCCATCATGCCCTCTGTTATGGAGCCAAAGAACAACTGGGCCGCCCCTTCACCAGCCCGCAGGCCGAAAAGATCCCGGATCCTTTCTTCGGGCAGTTCAATGATCTCTTTCACGCCAAGGGCTACATTGCGGGGCTGATGACGTTCTCTCATCCCAGCCTTTTCAGCGATAAACGAAAGGACACCATCCGCAGCAATCACAACATCGGCCTGCAAAATGTCTTCATTGGAGCGGATGCCTGCCACTCGACCCTCTTCCATCCAGACATCATCCACTTTATATCCCGGAATGACCAAGGCTCCTTTCTCGCTGGCTTTTTCAGCCAGCCACTGATCAAACTTGGCCCGCAGCACTGTCACGCTGTTCGCTGAGTTGCCTCTAAAACGATCGCTGGTCAGCTCCATAGTCACGGAACTCTCGGGTGTCAACATGGTCAAGCGTTCCTTCACGACCTGGCGCTCAAAAGGTGCCTCGTCAAACAGCTCAGGTAAATAAGCCCGGACCGGCTCCAGGTAAAGACGGCCCCCGGAGACATTTTTGCT
>JAGXKM010000183.1 GCA_018335275.1 Anaerolineales bacterium | reverse complement strand
TAATGTTCGGCACGAGTAAATAAAGAGCCTCCCCCACATTGCCCTTTTTAGCAATGTAAGTTTAGCATGATCCCAGGCCAAAATAAGGTGACAAAGATAACTTTTCACAAGCGATCAATCATGCTTGATTTCTTATCCCTTGAACTCATGGGGCAAACACTGCATGTTGAACGTGATGAAGGGGTTTGTTGTGTTCTCGTTTTTCAAACTCGATCTCAGCTGAAAATGCGGTTCACCCGCCGCTTCCCCGTAGGAGAGGCGTTCATGACTTTCCCCTATCCATAAATGAAACCCTTTTCGTAAGGTATGCGATGAGTATTGTCCTGTGGACCTTGCTTGCGGGATCCCCCATTTTACCCCTTACCAAATCCGATCTCGGGGCTGATACTGCAGGGCTTCAGCCAAATGACTGGTCTGGATCTTCTCCGCACCATCCAGATCGGCGATGGTGCGGGATAATTTTAAAACCCGGTGGTAGGAACGCGCGGAGAGGTGAAGCTGGTCCATGGCGGAGCGCAGCAGCGATTTACCGCTGGCGTCCAATTGGCAGTGGGACCTGATTTCTGCGGGAAACATATCCGCATTGGTCATCAGTTTGCTGTCCGCAAAGCGTTCTCTCTGTCGATCCCGGGCCGCTTCCACCCGGGCCTGGACCCGGGAAGAGGGCTCTCCCAGGCGGTCCGAACTCAATTTGTCGTATTCCACGCGCGGGACCTGGACGTGAATGTCAATCCGGTCCATCAGCGGCCCTGAGATTTTCTTTTTATAACGGGTGATGGTTGAGGATGAGCAGGTGCATTCCTTGACCGGGTCACCGTAATAACCGCACGGGCAGGGGTTCATGGCCGCCACAAGCATGAAATTGGCAGGAAAGGTGAGGGAGCCCTTGGCGCGGCTGATGGTCACCGTCTTGTCTTCCAGGGGTTGGCGGAGCACTTCTAGGACGTGCCGGCCGAACTCCGGGAATTCATCTAAGAACAGTACGCCGCGGTGAGCGAGAGAAATTTCTCCCGGCTGGGGCCAGGTGCCGCCGCCCACCAGTCCGGCGTGGGAGATGGTATGGTGCGGGGCCCGAAAGGGCCGGTGCTGGACGAGATGGGTATCGGGCGGAAGCTGGTCGAGGATGGAATAAATGCGGGTCACATCCAGGGCTTCGTCAATGCTCATCCTGGGCATGATGCCCGGCAGGGACCGGGCCAGGAGCGTTTTACCCGCGCCGGGAGGGCCGTTCATGAGCATGTTGTGATTCCCGGCCGCAGCCACTTCCAGAGCTCGCTTGACATGTTCCTGGCCTTTGATTTCTTTCAAATCTGTCTGGGTCCTGGTGACCGGTAAATCCGCTTTACGTGTGGTGGGGTGGGGCATTATGGTCCCATTCCCGTTGAGATGATGGTAAAGGTCTCCCAGGTGTTCAATGGGCAGCACGTCGAGATCGGGCATCAGGGCCGCTTCTCCCGCGTCCTCCTTCGCCACGCAAATGGTTTGAAATCCTTCCTCACGGGCCAGGGCTGCCATGGGCAGCACCCCGGCGGTGTGGCGCACGCTGCCGTCCAGGGAAAGTTCGCCGACGATGACCATGTCCTCTACAGCAGAGCGGGGGATCTGCCCGCTGGTGATCAGGATACCGACGGCGATGGGCAGGTCGTAAGCCGGCCCTTCCTTGCGCACATTGGCGGGGGCCAGGTTGATGATCAGGCGTTTGCGGGGGAATTCCAGGGGGACGTTTTTGATCGCTGTCCGCACTCGCTCCCGGCTCTCCTGCACAGCGGTATCCGGCAGTCCGACAACGGTGATCCCCGGCAGACCGCTGCCGAAATCCACTTCCACTTCCACCAAGACCCCCTCCAGGCCGAGCACGGCGCAGGAGTATACGCGGGCAAGCATATTTTCAGTGTAAAAAACTCCTTACGGAAAGTCAATACAGCGGTAAGGGTTGACCCATTTCCCTGATACTTCGCGAAGCGCTCTAAGGTGATTTGGTTTAGCCTTTTCAGTTTTTTTAGGTGGCCAGATGGCTGTAAATTGTGTATTAAAATACATGAAGTCAAGTCTTGAGCCCCTATTCTCGGCTCTGGGTAAAGCTGGGAAAACCATAATCCAGTCCTTCTCACATCCTGACATCAGTTGACGTTTTTTGCATATCCTTCCCAGTAAGGCGCCTTGAGCTGGCGTTTGAGAATTTTCCCCGTTCCCCCGCGCGGCAAGGAGGATCGAAATTCAGCGCTTTTTGGCACTTTAAAGGAAGCCAGGCTCTGGCGTACATGCTGGATGAGTTCCTCTTCTGTGGCTTTTTGTCCGGGGTTTAAGACGATCAAGGCTTTGGGCACTTCTCCCCAGGTGTCATCCGGGACCCCGATGACAGCGACCTCATCCACTGCCGGATGGCTGCGAATGACGTTTTCAATTTCCACAGAGGAGATGTTCTCCCCTCCGGAAATGATGATGTCTTTTTTGCGGTCCAGGATGGTGATATATCCTTCCTGATCGACCACGGCCATGTCCCCCGTATGGAGCCATCCGCCGCGAAGTGCCGCCTGGGTTGCCTCTTCATCTTTGAAATATTCCCGCATGACCTGATTGCCCCGGACGATGATTTCCCCCAGGGTCTTTTCATCGCGGGGGACATCGTTTCCATCCTGGTCCACGACCCTCATCCGCACCCCCACCAGCGGCAGCCCTGTTTTGGCCTGGTAGGTGCGTCGAAGGGCGGGAAGGGATTTGAATTTGGGCTTGGGCCGGGCCAGGGTGATCACCGGACAGGTTTCTGTCAGACCGTAGCCCACAATCGCGCGGCAGCCCAGCTTCTCTTCCACTTCCTCAATCAATGGGGTGGAAGTGGGAGCTCCTCCCAGATAGCACTCCTGTAAGCTGGATAAATCATATCTCTGGAGATCAGGGTGTTGAAGCAGGCCTTTAAAGATCGTGGGTACACCGAGGATTTTCGTGATCCTCTCCTCTTCAATG
>JAGXKM010000065.1 GCA_018335275.1 Anaerolineales bacterium | reverse complement strand
GGAGAAAGAACGGATAAAAGTTAACACATTGCACGTTCTCACGTTTAAACGTTCAACATGCCAACGATTATTCCCTGTCATCCTGAGCGGAGCGAAGGATCCTTGCAGCTTTCATCCCGCTGAAACCCTCGCCTACACCCCTCACCCTATCATCCCTTCACTCTGTCAAACGTTTAAACACATAAACGAGCCCCACCGTGTATAATGGTTAACCGCAGTTCGTGTACATATTATTCGTAGATAAAAGGAAATGCGTATGAAAGACAGACAGGAAGGACAGAAAGAAGAAACGAAACTGGTCAGCGAGGTGCGCAAGGCCATTGAACACCGCGCCACCTGGATGTATTTGCTGCTCAAGGAAGCTCGGAAACGGGGGCTGGATTGGGATGATTTTGCCCGGGAGGCGGTTCGCGAGACAGGCTGTTTTCACGGCCAATTGAGGCGGGAAAAGATGGATGACCCCACCAGCATGGAGGAATTTTCCACCGTCTTCGCTGCTGGGACCAGCCGGGATGTGTTTGAGATGGAGGTCTTGGAGGCGGATGAGGATAGGTATCACCTCGACTTTCACTACTGCCCGCTGGTCAGCGCCTGGGAGAAGCAGGGCGCGTCGCCCGAGGAGATCGAACAACTGTGTGATATCGCCATGGACGGGGACAGAGGCATCGCCAGCCAGTTCCCCGCCTTTGAATTCACCCTGGGGAAGACCCTGGCCCAGGGCCACCCTGTGTGCCAGATCCGCTTTGATAAAAAGGATCCGGAAAGTGAGTAACCCCCGCCTAAACCTCATTACATAAGTCCGCCAACTTTCCAAACCTTCCAACGTTTAAACGTTCAATCACTGTCATCCTGAGCCGCAGGCAAAGGACCATTACAGTGTTCATCTGACCGTAACCCCCGCCTTCACCCTTTTATCCCCAATAGATATCACACCAAACGTTTAAACCTTTAAACCTACTAACTTATAAGCATTCCACTTTTCACATACTGCTATAATCCAGGTACATGAAAGAGATACTCCTGGATTGGTACCTATGAACAAGAACAGCTATTTCGAGCGCAAAGAATTCACCTGCCCATCGTGCGGCACCCTCTTCCTGTCCAAAATCTGGCTGATCGTGGATGTCGAAGAGGAACCCGATCTCCTGGAGAAGGCCAAAGATGGAAAATTGATCAACGCAGCCTGCCCGGAGTGCGGGCACCGGGTGGATGGGGAAACACCGGTCTTGATGTACTTCCCGGAAGATGTGCCCCGCGTCATCCTGGCCACCGAGAGCAAGAACGACCCCTCCCTGGAGGAGCGGGCCAAGGTTTTGGAAATCCTGGACCGCCTGCAGGAGAGCTCGGAGGACGAGGACATCCTCTCCCACCTCGATGAGCCGGGAGACTGGGTTGAAAAAGCGTCTCTGGCTGACCGATTGGAAGGGTATCCGGAAGAATCACTGGTCATGGATGACCAGGAGACCTTTGAAAATTTACGCAATATCCAGAAAGAAAACCCGGAGATATTTCTGTTCACAGCTATTGAAGCCTACCTGAACGCGGAGGGGCTGGAAAACAAAGGCAAGGTGGTCTCCTTCGCCCCCGAATTGCTCACTGAGGACATCGATCCCCTTTTTGAGCGCTTTATCTCGGGTGCGGAAGAGGAGGGGGATGAATGGCAGAAAATGATCTACCGGGCCCAGTGGGATTTTCTGAAGCGTGCCCGGGAGATTGGCTATCAAGCTGCGGTGGAGGAATACGAACGAGACCTGTACCAGGAAGAGGAATGATCGGGGGATAGTAAGTCAAGGGTCGTTTTCACTCTAAAACGTTCTAACGTTTATACGTCCCAACTTTCCAATCTTCAAACATGTAAAAGCCGCAATATATTCAAGAGGGTCTTGATAGGGGGTGGGGGGTATGTGCGCTGAAAAAATTTTCCCCCGCTGCGTGGCGGTGAATGCTTCTTCCAGCACCCGTCGGGGTGGCTGGAGACTTCTTACGTTCTCCCGGAGAGGGATTTGTTTTCGGCCATGGGCTCGCGTTCAGAACTTGACAGGGGGACCTCCGTTCTTTATAATGAAAAAAAATTCACAAGCCAGATTAAAAAATGTTGTAATACTACATTGGCTATGAACCAAAACCAATCTCCCACCCAGGATATAGGGTCAACGATCAGGGGATATCTGCCATCGTTGACGCCCTCAGAAAAAAAGGTGGGACATTTTATTTTAAACCATATCCAGGATGCGGTCCGAATGACATTGGCGGATGTGGCTTCCAAAAGCGGTGTGAGTGATGCCACCGTGCTGCGTTTCTGTCGTTCCATTGGCTACCAACGCTGGTTGGAATTCAAAATTGAACTGGCGCAATCGCTTCCCCATCCCTCGGAACAGCTCCTGGATGAGATCAGCGAGGAGGACCCCGCGGAGGTATTGGCGAAAAAAGTATTTCAAAGCAGCATCCAGGCCCTCAATGATACGAGCGCTGTTTTGGATGCAGGGGAATTCAAGAAAGCGCTCACCTTAATCTCTGAGGCGGAGACGATTGTCATCATAGGCGTGGGCACCTCCGGCCCGATCGCCCAGGAAATGTATAACCGACTTTTCCGTCTGGGGCTGCACTGCCGTGTTCAGACGGATTCATACTTACAGGTCATGGAGGCTGCTCTTCTCACACCCCAGGATGTGGTCATCGTCATCTCCCAATCAGGGGATTCCACGGACCCCATCCGTGCTACAGCAACCGCTAAAGAGCAGGGCTGTGCGGTGATTGCCGTGACAGGAAATAGGGGATCCGCGCTGACCGAGTATGCTGATGTCCTTTTGCTTTCGGTCTCCCATGAATCCAGGATTGAGTCCATGAGTTCCCGGATTGCCCAGTATGCACTGACTCATGCCCTTTTTGTGGGGCTGATGATGAAGGATCTGGATGGGGCCGTGGATAAGGACCGTTTAATATGGGATGCGGTTATGGATCAACCTTTTTTCCAAAATAAAGACATATAACAAACGCAGGAGTGTCCATGTCAGAGTCAGCTGTTTCGATCCAAAATCTCCGTTTTCGCTACCGCGGACTGGATGAGTTGGTGCTCGACGGTGTCAATCTGGAGATAAGTGAGGGGGAGTTTCTGGTAATCATGGGGGCCAACGAGGCTGGAAAGAGCACACTGGTTTCTTTCTTGAACGGCTTAATTCCCCATTACATGCGGGGGGCCTGGGAGGGGGATATAGTGGTCAACGGCAGAAATACCCGGGATTTCAGCGTCCCTGAACTTGCCGAGGATGTGGGAATCGTCTTTCAAGATTTTGAGGCCCAATTGTTTTCCACCAATGTTGAGTTAGAAGTGGCCTTTGGGCCGGAAAATTTCGCCATTGAGCGGGAAGAAATCAAGCGCCGGATCGAGGAAAACCTGCGATTTGTGGGGTTAGAGGCTTTTCGGAAACGCTCGCCGGTCACCCTCTCAGGGGGGCAGAAGCAAAAACTGGCCATTGCCTCGGTTCTGGCCATGGAACCCAATATCCTCGTCATGGATGAAGCGACCACCGACCTGGACCCCATCAGCAAAATGGGGATCTATGAAATAACCAACAAACTGCGCAAACGAGAGGACATGACCTTGGTTGTCGTTGAGCATGATACCGAAGAAGTCCTGGAAGCGGACCGTATTGCCTTGATCAAAGATGGCAAATTGGCCCAGGTGGGACCCGCTCAGGATATTTTGCGGGACAGTGACCTGCTCTCGAAGATGGGTGTCATGCCCCTGGGTATTCCTCGTTTCTTTGAGGCTGTGGGAAGCGAACAGCTGCCCCTGACCCCGGAGGAAGGCGCAGCGGTCTTCGAGCGCCAGAATCTGGCCATCTCGCAAGAGAAATACGCTGACCTTGTGAACCGGGAACGGACGGGATCGGAGGAAAAGGAAGCAGAACCGATCATCCGCTGCCGGGGTCTTTCTCACACCTATCCCAACGGTGTGGAAGCCTTAAAAGGGGTGAATCTGGATATCAACCAGGGAGAGGTAGTTGCCATTGTCGGCCAAAACGGAAGTGGAAAAACCACTCTGGCAAAGCACCTCAACGCCCTCTTGATGCCCACGGAAGGCTCAGTCGAAGTCTTTGGCGCGCCTACGGAAGAGCAGGGGATATTTAAAATCGGCCAAAAAGTAGGCTATGTCTTTCAGAATCCTGACCACCAGATCTTTTCTGAGGTGGTATATGAAGAGGTGGCCTTTGGCCCCCGCCTGCGGGATCTATCCAAGGAAGAAGTGGATCAGCGGGTGAAAGACGCCCTGCGAGCGGTAGGGCTGGAAGGATTTGAAAAGGAAGACCCGTTCAGCCTGACCAAGAGCGGGCGGCAGCGGGTGGCGGTGGCATCCGTGCTGGCCATACATCCCGATGTGCTCATCCTTGATGAACCGACCACGGGATTGGATTACAGGGGCCAGCGAAGCATGATGGATATGGTCATGGATTTAAATGACCAGGGCAGTACGATCATCTTCATCACCCATCATATGTGGGTGGTAGCGGAATACGCTCAACGTGTGTATGTGGTCAAAGACGGCCAGATCATCCTTGAGGGGTTGACGCGAGATGTCTTCTCCCAGGAAGAGGTTCTCAATGATTCCTCTCTGCGCCCCCCACACTTTGTGCATTTCAGTAATCTACTCGGGAACACATTTCTTTATCCTGAAGAAATGCTCTCTTGTTTAGAAGGGAAGTAGCTTATGGATATCGATTTTTATATTGACTCAGATACGTTGATCCACCGTCTCGACGGGCGGACGAAGATCATGCTTTTTCTGGCATCTTTCATCGCCTTAGTTTTCTTCGAAAACCCGCTCTTCATTCTCCCCATTGCTTTCCTGATCCTGCTTCAAAATGTCCTGGCTGGGGCATTGGTTAACATCTGGCGCATCCGCTTCCTGTTATTTGTCCTCACGGTGACCGGTATGCTGATGTGGAATATCTTCACCAGCGGGGAGACGGATTTATTCTGGTTCTTTGATTTGGAATCCTTGCTTTACAGCCTGTCCCGGACCATGCTCATGTTATTAATGATCATCAGTGGGCTGAACCTGATCAGCACCACCCGCAACGAGGAGTTAGTGCTGTCCATGATCAAACTCGGCCTGCCCTACCGGGTGGGCTTTGCCATCTCCACCGCGCTGCGCATGGTGCCCACCATCGCTTCCAGCATCCAAACCATTTCTCAGGCCCAGCGCAGCAGGGGGCTCGACCTGGATAGTGGAAATATTCTGGAAAGGCTGCGGAAATTTATCCCCATTCTCATCCCGGTCTTCATCTCCACCATCCGAGATACCAATGTGTTTGGGATGGCTTTGGAATCCAAAGGATTTGGTGCCAAGGAAGAACGTTCCTTCTACTTGCAAATGGGCATGGGCAGGAACGATTACCTGATACTGGCTTTAAGTTTCTTGGTGGTGATGGCCAGCATTTATCTGAAAATCTTAGGTCTGGGGAGTATCCCCGGGCTGACAAAATTTTAATCGTTGGTGCCAGAAAGTAAAAAGGAGCTTGTGTGATGGATGTCAGAGCGATGAATGAGATGTTGCCCTTTGTGCTGCGCCGGGATAATGTGGCCCGTTATGAAGAAGGGGTGGTGTGGATTGGCGACCGCCGCAAGTATCCCTTCGAAGAGACGTTTGTAAGGTGTGAGGACGTGGAGAGTGTGGCCCGGGCCATTGAAAAGATGGTCACCCAGGGCGGGGGACCGTGGCAGGCAGCGGCCCTTGGCATGGTCATGGCGGCGAGAAACGTGGAAAGCAAACCGGAACAGGAGGCCCTGGAGACCCTGGCACAAGCGAAGGAGCGATTGATAAATACCCGTCCCACCAACACCGCCATGGCAAGGCGCCTGGAGGACAGCCTGGAGGTGGCAAAAAAGGCCCGGGTGGAAGGCCGGTCGATGGAAGAGGCCCTGCTGGATTGGGTCGAAACGCTGCGTGATCAAACCTATGAGAGTTATGCCGTGCGCTCCCGGCTGGGTGCCAACCTGATCGAGGATGGGGATGGCATTCTGACTATGTGCTTTGCGGAGACGGCCTTTATCCTGGCCATGTCCATGGCCAAACAGGACGGCAAGGAAATACAGGTCTTTGTCCCGGAGACGCGGCCCTACCTGCAGGGCGCCCGTTTGACGGCGCCCAGCCTACATGAGTTGGACATCCCTGTCAAGCTCATCACGGATAATATGCCGGCCTTTGTCATGTCCCAGGGCAAAATCCAAAAATATTTCACAGCCGCTGATTTAATCACCATGGACGGCCACGTGGTCAATAAAATAGGCACGTTCCAGAACGCCCTGGCGGCCCACCACCATGGCATCCCTTACTTTGTCTTCATGTGGGGACCTGATTTTGAAAGTCCGGATCGGGCCTCGGTGGAAATCGAGTACCGGGACCCAGCGGAAATCCGTGCCTGCCGGGGAACCCGGACGACGCTGGAGGCTATAGAGGCTTTTTATCCGGCCTTTGACATCACGCCGCCGCACTTGGTGGCAGGGGTCATCACCAAACATGGGATCCTCAGCCCTTACGATCTCCGCCCTCATTTTGAGCGGGCGCGCGAAGAGGAGGAGTAATCATGCCTGCCGCCTTGATCGCTGGCACGCTAATTTATGATCTACCCGGTGTTACTCTGGAAGAAAGATCAGTGGATACGCCCTTCGGAGAAACTCTCCTGTATGATATCCGGGGAGCGGAGTCTGAGATCGTCTTCCTGCCCCGCCACGGGTTGTCGCACGACACGCCGCCCCACAAGATCAACTACCGGGCGAACATCAAAGCCCTGGAGATGCTGGGCGTGAAGCGGGCGCTGGCTGTCAATGCGGTGGGCTCAATCAACCAGGACGTTCCGCCCCTGGATATGGTCGTCTTGAGCGATTTCCTGGATTTCACTTCCGGTCGCGAGGCGACCTTTTTTGACGGCGGCGAGCGAGGTGTCAAACATGTGGATATGAGTGAACCCTACTGCCCTTATCTGCGAGAACATCTATTGGAGGCCGCGCCCAGCTATGCATCGACCCTTCATTCCCGGGGTGTCTATGTTTGTACCAACGGTCCCCGGCTGGAATCCCCCGCGGAAATCAAGATGTTTGCGCAATTGGGCGGCGATGTGGTGGGCATGACCGGATTGCCCGAAGCCGTATTAGCCAGGGAAGCCAATATTTGCTATGCGTCTGTGGGTTTTTCCATTAATTGGGCGGCTGGTTTTCAGGATACAATAGAATTTACAGAGGACGGAGAAGGCTTGCAGAGGATGAAGGATGATCTCCTCGATCTCCTCCTGGAAGTGCTTGTAACCACATCGGATGCTGAGTGTTGTCATACGTAGAGGTAGATTTTTATCTTCGAAAGCAGGTTATTCACAGCGGGAGCCACCGCGTGAAGGAGGGCCTATCGGACATAATTTGCTTATCATTTGATTGGATTCGTTGACATTTTTTAGATTGCTGAGACTAAGAATCATAAGGAGTATAAGATGAAAGAAACCGTTACCATGTGGAAGAACACACGAATGGTAATCCTGGTAGCTCTTTCGGCTGCCATTTACGCCGCTTTTTTGATCGTCTTCAAAGGCGGCATTGTCCTTGTCCCCGGCATCACGGAAGTCCGACCTGCCAACGTCTTCCCGCCTGTGTTCGGGCTTTTGTTTGGCCCCGCAGGGGCCTGGGGATCGGCCATCGGCAACTTGATCGGCGATATCTTTGGCGGCACGTTGGGCGTGGGTTCCATCTTCGGCTTTTTCGGCAATTTCTTTTTGGGGTTCGTTCCCTATAAGATGTGGGGCGCCACCTTTGGGCTGGTTAAAAAGGACGATATGTCCATGAATATGGGCGACTGGAAGAAAATCGCGGCCTTCGAGCTCGTTTCGTTGGTCTCTTCTGCAGCCTGCGCCATCATCATCGCCTGGTACCTGGAACTTGCCGGCATAGTCCCCTTCGCCTTCTTGGGGATCACCATTACCGTCAATAACTTCGCGGCCGCCGTGGTGGTTGGCCCCATCCTCATCGCCCTTCTTTATCCGCGGGTCAAGCGTTGGGGGCTGCTGTGGACGGACATCATGAAGAAAGAGGACGTCGGGAAAGGGTTTGCCCGCAATATTGGCTCCATCCTGATGATCGTAGGTTCGCTGGGTGGGTTGATTGTCGGCATCCTGGTCGCCACCGGAACCGCGGGTCAGGAGCTGTACGCCTTCGCGGGTTCTTCTGGTCAGACCAGCGTTTGGCTGGCAGTTCTGCCCTTCATCATCCTCATCATCGTGGCATCCATTATGCTCTCGGGTCGGGAGCAGTTCGTTGAGGAGACCCTTTAAGCACGGCCGACTCTTAACGTGGCAGGAAGATCGGGACGGTGGCAGGGGGATCCGTCCCGTTTTCCATATCCAGAATAAAGGCATTCGCACAACGCGGGGCGGTAAAGAAAGAACCGGACAATGCTCTCCGCCTCGTTTGGAAATCATTGAGGCTGAAAGCTCTCAATCTAGGAAGGTACAATGGACATCAAACAGGGTAGTCATGTGGATTTAATGATCGCGGGGGGGACCATCATTACCATGGATGAGAACCGCCGGATCCTGGAGGAAGGAAATTTACTCATCAAAGGCGGACGCATCCAGGCGGTATTGGCAGATGACCAGGTCCCGGAGGATCTCACAGCAGAGAAGGTGATCTCTGCCAGGGGCAAGGTTCTCCTCCCGGGCTTGATCAATGCCCACAGCCATCTGGCGATGACCCTTTTCCGCGGCTTTGTGGAAGACTTAATCCTGGACAAGTGGCTGAATAAAGTCTGGGAATATGAGCTGAGTGTGGTGGATGAAAAGGCGGTCCGGGCCGGGTCCAGGCTGGCCTTTGTGGAAATGATCAAAGGCGGGATCACCTGTGCCCATGATATGTACTGGCATTTTAAAGAAACGATGGGACTGGCTGAAGAAATCGGCGTGCGCTTGATTTCCGGTCCGCCCATCACAGGGCTGGGGGATCAAGACTTTGATGAGATGTTTCAGGTTGCCCGGGAAACGTTGACCTGGATGGAGGATTTGGACTTTGTCTATCCCGTGCTGCAGGCACACAGCACGTATACCACCACGCCGCGGATGATGCGCACCGTGCGGGCATTCAAAGAAGAATACGGCATTTCCTTCACCACCCATGCCTCCGAGAATCAGGACGAAGTGGATAACGTCCGCGAGCAGTACCAGAAATCACCCATCGAGCTGTTATCTTCTTATGACCTGCTTGATGAACATACCGTCCTGGCCCATTGCGTGAAAGTGGATGAGGGGGAGATCGACTTGTTGGCAGCAACGGGAACTCACGTAGCCCACTGTCCTGAGAGCAACCTCAAATTGGGTTCGGGGATCGCTCCCGTGGTTGATATGCTTGAAAAAGGCATCAATGTCTGCCTGGGCACAGACGGGGCAGCTTCCAACAATGACCTGAATGTGTTGGGAGAGATGCGCACAGCGGCTCTGCTGCAGAAAGGGGTCAACCATGCTCCGGAAGTGCTGACCACGGATCAGGCCCTGGAAATGGCCACTATCAACGGGGCAAAAGCTTACCACCTGGATCACATGATTGGGTCCCTGGAGGCGGGTAAAAAGGCAGATGTGGTGCTGGTCGATTTTCAGCAGCCGCACCTGACGCCCTCCTTTGACCCGGTCACAAACCTCATCTATTCCGCTGCCAAGTCGGATGTTGACACGGTGATCATTGACGGTAAGGTCCATCTGGAAGGGGGGCAGCTCACCCGGCTGGATGAGGAAAGGGTGATGGCTGAGGTCCGGGACCTGGAGGGGCTGTTTGATGGCCGTTAGTGTCCAGTTTGCAGAAGGGGGGTCAGGAATGGGGTTGAATTGGATCTTGAGGAGGAGGATATATGCGTTATAAAGAGCAGCGGGAACAGGTGCTGGAAACGGTCCATCTGGCTTACCAAGCGGACCTGATCCGCATGTCAGCGGGGAATATCAGCCTGCGGACGGAGGACGACATGGTCGTCATCACGCCAAGCGGGATCAAGTACCGGAATATGACGGTGAAGGATATCTCTGTGGTGGATCTGGAGGGCGAGCCGATCGATGGCCCACCCCCGTCCTCGGAAACGCCCATGCATACCGCGATTTACCGGCATATATCCCGGGCCAAGGGCATCTGCCATACTCATTCCAGGTACGGCATGATCCAGGCTCACCTCCAGGAGGATGTGCCCCTGACCAATATCGAACTCATGATGTGCGGCGCACCCATTCCCGTCGCGCCCTGGGCTGCGCCGGGTACGGAAAAAGCCGGGGAGGTGACAGTGGACATCTTCCAATCCCGTCCCGAGCTTCATGTGATCCTTTTACGTCAGCACGGTCTGGTGGCCCTGGGGGGATCCCTTGCACAGGCGTATGAACATGCCTACAACGCGGAAGTCGGCCTGGAAACCCATTACAAAGTACGCCTTGTGCAGGCCCCACAGTCATTTACAGAGGCACAGATCCAGGAAATCAAAGACGTTTACGGGCTGTAGCTGGAGCGATACAGGCGGCCAGCTGCCCCCTGCAAAAGCGTCAAATGGTACCAGGTGAACACAGTTGCGCAGCCGTGATCAGACGAAAAAGCTCCGTGTAATGGTTGAATGCGTGCAGCGAGAAATTGCAAATCATCCGGATAAGGGTGCCATTTTCTGGAAATAAGCCTACATCAAATTCAGCGCTCGCCTTGCTGGCTTTGGATTGGCTTTAGAAAGCCAGGAGGATTTTCATTACATCGGGGTCTTTCGCTCTTTCAAAAGCACGCAGCCCTGCTGTTAGTGGCATTTCTTGGCTGATTAATATCGATGGGTCGACAAGGTTTTTCTCGATCAACCTCATGGCTGGTGCAAAAGGACCACACCGGGATCCAATCAAAGATATTTCATCCACCACCAGAGCAGAGGCATCGAACTCAAGTGTATCTGCATAGGTGCTTTTCAAGACCAATCTCCCCCGGGGGCGCACCGCCTTACGGGCTGTTTTGAATCCCCCTGGCACACCCGTGGCGTCCACCACCACATCCATTGCGCCTACCTGGACTTCCTCTTCAGGGATCGTGGTGATGCCTTGCCACTCCAGGAGCTGGCGTTGATGGTCATGACGCACCACGACTTTCAAATCACAGCCGGTCAAAAATATAACTTGCGAGATTAACTGCCCTAACCGTCCAGCTCCCACCACCATGACGGCATCAGTTGGCTTGATGTGGGTTTGGTCGAGGATTTCCAATGCGGCTGCTAACGGTTCGACGAAAACTGCTTTCCGGTCTGAGACAGAGTCGGGGACGGGCAGGAGGTTTTCAAGGGGAAGGCTGAAATACTCTGCGAAAACACCGTTGCGGCCGCTGATCCCCAGCGTGGTGCGGTTCAAACAATGCCGGTGCCGGCCTTGCTGGCATTGTGCGCATTCCCCACAGACAACGTTGATCTCTCCCACCACCCGTTTCCCCTCCATCTCTGGCGCCGAAGG
>JAGXKM010000182.1 GCA_018335275.1 Anaerolineales bacterium | reverse complement strand
GGGTGGAACTGCTGGGGTTGACCATAGACGGCGGCACAGCGACGGTCAACTTCTCCCAGGAGATGAAAGCTTACGGAGGCGGTTCGGCGCGGGTCCAAACCATCCGCGAGCAGATCACACGCACACTGACCCAGTTTCCCTCGGTGGACGAGGTGATCATCGCAGTGGCGGGTGAAACGGAGGGTGTGCTGCAGCCCTGAACGCCAGGAGTAGATCCTCAACAAGGTCGAGAGGACATTCCTAGAGATGGTAAAACGAGAAGGCTAGAGCATGTGATAAGCCCACACTCGCCTGTAGGCTGAAGCAAGAAACCGAGACACCCAACACCAATCCCCCACACAATCATCCTGGGGGATTGGTGGATTTTAACCGATACACAACCGAAATCAAAAGGGTGTCAATAATTTTAGCCAGGTGAGCGTTCACGAAGTTGAAGCCTGCTCTGGATTCATGCCATTTACCATAATTGGTCGCGGTGTTTATTCTATGAGATCTCACCTCGTCCGCTTGCCCAGATCGAGCCCAGTGGGTAGAATAGGATACTTAAGCATAGGAGGTTCCATGACCAAACGCACCGCCATCATTACTGACAGTACCTGCGATCTGCCCCGGGAGAAGCTTGAAAAACACCAGATTCTGATCGTCCCTCTGACCATCATCTGGGGCCAGGAAACCTTTCGGGACGGTGTTGATATCCAGCCGAAGGAGTTCTATCAGCGACTGGAAAATGAGGAGCGCTTTCCAACCACCTCACAACCCACCCCGGAAGACATGGAAGCAGCCTGCCGTCAGGCTGCGGACCAGGGGGCTGAGGAAATCCTGATCATCACCATCAGCAGCGCGATGAGCGGCACATTTGATTCTGCCCGGCGGGCAGCGGACCGTTTCCCCGGGCCCGTCTACCTGCATGATTCCCGCTCCAATTCCATGGGTTTAGGCTGGCAGGTGTTGGCCGCTGCCCGAGCCCGCGAAGAGGGAGCTGATCCTCAGGGCATGATCCAGGCAGCGGACCGGGCCCGGAAGCAGATGCAGTACTTAATCAGCCTGGACACCCTGGAATACCTGCACCGCGGTGGGCGGATCGGTGGAGCCAGCAGATTTATAGGCACCATCCTTAACCTCAAACCCCAGATCGCGGTCAACCACCAGACCGGGGAAGTAGAAGCCGGACGCCGCTCCCGGACTCGAGAAAAAGCCCTCCGAGACCTTTACCGAGATTTTTTTGAGCGCGTTGACCCTGCATCAGGGAAAGACCTCCGGGTGGCCGTGCTTCACAACGCTGCTCCCACCCAAGCGGATAAGCTGGCCCGCCGGGTACGGGAGGAGTATCGACCCCAGGAATTGATCATCCAGATCGTTTCTCCTATACTGGGTGTGCACACCGGACCCCGGGCCATCGCCCTGTGCGGGTACAGCCTTTGAACTGCCCCACCCGGCGACAGGTGAGTTTTTCCGTTCTGAAAATACAATCAAGGAGAGAGCGATGATCACCAGAAGACTCCATGAAACTGAAATTATGGACAATGCTCATAATGTTGATGCGCGCAATCTGCACAACACCTCTGATGCAATGATCACCGTAATCACCCTCCAGCCTGGCCAGTCTCTCAAGCGTCACGTCACGCCCGTGGATGTTGCGTTTTTTGTGCTTAGCGGGCGTGGCGTGGTGGAAATTGGCGACGAGAAGCAGGAAGTTGCTGCCCATACTCTTGTGGAAAGCCCCAAAGACATTGTTCACTGCTGGTATAACGAAAGCCCGGAGCCGCTTCGTTTCATGGTGGTGAAAGCACCCCGCCCCACAAAGAAAACAGTGTTTGTCGGAAGCTGAGAGCATTCAGCACAACAAGACGATTCAGGAGACGGTTCATCGCCGCCCCTGATCCTCACGTTAGGCTTCTTGATTAACATCATTTTTATCTTTTAGAACATGTGAGTTTTACAGAAACAAAACCGCTTAGATAGTCAGACACAATCGGACAGACGGAAACAATAAAAGTATACTGCGTTCCACATACACAAGCTCGATATGGAAGGCAGCACAGGAGAAAAATTGGACCATTTTAACGGAACAAATCGTCTGGCAATCGCTTGTTTCATAAGTGGGATGATTGCCCTTTTATGCATTGCCCTAATTTTTGTATTGTATAACTCGGTAGAGGCCTCAAATTCCATCAGAAGAATCACAGATGGAATAATTATGCCAATCAGAAATCTCAGTGTAGGAGTGACGCTATTAACAGGTCTTCTTGCGCTTAAGGACATAAAGGAAAAAGGCGGAACAAAGAAAGACAAAGTATTATCCTGGTCCGGCATAGTTATTGGTGCCGGCTGGATCCTTTTCGGATCGCTTGTTGGCATAACATTTCTCCTGGCTAAAATCCTTCGCTGATTCTTTAAGCGGAAGATCAAATGCCATCAGCTGCCTATTGATAAACTCAGCGCCTCGCTTCCCTTCTGCTCTGGTTCACCATCGTTCAGATAACAGAAACCAAGACCATATCCCGATACTTGTCTATGAGCAGCAAGTCAACTCTCCAGAAACCAGAGGAACAAACATGCAGTAAAGAATCATGTTTTTTGCTGCAGCGCTCATTTTTTCTCTCTGTCCATCTCCTTGTTTCTGCTCAGGATGATCACGTGGGGGAAGCGTTCCCTCTGACCACTTATACAAGGAAAGTACCGGCGTGGACCGGGTAATCAACGCCGTGGACTCGATTTCCTTTGGATTAGGCTTTCAGGTAAACCTGGCGCGCGCCCAACTGGGCCGGGATCCGAGTGGCTCCCCTGGTTTGGTCACCCTCCTCCCCCACCTTGTTGGCCAGGATCAGGGAGCAGCTGGCCAGATATTTCACCTCCTCCTTCCTGGAGGGCTTCGGTTTCTTCGCCAATGCCTCGACCATCGACCCAAGGATTTGCGCCTACCTCTCCCCTATCCCAGCCACGTCGTCGGGCATGCCCTGGACTTTTTCCAACGTTTTGACCC
>JAGXKM010000064.1 GCA_018335275.1 Anaerolineales bacterium | reverse complement strand
TCTGCTTTCATCGTCCCCCCGATCGCCAAACCCAGAAACAGGGTTGTGATATTGATGATCTCGTTCTGCGCTGCCTTGCTCAACCGGTCCACCACCTGGCTTTCCCGGAGAAAATTCCCCAGCATCAACGAGGCAATCAAGGGAGCGGCGTCCGGCGCGATCAAACTGACCGATATGGTGACAAAAAGGGGAAAAATCATCAGTGTCATCCGGGATACGGGGCGCGGCGCGTACTCCATGCGGATCATGCGTTCATCTTTGGTGGTGAGCAGCCGCATGATGGGAGGTTGGATGACAGGGATCAGCCCCATATACGAATACGCGGCCACAGCAATCGGCGCCAGGAGGTGGGGGGCAAGCTTGCTTCCCACATAAATCGCGGTCGGGCCGTCAATCGCCCCGATCACCCCAATGGAGGCTGCTTCCTCCATGGAAAAACCCAGCAGAAGCGCTAATAACAGGGTGCCGTAAATACCAAACTGCCCCGCTGCGCCTAAGAGAACCATTCGTGGTTGAGACAACAACGGGCTGAAATCAATCATGGCCCCCACACCAATGAAGATTAACAACGGAAAGAGCTCTGTGGAAATTCCCGCCTCATAAATGGTTTTCATAAACCCCACGTCGCTGGACATGCCGAGGTTCGCCAGCACGCATCCGAAACCGATGGGCAGCAGCAAGGTGGGCTCATACTTTTTAATCACGGCAAGGGCGATCAAAGAAAGCCCGCCCACAATCATCAGGGCATTGCCCCAGGTGAGAGTTACGATGCCGCGGGTGATCTCTTCGAGTAACAACTGAACATCCATGCCCGATCTCCCTTAGGCTGAGTATCTCATCAAGACCTGACCCTGATTGACCTGTTCCCCGACATTGACCTCTACAGAGGCGATGACCCCATCCCGGCTGCTCATGATGGCGTTTTTCATCTTCATCGCTTCCAGGGTGCAGAGTTCCTGTCCGCGGGAGACCGTGTCGCCGGACTCGACCAGGACGGACACGACCACGCCCGGCAGCGGCGCTGTGACCTCTTTGAGGTCTTTTCCCGGAGCTTCTTGGCCCACGGGCGCCGGCGCCTGCGTGGGTTCAGGAACGGACACGGTGGGCGTAGGCTTTCTCACCTTCTCCGGCCAGACCTCATAGCGTTCCCCCTGGATCTTGGCGATCACCGGCCGCTCATGGATGTCTTCCACCTCGACCTCATAGGCCTGATCATCAATGACCACTTTTACTTTCATGAATGGTTCCTCATCTTGTTTTCTCATCCCATTGGCGGGAGCGGTGGGTAAGCTGCCATGGACTCAAGCTTTTATGATCAGTCAAGCCCCGGGCTTTGGAGAGGGACCTTTCCTCCAATTCAAGGGCCATTTCCACAGCTACCGCGGCTGCCAGCACCCTGCGCTGTGTTTCAGCCTCCTGACGGCCCGGGAGATCCAGCACGGCCGCCTCGGGCGTTTCGGGCTCTGTGTCAGATCCCGCCGATCCCGACACCCTGTGGAGCAACCTATTCATCAGCGACAGGACCCCCCAGAGGAGAATCATGAGCAGGAAGACAAACCCCATGCCCATGCCCGCGATAAGTAAACCCTCTTGGATCTCAGTCATCTAGCCACCTCTCAAACTGGCATATTTCCATGCTTGCGGGAAGGCCGTTGTTGCGATTTATACTGAATCGCCTCAAGCGCTTTGATGATCATGGGGCGGGTTTTTGCTGGTTCGATGACATCATCGACATAGCCCGCCCGCGCGGCGGCATACGGCGTCAGGTAGCGTTCGCGATATTCGTCCTCCAACCGCTTTCGTTCCGCCTCAGGATCCTCTGCCTGGGCGATTTCCTTTCGATAAAGGATATTGGTCGCTCCCCAGGGGCCCATGACGGCGATTTCCGCGCTGGGCCAAGCGTAATTGATATCCGTTCCCAGATATTTACTGCTCATCACCACATATGCCCCTCCATAGGCTTTGCGGGTGACGATGCTCACCTTGGGCACGTTGGCCTCCGCAAAAGCATACAGGACCTTTGCGCCATGACGGATAATCCCGCGGTGCTCCTGACTCACCCCCGGTAAAAAGCCGGGTGAATCAATGAATGTCACCAGGGGGAGGTTGAAGGCATCACAGAAACGGACCATGCGGGAGATCTTGTCTGCGGCGTCAATATCGATCACGCCCGCCATCACTGCAGGTTCCTGGGCAATGATCCCCACGGACCGCCCCTGGAATCGGGCCAGGCCCACAACGGCATTCCGGGCATATCCAGCCTGGATCTCCACAAATGTCCCGCTGTCCACCACCGTTTCAATCACCGTGTGCATATTGTAAGGCACCGTGGGGTCCTCCGGCACCAGGCGGTTCAGATCTTCTGCCACACGGCTGGGGTCATCTCCGCTATCCCGGTCAGGTGGATTTTCTACATAATTGGAGGGCAGATATCCCAGCACAAAACGGGCCAGCGCCAGGGCGGATTCTTCGTCTTGGGTAACCATATGGGCTGTCCCGCTGACATTCATGTGCACCTCTGCCCCGCCGAGGGATTCGAAATCTACCTCCTCTCCCGTCACCGTTTTGATCACCTGGGGGCCGGTCAAGAACATAAAGGATTGTTCCTCAACCATGATAATCATATCCGTCACCGCGGGTGAATACGCGGCGCCCCCCGCGCAGGGGCCGAGGATTAAACTGATTTGAGGCACCACACCCGAATACTGGGCGTTGCGCTTGAAGATCTCCGCATAGCCGCCCAAACTTTTAACCCCCTCCTGAATTCGCGCGCCGCCGGAATCGATTAAACCGATGATCGGACTACCGTTTTCCGCCGCCAGGTCCATGACGCGGCAGATTTTGCGGCTGTGCATTTCCCCCAGGGACCCTCCCTGGACGGTAAAATCTTGCGCGTAAACATACACAGTCCGCCCCTCCACCGTGCCGTAGCCCGTGACCACCCCGTCCCCCAGATACGCCTTCCCGTCAGGATCATCCTGCTGAACCACAAAGGGTTCCAATTCAGTAAAGCTGTCCTCATCGAGCAGCAAATCCAAACGCTCCCGAGCTGTCAATTTACCCTTAGCATGTTGGCGGTCAATCCGATCCTGCCCCCCTCCCTCCTGGGCCTTCGATCTCATCTTTCGCAACTTTTCAATTCGTGGGTCTTTTTTTTCCATAAGACACCTCATAACCTTTTCTGGGATTCAAGCATGAGCCGCAACAGGGGCCAGGTTAAAGAAAACCATTTCTGGAGGCCCGATATAAGAGGGTTTTCTCAGCCTGACGCTAGGTCGGTTCCCCGCAAACCGTGTATTTTGATCTGCGATTTTTGAAAAGCCATATCCTTTGCGGTGCGCTGTCCCTGGCAACCCAATCCAGAACGATCGGATCTCGTTTTCCAGACAAGCCCACATCCTGAATTCAGACCATAACCAGCTCAGGTATACCGGGAGGGGAACTTTTTTCGGGTTCTCCCGGCCCTGGGGCGCGAGTGTATACACACTGGTTCCAGTAATGATCCTTTTCCATCCACACCCGCACAGAAAATTTCAGCCCTATTCGTCAGAATCCTCTTGCTCTTTTTGATCTTTGAGGATCACAATAATTGATTCTGGATCCGTTGTGGAACCAGGAAGCTGGTTTGTATGCGTAATTGCCTGGCGATGACAGGCTCGCTCGCATTGCCCGCAGTATGCACAGCGGGCCGGATAGTATGTTAATTTATAGACGGATTTTGATTCCTTTTCCAGCTCCAGCCCATGTGCGGGACAATCCATGACACACAAACCGCAGCCGATGCATTTTTCCTCATCCAGTTGGATGGCGCCCCGATACCCTTTGGGAAGCTCCAACTCCGTTTTAGGATAGCTGACTGTCTCTGCTTCTCCAGTCAATGCCTCCACTAATGCCAGCAGAAGTCTCATCCGCTTCTTCAGCCACTGCATGTCACACTCCCATTAAAATGACAACCAATAATTGGAGGAGGGCCAGGGGCACCAAAACTTTCCATCCCAACCCGGCTAACTGGTCAATCCGCAGGCGGGCAAACACCGCGCTGGCAGCACTTAATACAAAGATCATCAGCACACTTTCCAGAAAGAAAACCGGAACAGCAAGCACCGGGGCGACGATACCCGACCAGCTGGAATAGAGATTGACCAGAAGAAATATCCCGACAACAGCCTGAATATTCATGACCGTATTCCATATGGCCAATTTCACACCGCCAAACTCGGTAAGCGAACCTGCCACCACTTCTGATTTCGCCTTTGGAATGTCAAGCGGGGAACGCTTTAACTTTCCGATCAGACCAACCACAGCGAGGATAAATCCTATTGGCTGAAATAAAACAAAGGGGCCCATCTCAGCCTGGATGGAAGAAATCTCCCGTATCGACCAGGTGCCAGCCATCACAGCAGGGCCGCTGAGAGCGATCAGGAGCGGTACTTCATAGGAAAAAAACTGAAGTAAAGACCGCCCTCCCCCGAGAACGCTGTAAATACCCGCAGAGATAATGCCTGCAAGATAATAAGCCAGGGTCGGAACACTCAACAGGAAAATTATGACGATCAAATCGCCCTCAAAGGAAGCCGGACTGAATCCAGCGATCGGCACGTAGACGCCAGCTGTAAGGACCGCTCCCAGAGAGATCAACGGCAGGGCGGCGGCGGCAAATTCATTGGCGCCTGAGGGCAGAAGGTCTTCTTTACTGAAAAGCTTGAGTAAATCTGCAAGGGGTTGAAACCAGCGCGGCCCAACCCTGCGCTGGAATCGTGCCTGTAATTTGCGGTCGAACCATTCGAAGAACCAGCCGCATACCAGCTGGAAGGTGATCCCTGGAAATATTAGTAGATAAAACAAAGATTCTGCCATGTGATCCCGTTATCTATCGGCGCAAGCAATACACAAATCGATACCGGCCAGTACGACCGGAATGTCTGCAATATGAATTTCCGACAACTGCTCCGGCAGGATGCCCAAGGCCGGCAAGGTTGGGGTGCGGATCTTCAAACGTGCTGGATAATCACTGCCGTCACTGCGCAAATAATAAAACAACTCTCCACGCGGAGCCTCTGAACGCATGACAACCTCCCCTGCTGGCACTTTGCGGGGAGCCCGAACGGAAATGGGGCCCTCCGGAATATCGTCAATGATCTGTTTGCACAGGTGCAAGCTTTGGCGAATTTCCTGCAGTCGGACGTACGTCCTGGACCAGGCATCTCCGTCAGGGTGGGTAATAACCTGGAAATCAAGCTTATCATAGGGCGGCATGGGGTCATCCCGGCGCATATCCACATCCACCCCGGAAGCCCTGGCAACCGGTCCAACGACACAGTACCTTTTCATATCGTCAGTTGAGAGCGGGGCTACCCCCTGCGTCCTTGCTTTCAGTGTCGTATCGTGCTCAATGACATCCAAAAGCTCTTCATAATCTACCTTCAGTTTTTTCACCGTGGAATCGACCATCGGTCCATGATCCTCGTCAAGGTCAAACCGCACACCACCTATTTGATTCACAGCATGTGCGACTCTCCCCCCGGACATTTCCTCCATAACATCCAGAATGGACTCCCGATCGTGCCAGGTATGCATGAAAACCATTTCCAGACCGATATGCTTCGCCAAAATCCCCAACCACAACAAATGGCTGTGGATGCGTTCCATCTCACACATTAAAGCCCGGATGTAGTGTACCCGTTCAGGAAGCTCCAAACCCAGTAAGGCCTCAACAGCCCGGCAGAAGGTTGTTGTATGCACATGCGAACAAATGCCACACACGCGTTCGGTAAGCGAAACATTCTGGTTATAATTTCTGGTCTGCGCCAACTTTTCTATCCCCCGATGGACATACCCCAGGCGTAAAATACCTCCGAGAACTCTCTCTCCAGATATCTCAATATTCAGCCTCAGAGGTTCTTTCAGTAAGGGGTGTTGGGGGCCGATGGGGATATTCATTTTATCCATTATTTCGTTTCCTCTTTTTGCAGCATCGGCGGGTCGCCATCCCAATCATCGGGAAGGAGTAAAGGCGGCGTCTCAGCGCGATGGGTAAACCGGACGCCAAACATCTCCGCAACCTCCCTCTCATAAAAATCTGCTCCCGGGATCATACCGGTGAGGGATCTTAACACGGGCGAATCCTTTTCCAGCCGGATCAGTAATGTCAAGCCTGAACCCTTCCAGAAATTGTACTGAACCTCAAGATAATCAGGATCACCTGTCCGTTCCTCGGCTGTGATCGTAGAGAGATGGTACAGGTCAAATTGGTCCAGCAAAATGCTGCTCACTTCCGGCAGCTTCTCGGCAGGAATCTCGATGACTACCTCATTTTGTATTGAATCTTGCCGAATGCAGGCCTGATCGATCTCACCCCCAAGAACGTTAAACAATGCATCAACATCTAGTTTGTTCACAACCGTTAAATCCTTTCAATTAAATTGACCAGTCCTTCAATGATCGCCTCTGGACGACATGGACACCCCGGAATATAAACATCAACCGGAAGAACACTATCCACACCTCCCAGGACTGTTTCACTGTCCAAAAACATCCCGCCAGTATTGCTGCAGCTGCCAACAGCTACCACCCATTTAGGAGAGGGCATCTGAGAGTAGATCTGCCATAATCCTGATCGCGCTTGCCGGGTGACAGGACCGGTGCACAGCAACACATCGGCATGCCTGGGCGAAGCTTCAGCCATGATCCCCAACCGCTCTACATCGTATCTGGGTGTAAGAAGATCAAGGATTTCAATATCACAACCGTTACATCCGCCTGTATTAAAAGAGAGAACCCAGATAGAATTCTTCTGAGCCCATCTATAAACCCTATCCATCGCAGTCCTGAACATATCTGTCTCCAGATTTAGGTATAATCAGTTCTTGCTAACACAAAAGCGCTGATCGAAATACCTGCCAGGTAAATTATACCAATCCCTATCGTGCTTGATTTCAGAGGCAGTGTGGAAATCACCAGGGCTGACACGTGCATGATCCCAAACAACAAACCGATTCTGAAAAATGCCTGGTATGAAAGCCGCAGTTCAACTGGCGGGAGTCCCTGACCGCCTGAATAAGGAAGGTATTTTTCTGGATGATCCTCCCCTTTAGGGGAAGAACGGATCAGAAATATATATAAAACTGACAAAATTACCACAAAAAACAAGAAAGCAAACGGAATAGTCAGCAGTACATTTTTCATAAGAAGCTCACCCAATCCATAAACCAGTCGATCAGACGCAACCATGGCGAGGGGATAACACCCAGGAGCACAACCAGCGCAACAAGTCCGGCAGTAGGGAGCGCCATCCAGATAGAAATCCTATCCCTTACTGGGGTGCCGGCATTGTCAGATCGGTCCCCATTTGACGGTTGAAACTGGATTGCCAGCATGGGCAAATATCCACCCAAACTAATCACCGAGCTCAAAAGGAACAACGCCAACCCCAGGAGTGCCATCGGTTCGCTTATTTCAAGTACCGCCGAGAAAACCAGCCACTTTCCGTTGAATCCTGCCAGGATGGGGATCCCCGCCAGCCCCGCCAGCGCAATGCTGCCGGTAACAGCCGGTAAGGACATCCGGCGGTAGACACCCTTCAAATCTTCGACATCACTTGAATGAAGATAATATTCATAGATGCCCGCTGCCAGGAAAGCCAAGCTTTTCATCACCGCGCCCGAAACAAACAGGAACAGGCTAGCTGTAATGGCTGCCTCCAATTCATATAGAAAACCGATCCCCAGTGCGAACATCAGGTAACCGGTATGGGCAATTGAAGAATAGGCCAGAAACCGCCGGATGTTATCTTGTTTAAGTAAACGGATGGAGCCGAAGAGCATATTCATGCATGCAAACAGAATATAAAATAAACCCAGTTCTGAGGAGGACATCCCTAACCGTAAACAAACGGCGGGAGCCAGGAACAACATGCTTTTCGACATCACACCTGCCAGCAAACCGCTGATGGCGCTGGGTGCCTGACTGTACACATCTGGGACCCATGTGTGCAGCGGAAACACCCCGGCTTTAATCCAGAACCCAACCAGAAAGCAACCCGCACCGATTCTTGTGAACAGATCAGTGTGATCAGATATCACTGAAAGGGCCAAACTCCCGGTGCTCCGGTACGTGAAATAAACCCCCAACATCATGATCATACCCCCCAAACTGCTCATGATCAGATATTTAAAGCCTGCCTTGACCGCTGCCTCATGGTGATAACGGAATGCGATCAAAGCACTGGAAGATACCGTTGTCAACTCTACCCATAAGAAAATGTTGAAAAGATCCGTGGAGAAAAACAGGCCTAACAAGCCAGAAATGGTCAGCAGGATCAGTGGATAATACAGGACAAATCGGTGATCCCGGGACAGGGATTCCCCTGAATAAACGCTGACGAAAATGCCGACCAGGATCGCAACAGAAATTAGATATATGCCGAGGTAATCAACTTTAAAGAGAATGCCATCTGGGCTAAGAACCCCATAAAAAGCGGATGCCGATGGATCTGGATCCGGCGCCCTGTCCACCACATAGATCAACGCAACCAAAGCGGATAGTAATATCAGGATGGTCAGGACGGCTGCGGCCTTATTCTTAAGCCTTAAAAACATTGTGATGCTTGTCATGCCAAAGGCCCCGCCAACCAAAATCACAATGGGCAGCACCACGCTGAACGATCCACTCATCAATACGCCCCCCCAAATACCGTGGACAAACCTCGCATCACCCAGGTCAGCAGGGGGGCTGGGGCCAACCCTTCAACAAGCAGGAACACTGTCACGGCGATGGTTGGCACCAGAAGGGCTTTATTTGGATTTCCGGTTGAATCACTGGGCTTTAACTCACCCAGGAAGATTTTGCCAAAGAATCTCAGGGCATAGAAAACAGTGAACAACGATCCAATCAATGAAATCACCGTAAGAAACACGGGATAGCCTGACCGAAATCCCCCTGTGAAAATCATCCATTCGCTGGTGAAAATACCCAGGGGAGGCATAGCGGATATCCCCAGCACCCCAATGGCTGCGCATATAGTGGTAACAGGCAGTAGTTTGGCCATACCCCCCAGATCCTGGATATATTTCTCCCGCGCCGCATGCAAAACGATCCCCACCACCATAAATAGTAGCGTTTTGACAATGGCATGATAGACAACATGCATAACACCCCCCATGATCCCCTGTGCTGTCAGCGAACCCAAACCAAAGAGAATGTACCCCATCTGGCTGACCGAACTGTAAGCGATAATGCGCTTGACGTGCTTTTCAGCCAGCGCCATCAAAGCTCCATAGATTTCTGAAATCACGCCAGCCACCATCATCCAGATCACAAAAGGCTGCATAGATTGGACGGGAAAGAGAGCAATGGGAAAGCGGAGAATGCCATAGGCGCCCATGGCAAGCATGGCCGCCGCCAGCACGATCGTAACGGGCATGGGGGCCACAGTGTGCGCATCTGGCAGCCAGATATGTAAAGGGAAAATCGCCATTTTCACACAAAAACCAATCAAGAAAAACAGGATGAGGAATTGTTGCATCCCGGGCGGAAGCGAGCCCGCCCTCTGGGCAAGCGCTGTCAGGCTGGCTGTGCCGGTTTGGACTTGTAATGTGATCAGACACACCAGCACCATCAAAGAACCAATGTGCGTGATGATGAAATATTTCAACGCAACCCGTGACCTGTTTTTCCCGCTGCCCCAGATCAGGATCAGCAAGACGGATGCAATCAGCATCAATTCCCAGAACACATAGAATAAGAAAACATCCTCCGCCAGCGTTGTTCCGGACATGCCCAGGCTGAAAAGCAAAAGCAGTGAATAATAAAAATTACTGGCTTTCTCTCCCCGCTTTTCGCCCAGCGAATAAACCATGGCAGCCAGAGTTACAAGGACTTCCGTGAGAAGAAAGACCAAAGATAACCAGTTCAGCTCCAGGCTGAAAGAAATGCCCAACATGGGGATCCAGGGGACAGAAAAAGAGACCGGCTGCCCTGTTCTCAGCTCTGCCAGCAAAATGATTGGGATGACTAATGCAAACCCCTCACTGATGATGGCTACAATCGCAGCCTGAGTTTTGGATGCTTTGCGCCAGAGCAGCATCAGGATAATACCTGATACCGGAAGAAGAATAATGCCCGTTAACAACAGTTCAGTTATTTTCATAGTCTTATCCGTTTTACATAGTTAATAGAACAACAAGAACAATAACAACCATAACCGGGATCCAGAGCAGGTCCCAACGGAATGGGTTTTCCCTGATCAGTTTTTCCTGCTCTCCAATATGATCAGCCAGGCCGCGAAACAAGGATTCGGATCTTTCAGCGCCTTTTTGCTCAACCCGAACCAGGGTGATCTTGGAAATGCGCATCATTAACCGTTCCAGACCCTTCCATCGGTCATCGAGTGCCTGTTCAAACTGATCCATGGTGAATCTGGATATGCCCATCATCAACCGTTCCAGGCCCTCCCATTGATGATCGAGCGTGTGTTCAACGTGATCAAGGGTGAACCTGGAAATGCGCATCATTAACCGTTCCAGCCCCTCCCACTGGTGATGGAGCGTCTGCTCAACATTGAAATAGAGCCAGGCCGCTATTTGATTGGGGGACTCTATGAGGCCTACGCCTCCCTGGTTTTTGAGTCCGATCAGGCTTTCTGCTCGAGATCTTTTCAGCGGCACTGCCTGCCGGCCTGCTTGAGGGCTTTTCCTGCCGGCTTTAGCGGGCGATAACAGACCCATGCCTCTGAGCGCGAAAACGATCACGCCCATTGACAATGCCCACCCCCCGGTAAACAAAATGGGGGCTTCCTGAAACAGAAACAATACAGGAAGGACGTGTACGATCAGCAGCAAAACCAAAATTGCATGCTGCGACATGCGGATATACTCACGGTCCCGAAGTGCCAGGATCAATCGAAAAACGATGAAGCCTAAGGCAAAAAAATTCAATGCCGAAGTCGAACCAGAAGATGCGCAGAAAAACAGCAGGGCCCCCATCATATGGCTGATAACCCGAAATGGGGAGGATTGAGCCCTCTGTGCGCGGAGCGAGATCAGCGGGATGATCAAAAACCCCAGAGCCGCCACCGCTAATGATTGCTGATAAACTGCCTGAGATTCAATGATTGGGACAAAACGATAGAGAAGATACAAGCCTAGAGATGGCATTAGGACCGCCGGCACCCAATATGCCGCGCTTTGTTTTCTGCGTTCCGCGCAGCGAAGCCACGCCCTGAAAGGCCAGACAGCAAGTTTCATGGCCCCAGCCACCAGAACACCCACCAGAATCCAGATTTGTCGTTCTGCGGGAAGGTTCACAGCTGCCTTGATCATCTCATCGATGTTGAGATCGAGAATGCCGGTATCAACCAGGAGAAGTAAGATAGAAACCAGCAAACTGAGGTCCCCCAGACGCAGAAAGGTAAAGACAACACTAAAACGTTCAAGGGAAAGTTGATCTTCAGTCCAGACCAGCACACTGAGTGCAGCTGTTAAACCAACAAT
>JAGXKM010000063.1 GCA_018335275.1 Anaerolineales bacterium | reverse complement strand
AAGGGCTGATCGGAACGTACTTCGCCAACATCTTTGGAGCGCCCCAATATAAAAACCTGCATGAAGAAATCGCAAAGCATTATTTTGAGAGCTTTTTTGAGCAGGGATTGTTCGTTGGCGAGCTGCGAACCAGGCTGGGCCTGGAAGGATGGCAGCGAAAAGGCCCAGCCGCAGCTGCAGAATGTTTACTGGATCTGATGGATCGCTTGCAGTCTTAGGGAAGGCCGTTATCAGTGCAGGTTCGGTACGCTTTTAATTTCAAACCGTTTTCAAATCTGCCATATACCGGTGAAAGCCTGAATCAGCCAATGGGGGGTATGGGGTCGATGTGAATGCTGGAGGGTTTATTTCCCCGCCTCTTCTTCTCTGATTTTCGTGACTTGAAATCCCGCCCGGGCCAGAATCCGGGGCAGATCGCGGATAAATTTCTTGTTTTTTCTTTTTTCAGAAGCTGGGAGTTTCTCCCATGACACAAGGTGGGGGTGGGTTTTCTTCTCCGGGTCCTTTTCGGATCCTACCCGCCATCCGCTATCGAGATGGGTCTGACGCCACAATTCATGTTCTACGGAGGCCATCATGACGACCTCATCCTCTTCCTCTTTTCCCCCTTCAGCAAATTGAAAGCGCTCCGATTCCCAATCCCGGAGAGGGTCGATCCGGTATCCAGCGGCAGCCAGCACTTGCGGGATGCGGTCAGCCTGTTGGCGATTTTTCTCTTTTAATGCGGGAGACAGCTGCTCCCAGGCTGACCTGGGATCCATTTCTGGCCCCACTTTTTTATGATCCGGCAGACCTTCCAGATACGCAGCATGCAAATGGCGGGCCAGGATTTCGTGGGTCCCTTTTTGGAGCAGGTCAGATGTGCAGGTTTGATCTAGGAGGTCGAAGATGCGCAGATTGCTAAACGCGTTTTGATCGTTTTCTTCCTCTGCCAGGAGGGAGGCCAACCCTCCGCTTTCCGCCATCCGCAGGATAATGGGAATTCGCTGATCCCGGAGCTGGTGATTGAGGCGGAGTCCCGTTTGCAGGCTGAAGGATTCATCGTCAAGACAGATGTAAATCGCGTTCAGCTCAGGTTGATTATCTTTCATGAAACGAGCACTTACCCGTTCAAAAGCCGGGGAACGAATGTCCATTTCCAGAGCCTCCAACACGCAGATATCCTTCAGGCGGGGGTATTGTTGGTTCAAGGTATCTACTTTCTGGTTTGCTTTTAAATCCAGAACGGAGATGTGAACCTTTTCTTGTGTATCCCCTTTTCTCAACCGCCACTGGCGGACAGCCTCCACCACCATCCGCTGCCCCATCTTGCCCAGTCCGACGATAAGGATATGAGTGGGCCCCTGTTGAGGGGAAATATTCCAGGGGGGATTGGTTTCCAGCATCCTCCGGGCTCCGCGATCAAAAATATTAAACAATTCCAGGCGGAAGCGGGCGTTGTGATTTCCGTGAAGCTCTTTTTCCCGCAGGAGATCCCAAAGCCTGGCATCGAAGATGTGAATGATGCAGGTCAGGGTGCCTGATTTTCTCCCCCGGGAGAGTTTCTCCGCCTGCAAGGCCACTTCCGCATTTTTCCCATCATCACCCAGGACCGAGATCAGGCAGTGGGCTTGCTTGAGCTTAACTTTCTCCAATAGGATGGGATCTGCAGCATCCCCATGGATGACGATTGCGCCTTTAGCGCGGATGTTCTCCACCCATTCGTTGGCCTCGTTGATCTCTACGACGACCACAGGGTGCCCCTCTGCTAAAAACCCTTTTGCCAGCCGGAATCCTTTCCGACCCAAACCGCAGATCAGGATATGATCATGGGTGGACCACAGCCGGATGCGGTCGGTTTGCTTGATAAAGAGAGCGGTAAAAGCCAGAATAGCTGTATAAGCAGTGACAGCGGGGACCAAGAATCGGCCGACCTGCAGCTCCCAGGGGATGGGTCCCTCGGCCACCCCGGTTTCCATGGAAATCAGCCCCAGAGTCAGGTAGAGGTTATCCAACAATGTTCGTTCTTTTCCAACGGCCAGTCCATTTTTCTGGAATCCAATAAAACCCAGTGTCAGCCCGATCACGCCTAAGATGATCAGGATCATCCAATTGTAATCAGACCACCAATCCCGGATTTTTCGTAGATTTTTCTTGAACATGGTTCTTCCTTACTCTTGCGCTTTGGTCACGTTGGAGATGGGGAAGTTTCATCCTGGGGATGAAGCCCGGTGATGTTTATCCGGGAAAGTTTTCATAAGTCACCAAACCTTGTTCTTCGCCAAGGGTGGTGGCTTGTTCTGTTCCCGGCATGCGGTTGCCGGCGTGAATCCAGGCCAGAGGTTTCCCCTGCTGGCGGGCATGGATGGTGATCTCTCCCGTCCCTCCCTTACCTTGCGGGCGCTGCCCATCCCAGATGGAAATCAATACATTGGCGTGGTTTAAAAGGTGCTGCCCAGCAGCCTGGTAGGCTTCTTCTCGCGTGGTTGGTGATGGCAGAGTAATGATTTTTTGCGCTTGATCTACCAGGCGCTGGAATTCTTTTCGGGACGGGGCGGAATCGAAATCCTTGATGTACTCCTCCTGGGGCATGGGGAGCAGGGCTGTTAAAGATATATTTTTCCTTTCCATTGCCCGCTGCACGATCAAACGATCAGCCCCTTCAGCCAGGGAGGAAACCACGTTCAAAGAACTCCCCTCAAACGTTTGCTGAATCTTATTCAGCGCCTGATCAATGGACGGGATGATTTTATCCTCTTCAGCCAGGAAACGGTGCCCCGTGACGCCAATTGTGATCATTGGTTATGATCCCTGTTCGTCATCCTGAATATCGACCACAGTATACCCGATCTTGGTTAAGAGTTTTGGGATGGCTCGGATCAAGTCCCGGTCCTTATCCTTTTCCTTCTCCGCAAGTCGCTGGTCTTTCCAGGGCAGCAGAGCTTTGTGGCGTTTATTTGGTTTGTCCGTTTGGGGTGCGTACTCCCATCCGTCCTCCAGCTTGGTTTTCATCCAGCGTTTATGTTCAATCTTGGCCAGGGTTTCCAGATCCTCTTTTCCTCGGGGGAATTCTGCCGGCTCATTGCTGCGGGCCGGAACCATGACGTAGCCAATCTGACTTAACTTCTGGGGGATATCCCGGACGGCGGATCGATTCTGCTCTTTTTCATGTTCGGGGAGTTCTTCCCAGGGGAGCAGAGCGCTGTGGGTTTTTTGTTGTTCATCGGTGGTTGATCCGTACTGGTAGCCTTTTTCTTCCATCTGCTGACAGAAAATTTGATGGTGGAAGCGGGCCAATCTCTCCAGAATTTCCCCTTCCAAGTTGACTTTTTGGACGAGGGATAAAAACTCTTGACCGCTGACATGAAGGTCCAGCTGGCTCTCGGAGGGCAGGCTGGAGCGGGAGAAGCGGTTTTTCCCTGAGAGTTGGCTCATGGTCAGGATGGTTTCCATGGAGCGGATGCCGTGTGTGTAATGGCTGATATGTAGAAATGCCCGCAATACGCCCCGGTCGATCTTTAATGTTTGCAGCCCGGCCTCTTCTTGGAAGAGAGCGGGGTGGTTGCGAAGAAGGAGGGAGCGGAGGACGATCGCCCGCCGGATGATGAAATAAGGGTCATCTTTTCCCTGTTGTGGATTAGGTCCCAGGACATCCACGTATCCCTTCAACCGGCTGGTGAAATCGGGCACTTTAGCAGCCCGGGCTTCTTCTTCGCTCAAACCTTTCCCGAAAGCCTGCATGGTGTGGCTGGTTCCCCCCGCGAAGACGAAGATGGAGCGTCCGATGGGATGGATGATCTGGCCTTCCCGGAAGGCGCCGTCCTGCATGGGAGCTAAGAAGTAGCGCAGCCATCCCAGGGGTTTGTCTCCCAAAGAGGTGTCGAACTCATCCCAGAAGACGAGGGGAATTTTGCCTTCAAGATTGAGATCCCGGACCTGATGCAGGGCGTCCGGCAGTTCCCCGGGGGAGTTCATCTGCGAAAGGTTGAATTCTAATTTCTGGATTTTTCCCGGCGCCAGAGATTTTGCCACCTGGGTGATCCCAAAGGATTTCCCGGATCCTGGCGCTCCGAAGACGCCGATGGAAAGGGGGCGTTTGGGCTGGTCTTTCTGGAGGTACTCGTCCACCAGGGTGCAGATGGTGCGGAAACTCTCAATTTCCTGGCGGTCCACGGTGGTTAAAAATCCGAATGTGCCAAAGGGCACGTCCGGCAGGGCATTTGTGATCCCTTTCAACACGGTTTGTTCTGCGACTCTGTCCAGGTCTTGGCGGTGACGGTCGTGGAGGATGGTCCAAAATTCCGGTTGGGCTCCAGAATCTGCACTCTCCATGGTGCGGGCTAGACTGCGGACAGGATCCTGAATGGCCACCCGGGCCAGAGGCTGCCTGTCCTGGATGATGGTTTGCGTGATATCCTCGTAAGGGAAAATCACCTCTGATCTGCCGTTGGTGTCTGTATTTTCCTTATACCCCTTTTTATGCAGCTCTCTGAGGGCGGAGAAACCAGCCTGAATGCCCTGGTGGATATCAGGTTGCCCTGGGTTGAGCATCAACTGGTGAACAATGCTGGCAGTTAAACAGGTCGTATAGCCGATCATCCCCCCGGGGTAGGCATGTTTCCAGGTCCCTTCGATGGATTGCGGGTCAAAAAATAATTCACCTTGAGATGCGATGGGAGTGTTCTCTCCATGCCTTGTTCCTCTGGACATGAGGACTGCCCCCTCCGAACCGAAGGAAAGGATGACATATGTGCTGCGCGCCAGGCTGTTGACGCGGGGGTTGTGCACTAATTCCCAGACCACATCTTGGGCGGTCCGTTCCCAGGAAAGGCCTTTGCTGATCTGGACCTCAGTCAGGCGCAGGTCATTGCCGGGTGTGATGACGATCAAGCGGTCGGGGTGGTTTTGCACCAGGTGGTCCCAGAGCGGACCGCGGGCCACCGGGCGGGCCATTTTGACCACGATCCAGGGGGATACATTCGGGTTTGAAAGGACCGCAGGCCACATATCAGGTTGGTCCCGAAACCCGAGCCCCGCGTCATCGATGAACACCAGATCAGCGTCTTTGACAGGGGGTGGTCCAGGATGGTCGGAAATCGCAGCGGGAAGATTTTTTGCAGGATCCAATCCCAAAAAGATCTTCACGCGCCAGGCCATTCCCTGTACGCCTGGAAACCGTGACCAGATTGCAAAAGAGTGGTGGAAACGGCTGTCATCCGGAGGCACGTTTGCCTGGGGAGCGCCCGGTGAGGTCAGGTCATACGAATTTTTCTGGTCGGGAGGCAGCGAATTAATCACGTATTGGACCAGGTCAGCTAAGAGCGCTGCACCTCCAGGCTGCCGGCAGGCCTGGGTCAGGTTTTTTGGGTTCCAGTGATCCGTGGTGGTTTTAGGTGTATTTTTGCGGTAGGCAATGTTCCAGTCGACGGTAAAATCCCCGGTGATTAAGATCTTTGTCTTGGGGGGTTGGTTTTGGGCCATGATTTCCACCTTTTTTTGACGTCCTTGCTGTGAAATCTGTGGAGTTTATAGATTTGTTAGATCCATGATAGGTGCTGTACTCTATAGGATCTTCAGGTTCTTCTCTCTAGTATAATACGACTGTTCAGGAGAGGGGGTGTATCACCTACCAGTTTTGTGAGATTAAGAGGATCTTATGAGTTCTGAAAAACACAAGGTCCCTACGTTTGATGTCTTTGTCAGCTATTCCACCAAAGATAAAGAGGTGGCGGACGCGGTGGTTTCGGCCCACGAGAAGGCCGGAGTCCGCTGCTGGTACGCCCCCCGGGATGTCGAGCCCGGGGCGGACTGGGCCGATTCCATCACCAAAGCCATCCACCAATGCCGGATGATGGGCTGGTGTTTTCCAAGAACGCCAACCGCTCCCAGCGGGTGATCGACGAGATCAACTATGCATCAACCAGGAAAAGATCATCCTGCCCTTCCGGATCGAGGCTTACAACCCCACCGGCGCCCTGAGCCTGCACCTCTCGTCCCGGCACTGGCTGGATGCCTATCATCATGGCTGGGAAGCCCATATCGACCGGCTGGTAAAAAGCGTGCAGGCCAACCTGGATGTTGAACCGGTCCAGCAGGTGGAGATCAAGGAACCGGCTGAGGAGTCAAATTTTGAAACCACTGGACCAAAATGGCCCATAAACATAAATCATGGATTTAATCTTCGATGGATCCTGGGAGCGACAGGTTTGGTAATCTTAGTTGGATTAAGTTACTTGGGTTGGAATGCCTTTGGAAGTCAATTATTCCACCTCACTGCTACTTCTACTCATGCCATCATACCAACTCGAGTCCCAACCAAACATCCAACTCAAACCCCGACCCAAAATCCAACCCAAACTCCAACCCCAACTTCCACTCCAACGATGATTCCTTCGCTAACACCTACAAGTACGGTAGAGGTCATGGAAGCCCCACAGGCCATTCATGCAGCGCTGGATTATATCCAGGAAACCGACCCCACCTTTGAGGATGATTTTTCCACACCAAAGGCAGTGTGGGGGAGTTTTGAAAATGCATATGGCGTTGTCCCCGGTGCTGATTGGTATAGACAACCCATTTCCGAGGTGGTCTACGATGGCGTGCTGCATGTCGAAGGGGCTCCAAGCGAAAATGATGTAGCTCGGACAAAATTTGGCACTTTCAATAAATTCCAATCCAGTAATTTTGTTTTTGAGTATGAATATAAGATTGAAAACCAACTGGAATATGGTGAAGCCGTTCATGGATTTGTTATCCGTGATGATGGTAATCTAGGCATAAATCTTCAAGTAGATATTGACGGTGATATGGCAAGAATTTCTGGAGATCCTGACCGTTGGCATCACATTAAAGATCCAGCCGGTATTGCTGGTCAGAACAAAGGAACTCTCAGAGTGATTGCCTACGGGGAAGACATAGCTTTTTATTTCGATAACAAGCTCATTATCTCATGCAAAGACCAGGATTATGACGGCAACGAAAACTTTATTTTCGTGTCTGGTGAGGAGTATCGACTGCTGATCGATAACGTCAAGTTCTGGAACCTGGATGGGGTGGAGTTTCCGCAGGAGTAACGGCTGTACTTTCTAATAGAAAAAACTCCCCTGATGGGGAGTCCCCAGGCCGGTCTGTAAGCCGCATTCTGTGCCGGTTCAGAGCCGGTTTACACCACGTGGGCGTCTTCCCTTCCTGAACCGGTGGTGATTATCTATCTGGGAGACATCTCTCGATGGCTCTCGGCGCAACCTACCTGGGATTCGAGGGAAACGAGCCGCTTCCCCTCCCGGAGGAGTTCATCCCTGCTTGGTTTTGCTCCCGATGGGGGTTGCCTGGCCGCGGACATTGCTGCCCGCGCCGGTGGTCTCTTACACCACCATTTCACCCTTACTCCCGGAGGAGCGGTATGTTTCTGTGGCCCAGTCCGGCAGATTGCTCCGCCCCGGAAGTTATCCGGCATCGCGCCCTGTGGAGTGCGGACTTTCCTCGACCCTGTGACTTGGTCACAGGACCGCAACCACCCGGCCAACCTGGGCTTAACATCATATCATGGGGGTTTCTTTTAAGATAGGGCTGGCCCCTCCATTTTACTTATAGGGGTGGACAAAGTGGGAGCCTTGCCTTAAAATGTCTTTTCACAGTTACGGTATCATATAGATGGAAGACAATCCGCACGGAGGAAGAAACTTGGCTACGAAATCTTCGCAAAAAAGAGATCGGCAGAATGAGAAACGCAGGGAACGGAATCGAAAATTCCGGGGCCGGGCCCGGACGACGGAAAGAAAGGCCCTCACAGCCCTTGAAAACGAAAACCTGGAAGAGGCGAAAGAGTTGACAGCGGAAGCTGTCAAAGCGCTTGATAAGGCAGCTGCGAAAGGGGTGATTCACGATAACAACGCTGCGCGCCGCAAGAGCCGGATCATGAAGCGATTGGCCGCTTTGGAAAAAGAAGCCTAAAGCGTTTGTTTTGATTTCAAGATAGGAGATGGATTGGCGGGAGTTACCATGCTCCCGCTTTTTGTGTTCCCTCAGATCGTGTTATAATCTCGAAGCGAAAGAAAGCTGATTCAATCCCTGGTCCGGCACGTATCAATGAACGAAGATATGGGTGCGGAAGCAGGGTCTTCGAGGGTACGTTCTAGGAATGTTCTATGTTCAAATCTGAAAAGCGACGTGTGGAGAAGATCCTCCGAAATTTCCTGGAGCAGAAAGAAATCCCTGTTCCAGAATCTTTCCAATGGAAACCAATCCCTTTTTCCGGGGAATGGGGGATGTCCGTTTCCTTTTTTAAGGCCGCTGCCCAGGAAGCGCGGAGCGGGAAGCAGGTGAATGTCCCGGAGCGCGCGGGAGAGATCGCTCGGATGGCAGCGGATCTGATATCCGGGGAGGATGAATTTTCGCGCGTCGAGGCGGTGCAGGGTTATTTAAACCTGTACTTTGCCCCTGACCAGTTCAGCAGGAAAGTTGTGGATTCAGTGCTCGCGGAAGGGGCGGATTTTGGGAGTGGAGAACCCAAAGGGGAAAGGTTGATGGTGGAGTTCTCCCAACCGAATACCCACAAAGCATTTCACGTCGGCCACCTGCGCAGCGCGATCCTGGGAGACGCTGTGTGCCGGATCCTGGAATTCGCCGGATACGATGTCGTGCGCGCAAATTATTATGGGGATATCGGCCTGCATGTCATTCAATGGTTGTGGAATTACATGAAATTCCACCGGGGAGAGGAACCCCCTCAAGACACCACACGCTGGATGGGGGATCTCTATGCAGAAGCTGTCAAGCGCCTGGAAGAGAACCCGGAATATGAGCAGGAAGTCCGGGATTTATATGCCCGGTGGGACGAGCGGGATCCGGAAGTCGTCGCCCTGTGGAAAAAGACCCGGGAGTGGTCCCTGAAAGGGTTTGAAAACCTGTATCAGATCCTGGATATCGAGTTTGACCGCTATTACGCCAACAGTATGGTCGAGGAACAGGGCAAGGAAATGGTCCAGGAATTGATCGAGAAAGGCATCGCGGAGGATTTGCGTCCTGAAGATGCGGTCCTCGTCCGCCTTGACGACCTCCTGGGCCTGGAAAATGAAAAATACCGTGTCCTGGTCGTGCTCCGTTCAGACGGCACGGCGCTGTATCAAACCTTGGACCTGGCCCTGGCAAAGTTGAAATTTGAGGAGTACGATCTCGATACTTCTATTTATGTGGTTGATGTCCGTCAAAAATTACATTTCCAGCAGGTGTGGAAAACCCTGGAAATCGCTGGATATGATTGGGCGAAAGACTGCGAACATTTATCATATGAATTGGTCAATCTCCCCGGCAATGTGGTTATGGCTTCCCGGGAGGGCACAGTGGTCCTCCTGGAGGACTTAATCAGGGAAGCCCGGGCGCGGGCGCTGGAAGTCGTGGAGGAGAAGAATCCGAGTTTGGCTTCTGATGAAAAAGAGAAAGTAGCCAAAGCGGTGGGTTTAGGCGCCATCAAATATCCCATGCTGGACAGGGACAACACGAGGATTGTGACCTTCGATTGGGACACTGCGCTGGATTTCAACGGCCAGGCTGCTCCCTACATCCAGTATGCCCATGTGCGGGCCAACAGCATCCTGGAAAAAATGGAAGGCCCTGTTCCAGAGGCACTTACCCCGGATTACACTTTGAATCCAGCGGAGATCGAATTGATTGAACGTATCTCTCGGATCCCCGATGAGATTCAAAACGCTGCTCGGGATCGGAAACCCCTGCATCTCACAAACGCGTTATATGATCTTGCGCGCTCCTTCAACGCTTTCTATCGGGAGTGCCCGGTTTTGAGTGCTGAGGACCCGGTGAAGTCATTTCGGCTCCGGCTGGTAGCCGCAGCCAAACAAACTATCGCCAACGGTCTGACATCGTTGGGGATTGGAGCGCCGTCTGTGATGTAAGGATGGGAGATAGATCAAGTAAAGATTTGTCATCCAGCGATCGCCCCTGGAGGGTTGGATGTCCACCTTTTGGTATTCCGCGATTCAATAGAATAACTTGCAAGGAGAATTTTATGGCAGTTCGAACCGTGATCATGGGAGCAGCAGGGCGTGATTTCCATAACTTTAACGTCTTTTACCGTGGCAATCCGGATTATGAGGTGGTTGCCTTCACCGCCACCCAAATCCCCAATATCGAGGGCAGAAAATATCCTCCGGCCCTGTCCGGGGAGCAGTACCCCGAGGGGATCCCCATCTATCCGGAGAGTAGGCTGGTCGAGCTCATCCAGGATGAGGAGATCCAGGAAGTGGTCTTTTCCTACAGCGATGTGCCCCATGAATATGTGATGCATAAAGCCTCGGAAGTCCTGGCCGCGGGCGCAGACTTCAAGTTGATGGGATTGAATTCCACGCAGTTCACGTCCCAGAAACCGGTGGTGTCCGTGTGTGCGGTGCGTACGGGCTGTGGGAAGTCGCAAACGACCCGTTATGTGGCAGAGATCCTCACCGAGATGGGGCACCAGGTGGCGGTCATCCGGCATCCAATGCCTTACGGGGATTTGGCCCAGCAGGCTGTGCAGCGCTTCGCGACATTGGATGACCTTGATAAACATGACTGCACCATTGAGGAACGCGAGGAATATGAACCTCATATCGTCAACGGAGTGATCGTCTACGCGGGTGTGGATTATGAGCCCATTTTGCGGAAAGCGGAGCAGGAAGCGGATATCATCCTTTGGGATGGGGGCAACAACGATTTACCCTTTTATGTCCCGGACCTTCAAATTGTGGTCGCGGATCCCCACCGCCCGGGTCATGAGACGACCTATCATCCCGGAGAAGCTAACGCCCGGACGGCTGACATCTTTGTGATCAATAAGGTGGACACAGCAGATCAGGAAAACGTGATCGCCCTTCACGATTCTCTGCATGACTTGGCTCCCGAAGCGGTGATCATGGAAGCGGCCTCTCCGCTCTTTGTGGATGATCCTGGCGCTATCCGGGGCAAACGAGTTCTGGTTGTGGAAGACGGGCCGACATTGACTCACGGGGGAATGGCGTTTGGCGCCGGTTGGGTGGCAGCCCGCCGATTTGGCGCAGCAGAAATCGTCGACCCCCGCCCCTATGCCGAGGGGTCCATCCAGGATACCTATGAAAAATATCCCACTACCGGCGATGTCCTTCCTGCCATGGGGTATGGGGAAAGCCAGATGAAGGAACTGGAGCAAACCATTAACAGGGCGGATGTGGATCTGGTGATCATCGGCACGCCCATTGACCTGGGCCGCTTGCTGAAGATCGACAAACCCACCCAACGGGTTCGGTATGAACTGCAGATCATCGGTCAGCCGACGTTGGCAGGAGAACTGCGGAAACGTTTCAGGTGATCCGTTACATGAAGTAGCTGTTAGCTGAAAATTGCGAGCGGAGTGGGATTTTCTGAATGCCCCTCTGTTGTTACCTTACTGCTCTCTTTGACGTGGTGCATATGCCTTCACTGACATGGCCGACCAAGCGTAATCCCAGACCAATCCCTGCAGGCTTGAAGACGAGCTCCATCCTTCACCCTTTTGGATTATCAAAAAGGGGTAAAAGGGCAGAAAATCGCCTGATTTTGGGGGACAACCTGCGGGTGATGTGGGCCCTGCTGCCGGAATATGAGGGGAAGATCGATCTCATCTATGCGGATCCCCCATTCTTCACCAACCAGGGGTATTCAGCCCGCGTGGGCCGGGGGGAGG
>JAGXKM010000181.1 GCA_018335275.1 Anaerolineales bacterium | reverse complement strand
ACTGCGTGGAACTTAATAAAAGGGCGTTCCCGTTTTTCTTCCATTAACAAAGCTATGATGGGAAGAATGGGAATGGGATATCCTAGCGCAGCCCACAACTTATCATCATCACTGATCCCTGTTTCCTCCATCTGGGGTTCTTCCGTTATGTTTTTTTCTTCCTCTGTCATGTTTCCTCCAAGGTACTGGGTATGTGAATACGCATTCAAATTATAAGCGAGTATAGGATCTTATGCAAAGACCAAATTCCACAAAAAGCCCCTTAAACCCAATCAGGCAAGGAACAAACTCAAAGATAACAGAGCCGGTGTGGATATGGACAGGATCACATTCATACCCAAAACCGGAACTAATTCAGAGATCTCTCCGGCATGCCGCTGCACACTTCGAAAAGTTTTCCATCCTAAAATTGAGGTGGTCAGGGTGATAAGGCTTAGAACGGGAAGCAGCTGCAAGATGACGCCCACAACCACGGCAAGATAAGTCAATAGGAGAAAAATGCCGTAAATCACCGCGCTGGATTCCCGCCCTACCAGAATAGGGAAGTGCCTACGGCCAATGCTCCGGTCAGCTTCTACATCAGGGAACTGGTTCAACAACAGCAGATCACTGACCAAGAATGTGGGTACGAGGGAAGCGATAAAAGCCTCCCAGCTGTACACACCTGTCAAGGCAAAGTGCGTCCCCATCACCATCATCAGCCCAAATCCAATACCCGGAGCAAGCAGGGAAAGGACCGGCTGATATACCCAAAAGATAGTATATGTGACCAGCAGGACCATACCCAGAACCCCCACCAGCACCAACTGCCATCCCTGAACGAATACAAAATACAGGCCAATGGCTCCGGTGATCATAAACATCAGCCAACCCAGCAGCAGCGTTTCCTTTTCCATCTCAGGATGGGCAGGGAGCATCCCGCTCCCACCGCTGAAGGGAGTCGGCTGTGTTTTCTGATCCAGGCCAGTTTTGAAATCATAATACTCATTAAAGACGTTAACGGAAATATGGGCCGATAAGCCGCCCAGGAAAACCAAGAGCACATTCCAGCTCCCGATTTGACCCGTCTCCCAATATGCGGTGCCCACGCCTACGGAAACACAGGCCGGGGCAAGGATCAAAAAGGGCAACCGCATAGGTTGAAGCAATAATTTCAATCTTTGCATATCTACCCCACAACTTATTTATGGCAAGAAAAACCTATTGTACACCCAAGCTGGCCTTAGGCATCCGATTCCCCCAACAGATCCAAGGTCCCCTGATGGCCTTCCTGGTAAGCCTGCCAGATTTTCTCCGCCACTTTAGCGGGTGGATAAGTATGAGCAGGTTTTTTAAAAGGTACCTTATCCCAGAGATCTGTGTCCACTGCCCCCGGCCGAATCACAGAAAATTTCTTCTGGCGGTCTTCCTTACGCAAAGCAACCGCCATGGCTTCCAAACCTGCCTTGGCCGCAACATAGGCCGTCAAGCCGGGAAGCTGCAGCCGTTCACTGACCGCTCCCAGCAGGAAGACATGGGCCTCCTCGACAAGCAGGGGCAAGCTGGCATGCAGAGTCTGAAAAACCGCTGTCAAGTTATTGTCCAAGATTTGCTCCCAGCGATCCGGGTCCGCTTCACGAACTTTCGCGGCCCCAATATCGCCTCCCGCAAAGACAAAGGCATCGAAACCAAGATTCCGCTGACGGAGATCCTCCGCCACCACCCTGACCTGTTCTGGGTCCCTGAAATCCGCTTCATACGTCCAATCCGCGTCCGCGCTGAGGCCGGTGATTTGCCTTGCTGCCCCGGCCACCTGCCAACCTTGTCGATCGAACTCGCTGAGGATCGCCCGCCCGATCCCTCCCTCACATCCCCAAATGAGTACCTTCTTCATCAGATACCTCCTTCGATTCACGAATTGCCACCCATATTATGCCCCACTCTTGACAATTTGTCAATATATTGTAAAGTTAATATAAAAGTATGTGCCATCCCTTTTAGGCTGGATTTCCACAGTAGTCCAGCAGCTTAGGCTGGATGTTCCCCCCGCTGGGGTTTCTATATATAATGGATGTAACAGGAGAAGCTACACTCATGACCCAACCTATCTCAATCTGGATCCTCGGAAACCAACTGCTCACCGACCACCCCGCCCTTTTGCGCGCGGAAGAACAGGCTGCCAAGCAGGATATCCGGGTCTTGTTAATTGAAAGCCAATACCTCCTGGATCATCGACCTGCCCATCCCGCAAGATTGATCTTGTTACTCAGCGCCATGAGGCATTACGCGGACCATTTGCGGAAAGCGGGCTTTGAGGTGGACTACCGGGAGGCCCCTTCTTTTCGAAAAGGTATCCAGGATCACCTGAAGATGTACAATCCCCCGCGGCTCTTGAGTATGGCTGCCAGCGGCCACAACGGGAAGGAATTTCAGCAAACCACACTCCCGGAAATATCTTCCATACCCATAGAAATTATACCTAACACACAATTCCTGGTCGGCCAATTCAACCCCTACCCCCAGCCAGACCCTGACAAACAATACATCATGGAATATTTCTACCGCGAACTCAGGAAACATTTTCAAATTCTGGTTGATGGGCAGGGAAACCCCACTGGTGGAAAGTGGAACTACGACCAGCAAAACCGCAAACCACTCCCCGGGGACATCCACATCCCCCCGCTTCCCACCTTTCCCCCAGACAAAGTCACCCAACAGGTGACCGCTCAGCTTTCTCCCCGCTTCAAACCCAGAAAGATGGGTTTCGATTTCAATCTGGCGGTTAGCCATGAGCAGGCCGCGCGGGCTTTGAAGGATTTCATCCAGAATAGACTTCAGGATTTCGGGCCCTACGAAGACGCTATGACCTCCCGCTCGTCAGTAATTTTTCACTCTCATCTTTCCCCTTATCTGAACATAGGATTGCTGACCCCGCTTCAGGTCATCCACGCCGTGCGGCAAGCGTATCAAAACAGCGAGATCCCCCTCAATTCTGCTGAGGGGTTCATCCGCCAGGTATTGGGCTGGCGGGAAT
>JAGXKM010000062.1 GCA_018335275.1 Anaerolineales bacterium | reverse complement strand
GGAGAGGACGCCTGCCCCGTACAGGTAGCTGTTTCCCTTGAAGGTTTTGAGCAGTTTGTGTGCCCGTGTGAATAAGTCCATTTTTCTCCTATTCATCCTCAATCAAAGATGGAGGGAATCTTGCCCGATTCAACCTGAGCCGCTTTTTATCGTTTTAGCGAAGGTTTCTCAGGATATGCAGGGCACGTGGTTTGATATTCCTCACCAGGGAAATAGGAAGCCCATTCTTGTTCCGTTAGATTCCGGCCTGCCCGTTGACAGGCAAGCTGCTTCCAACGTTCCAGGGAGAGGTTCCAGACCAATGCTCGCCCATCATGGCTTGCAGAGACGAGTTGATGTCCATCTTCGCTGAACACCAGCGTGTTTACATCCGCTGTATGACTGGTAAGCGCGGGACCAAAAGTTTGTTGTTTATCTAAATCCCAGAGCACGATATTTCCCTGATGATCCCCGGATGCCAAAATAGATCCATCTGGAGAATAGCCCAGGCTGAGTATCATGCTTTTAAAGCCCCCTAATCCTTCGCCGATCTGCTGGCCGGTTTCCACATCCCAGAATCGCACCGTTTTATCCACGCTGCCGGTCGCCAGTTCTTTCCCATCCGGGCTGAAAGCGGCGGTCCAGATATTGTGGGCATGCGCCGGGATCGAGCGGTGATCCCGGTCCCCGGATGCCATATCCCAGAAGTGGATTTCACCTTGCTCACAATACTCGTAATTGGATTTTCTGCAGCCCACAGCGGCCAATGTGCTCCCATCGGGGCTGAACGCGAGATCAGGGACGATGGAGTGGGTATCAGTGAGGGGTTTTCCCATCCTTTTTCTGCTTTCAACGTCCCAGATCATGACCCGCGAGTCCATCCCGCCGGAAGCCAGCATGGTCCCGTCCGGGTTGAAGTCGAGGCTGATAACCGGCTCTTCATGTTCCGTTAAAGCCGTCCCGAGGCTCTCTGCTTTCCTCAAGTCCCAGAGTCGGAGGCCCTCCTGACCGCCTGCGGCCAATATACGGTCATCAGGGCTGATGGCCACGCAGTATATCTGGCCCAGCTGCGCCTGTAGCACATCGCGTAATTCCGGTTCAGAGCTTATCTCCCAGATCTGGAGTGTGCCATCCACGCTTCCCGATACTGCGGTTTCGCCGTCCGAGGTGAGGTCGACGTCCCAGGCCGGTCCGCTGTGTTCGGATAACGTTCGTTCGATCAAGGTGCTGGAAGATAGATTCCAGAGCCCGACAAGGGAATCCGCGCTGACTGAAACAAACTGCTCTCCTTGAGGGTGAAAAGCAATCTCCGGGACTTTTTCCTGGTGAAAGTTGATAGGCTCTCCAATGAGCTCCCTGTTTTGAACATCCCAGAGGCGGATGCTCTGGTCCTGGCTGCTGGAGATGATCACGTCACCGTCAGGATCAAATGCAAGCCCGGTGATGTAGTCCTCATGCCCCTCCAGAGGTTGGCCTAAAGGTTGATCCTTTTCCATGTCCCAGAGCTGTAGGCTGCCATTCTGATTTCCCAGGGCGAGGATGTCCCCATCCGGGCTAAGTTCTATTTGGTAGTTCCGGGATTCGTACTCAGAAAAGGCTTCTTGCACCCGCTCCCAGTTTTCCATATCCCAGAGATGAATCACAGATAAATCCAGTTTGGCAGCGATAAGGTACTTCCCGTCAGGCGTAACCTCCAGGTTTGCATACATGTTCGGATACCCAACGATGTTTATTAATTCCATCGTTTCTGTATCCCAAATCCGCACTTCTCCTGTTGTACCGTGCTCCTCCATCACCTCGTGGCTGGTCAGAAAGCTTTCTCCGTCAGGTGTGAAGACCACGTCCAGGATTCGCCCTGAGGGGCTCGGTTCCGGCTCCGCTAATAACGTTTGCTCCCCTGCATCCCAGACAGCGATATTGCCAAGCCAATCTGTTGAAACAAGGAGGTCATCGTTTGGACTGAATGCTATATCCGAGATAAATGTGGGGTGGGGTGTTTCCAGGCGTTTTGACAGAGTCCCCTTCGAAAGATCCCAGAGGAGAATTTCACCACGCGTGCAGGTGATATTTCCCGCAGAGGGTCCGGGTTGGCTGCATCCGGCAGTGGCCAGCAGACTGCCATCAGGGCTGAAATCTGCATTGGAAACCGGTCCCTGGTGCCCATAGAAAAAGCGAGCAAACTGGGGCCGGTAGACCAGTGCGCTGAGCAAACTGGAGCGGGATTGCATGGTATCCGCCTGGTCAACCGCCTCCAGGGCCAGGAGCAGAGCCAAATCCAGTTGATCCTCAAGCTGGGAAAAGGATTCCACGGACAAAAACCCCGCCCGGGCCAGGCGGGCCTGACGCTCGGCTACGTCTTTTTGCTCCACAGCCTGGGTGCTGGCCGCCTGGGCGGTAGCCCGTTCAGACACCGCTTCCGCTTGGGCGGTTGCCCGGGCTTGACTTTCGGTCACCGCTTGATTGCGCTGCCTCCAGGCCGCCACGCCCAGCGCGATTGAAATCACCAACCCCAGAGCAACAGCACCCAGTGTGATGCGCTGGCGGCGGTTGGCAGCCTGCCTGCTGGTTAATATGTATTCATTTTGCAGCCCCGTAGGCCGGGGTTCCTTTTCAGGGGCGGATGCCAGCCAGCTCTCCGCCTCAGCCAGGTCCCCTCCCCGCAGTAGGTAGCCATCTTTTCTGCCTTTGCGGTCCCATTCTAAAGCCCGAACCTGGAGCCGGGTGTGTTCCTTGACCCATTCATAATCGGTATGAATGGCCTCCATCAAGGTCTGAAAGGCGTTCGAGAATTCCTCCTCGTCTTTGAAAAAGACCCAGTTCAAATCCCGCAGGGGTTTCGGGACCTGGTCAGCTTTAATATTGTCAATCACGACAGGAATCATGCGTTTGTTGTTTTTGGCCGCATGAGCTATTTCCAGGGAGCAGATTTCCGAATCCAAAGAGTTTTTGCTGATGATGAAAAGAAAGGTATCCGCTTCTTCGATGGCTTGGTAGACTTCTTCCAGCCAGTCAACGCTGGGAGGAATGTCCTGCCAATCGATCCATGTATCGAAGTTGTGTTCCTGAAGGGCTTCATGCAGTAAACGGGCGAACGCGATATCCGAGCGCGAGTAAGATACGAAAACATCCGACATGGAAAAAGTCTCCTCAGTGAGTATGGAGCAAAGGACCCAGCTTGTTTATATCTATAAGTGTCTGTCAGATTTGTCTTTTATTCCTGTTCAACGCATATGACCGCAAGTGACGTGAGTGCTGAAAATGTGTTGTGAGAATCAAGCATCCGGTCGTGGTTGGCGGCTATTATTGAGATAGGGGTTCCAGGATGATGTCAAAAGTAGATCCCTGTTTGAAGATTTCCAATCCACTCATTTTTGCTTTATAGGTTTTATACCCTTCATGTTCGATGAGGATGTCGATGGCATCCATGTCGTGGATATAAAAAGTATTGAATTGAAAGGCCCCATCCGGGTCTGTGACCGTTTGATACTCTCCCGCCGTTGTCGAACAGGAGCTGATCTGGGTCAGCGTGACTTCCACTCCTTCTAGTTCGTGCCCCGGAAGCGCCTCTTGATCATAAACAGTACCCGATACACTCCTTCTCCACCCGATGCAAACAGTGGGTGTGGCTGTGATGGGTGAGGGTGTTTTTTGGTCTGAGGATGTGTCTTCAGTGGACGTTGTCTTGGGAAGGGCCGCTGTGGGTTCGGATCGGGAGGGTGTCACTGAGGGGGCCTCAGTGACTGTGGGCTGCGGGGTGGAGCAGCCTGTAAGAAACATGAAAAGCACGACTGCCGCGGTTCCCATCTGCCGGTATTTTGTCATCTTCATTTCCTTACCCTGATCTGATTTGAAAACCAAAGCCATGCCTGATCGTAATCATCAAACGGCCGCATTGATGAAAATCTGAAGGAGTACGGTGATGATCACAAACAGCACCGAAAACAAAAGGCAGAATTTAAAGATCTTTTTGTTAGCTTTTAATGCCCAGATAATGGACGTGATCAAAGCGCCGATCACGAAAAAGGTTGCGGAGAGGGCGAGGAGAAGCCCGGGGAAGGATCCGTTGAAAAGGAGCGATAACAGTATGGACAGCACTCCAGCTGCACCCAGAGCGCTCAGCGTTGTACGCAAAAAAATCTTCCGGGCGGAGACCTCGTTCTGCTGAACCTCCTGTTTGTCAGTGAAGCGGGTGTCTACGTTCAGTATGTAGGCTGCAATGGTAAAGCCGATGATGGATAAACTGTTGCTTAAACCAAAGGCGGCGAATTTCCACCTGATGATCACCCGGTCACGAAAGAGGATCATCCCGGAGAGCAGGCTTGCCGCACAGGAACTGATCGCGAAAAGCAAAGGGCCATACACGGCCTGAAACTTGCTGGCCGCATGAGCCATTCTCACCCTGAGCGGAGTGGCGACCTCCATCCACAGATCCTCGGTGAAATGTTTGGAGGCTGTATCGATCTTGATTTCTGTGTACTTCACATCCCTGACTTGAAAGCCGGCTGTAGTTTTCTTTCCAGAGTTGAACATCCCGGAAACTTTTTCAAAGCCCGTGAAAAGGTCTTCCATGGCTGCCTGAAGTGTCAGTTGATCCGCGTAGAAATAGGAGACCTCCGTGTCTGATTTTATCTCCCGGTATACTTCCGGCTTGACATAGTCCAGGACGTAAATCACCGCGGGAACGATGTCGTTTCCATACACGGAGGTTGGTTTCAGGGGATAGAAGATTTTCTGTGTGGGGAAGGAGAGGAAGACCCCTAATTTGTTTTTGTCCTCTCTGGGTTGGTATGGGAAATGCTGTTTGATGCGCTGTTTTTTATCATCCGTCCCTGTGATGTTATCATTCAAAATATTGAGGATGCGATTGATATCCTGTTCATCCTCGTCCGACGCTTTGATGAACGCTTTCGCCTCGTCTAATTTACCCTGATCCAATAAACCTATCAGGTAAGGGATCGTCTGCTCTTTTTCATAGGATTTAATTCTGGACGGATCGGAAATCCAGGACATCACAAAGGAGTATTCCTGGCCAATGTATCCCTCGAGGATATTTTGAGAAGCTGCCGGCAGGGTCAACCCTTGTTTGGTGATGTAGCTTTTCAGGGAGGACCCATCTTCCGCGGAAACCAGCTCCGTGGTCAACCCCAGCTTTTCCACGCGTTCATGGACGGTTACCCCTTTCTCGCCAGGCTGCTGAATAGCCATGGGGCCCCTCGGCAACATCATCGATGGCTGGAATAATTGAAAAAGCAGAGGATAAACTTGGGTTGACTGCATGATATTAAAGACGTCAGATAGATCTTGTTTGGCCCTCTCTTCTACATCGTACCCGTTCAATTCGGGAAAACCATCTAAGATATTGACATCCGTCTTCTCGGGCGCCGCGGGGACAGGGAAAATCCAGACCGCCTTTTCTCCTCTCAGCCTCTGGCCCGTTTCCACAGTCAGGATCATGACTTGGCGCCCTTCATGGAAATTGATCACACATTCCTGTTGGGTTTCATTGAATACCTCCCATGTGCCTTCGATGTACGCGTGAATGGAGCCGTCTGCGGAAGTAGTGGAGACCAGGGTAGAGAACGAAAACACGATGGCGAGGAGTATGATTATTTTTTTCATGGGTTCCTCTGTTTGATTTATGAGGGCTCTTTCCGTATGATTTGCTGGACTGCTGTGTTTAGCTTGTGGAAGACATAACAACGTTGTAAGCAGGGAGTGAAAAGGCTTTGTTGGCTTATAGTATAATCCAGGAAACGAGGAAAAATTTCTCCAATACTGCGTTTCTAAGCATCCTCCATGAACGACACACTGCTCAATCCTTACATCGCCGGAGCGCCAGTCCTCGAATCCAGCATGTTTTTCGGGCGCGAGGATGTCTTCGGTTGGATTGAGCGCAGCCTGTCCGGAAAGTATGTGGACCACATCCTGGTCATCCACGGCCAGCGCCGGGTGGGCAAGACATCCGTCCTCAAACAGATCCCCCATTTTTTGGGCGATGCATATCTCCAGGTTTTCTTTGACCTCCAGGGCCGCGTTGGCACCTCCCTGGAGCGTTTTTTATACTGGATGGCGCGGGAGATGACGCGCACCCTTCAAAACGAATATGACCTGGAAGTTCCCCGGCCGGACCGTGAGGCCTTTGAAGCGGATGCGGAATACCTGATCGCTGAATTTATCCCGGATTTGCAGTCTCACCTCAACGAACATGTCCTGCTGCTGACCTTCGATGAGTTTGATACCCTGGCCCGGGAGGACGTTCAGGATTCGCTGGCCAAACCCTTGATCGCCTACCTGCGGCGCTTGATGGATCTGGAGGGTTTGAACTTCATCTTCTCTATCGGCTCCTCGGGCAACAAGCTGGAGAACATGCAGGCCTCCTATACCGATTTTTTCAAATCCGCCCTGTACCGAAAGATCAGCTTCCTGGATCGTAGCAGCTGCAAACGCTTGATCACCAAACCAGTGGAGGGGGACATTGAGTACGAGAAGGGAGCTGTGAATCAGATCTATAAGATCACAGCCGGTCATCCCTACTTCACGCAGTTGACCTGCCATGAGTTGTTTTCCCTGTGCCAGAAGAACGGGTCCCGGGTCATCCGCGGAGAGGATGTGGAAGCGGTAATTGAGGATGTCATCGAGCGGGGCACGGTCAACCTCAAATTTGTGTGGGATGAAGCCTCGGATCTCGAGAAATGGGTCCTGGCTTGCCTGGCCCAGCTCGACAGAGGGGTGTCCAATCAGGATTTGGCCTCCCTGCTCCGGGAACAGCGGGTCCGGTTCGTGGAATCCGATTTGAACTCCGCCGTGCTCCATTTGCGGGAAAAAGATGTCATTGCCAAAGACAACACCTTTGTGGTCTATTTGATGCGCCTGTGGCTGGAGCAGAACCGGCCTCTGGACCGGGTCCGGGAAGAGCTCACGGAAGTCAACCCGATCGCCAACCGCTTCATTGAGATCGGGGACGAATACCGGGACCGGGGCGACTACCAAAGCGCCCTGGAGAGTTATCAGCAGGCATTGGGAGCGGACCCCAGAAATTTGCGCGCCAACCTCAACCTGGCTCAGACCTACCTCCAGAATGCAAAGTATCAGGAGGCCATCGAGTCTTTTCAGAAGGCTTTGAACATCGACCCGGAGGATATCGCCGCCCAGACCGGTTTGTGTGATGCGTACCTGGCTCTGGGACATCAGGAACGGCGGGAGGGAAACCAGCAGGGGGCGGTGGACTATTATCAGAAAGTCTTGACGTTCAACGAATCCCACGCGGATGCCCGGCAGGGATTGGCGGAGATCTACCGGGGTCGGGCTGAAAAATATCTCTCAGATGGAAAAGATGATCAGGCTTTACAGGCGTACAACCGGGCCCTGGAATATACGCCTGAGGACGAGGAGCTTTCTGCACGGTATGAAGATGTCCTGGCCCAGAAAAAAGCTGCAGTCATCCGGGAGTGGCTCAAGAAAGCGGATCGGGCTCTGAACCGCCAGCAGTGGGATGCTGCGGTGGAGGCAGTGGAAAACGCCCTGGAGATCGACCCGGAGAATGAATCGCTGCAGCGGCGTCTGTTGGAAGCGAAAGACGCCTCCCGCCAGCACCAGTTGGGGGTCTATCAAAACCAGGTCGACCGGGCCCGGGCCAAGGGTGCCTGGGACGAAGCGATTGGGACATTGCAGAAAGCCATTCAGCTTGCCCCGGACGAGGATACTTTCAAAGAACAGTTAGGGGAAGTCCAGGAAGCCCGGCGCCAGGCGCAGCTGGATGAGTTCCAGCGCCGGGCGGACCGCGCCCTGGGGGAAGAGGATTGGGACGCTGCGAAACAGGCTTTGCAGGGAGCGGCGGAGTTGGATCCTGAAAATCCCCAGTGGGAAAAGCAGATAGAAGAGGTGGAGAAAAAGCGCTTCCAGGCTCAGTTGGAGGAACTCCGCTCCCGGGCGGAACGCGCGAAGGAAGAGGAGAATTGGGGGAGCGCTATCGCGGCCCTAGAAGAATTTCTCGAGCTTGAACCATCTCAGGAAATCCAGGATGAAATCGAAGAATTGAAAGCACGCCAGCGGCAGAGCCAACTGGCGGGGTTAAAAAGGAAAGCAGAAAAGGCGGAATTGGAGGAGCGCTGGCCGGCAGCCATTGACGCCTGGCAGGCGTATCTCTCCCTGGATCCGGAGGATACCCTGGCTGCGGAAAAGGCGCTGCAGCGGGCCCAGAAATACGAGCACATCTACGCGGATTACGAGCAGGCCAAGGATTCCTTGCGGCAGAAACGGTACGGGCAGGCGGTGGAACTCCTGCAGGGGATCATCGCCCAGGACCCGACCTACAAAGCCACCTCCCGCCTGTTGGTGGAAGCCGTGGAAGCCAGACAGAGTATTCCCCTTTGGAGGAAGACATGGGTGTATATGATCCTGGGTGGGATTCTAAGTGCAGCCTTAGCTGTGGTCTTTCTCCCCCGGGTCACGGCCTCCGGTTGGATCGATGAGATTAGTTTGCCGTCGTTTTTCCGCAGCCCGACGCCAAGCCCAACTGCGTTACCTCCCACCGCGACCCCTGATCCTGTTCAGGCTTTTGCCGATACCGTTTTTTCGAATATCAAAGAGCGTTCCCCTGACTTTGAGGACGATTTTTCGGAAAGAAAATCTGAATGGGGATTCGTTGTCACCAATACAAAGAATTCCTCGGATGTCATCATGGGGGAGTATATTCGAAACGCGGCATTTGTTTTAGATCGATCGGATTGGGCAGATATTGATTCCGAAATTGAGGTGCAGTTGGGGACCACAGCGAAAGCTGAAACCAATATTGATGGGAAAACCCCGTTGAAAGGAGAAGATTTTGTCCTCGAATACTGGCTGCTGCCAGGCGAGTTGGGAGAGGATGATGAATTCAACCTGATCATTCGCGCCTTGGACCATCAGAACTTGTACCGCATTCCCCTGGCGAATGTCATCCGCCGGTCGGATGTGATTGATTCCGAGGCGTGGAACTTATTCCAGGTCATTACATATGAACAGGATGTCATGATTTATGTCAACCAAACTTTGTTGACCAGGCTGGAAGGGATTGAACCGTTGGGAGATGAGGTTTTCTTTGAGTTCACAGCAGGATCGGGATCAGGTTTCCATATCAGTCTGGACAGCATTAAGTTCTGGAGGTTGGAGGAAGGGTTGGTAGGTGGTTTAATCCCGACAGAGACAACGGAAGCGGGAAGTGAGGAGGAAGCAGCAGCTGTGGATACGCAGTCTCCCACTCCCACCGTCACCCCCACGCCGGATCTGACTGCGTTGGACCTGGATACCATCCCGGATGACCTCCAGCCCCTTATCTCGTACATTAACTATGAGAAGCCCACCTTTTCAGACGATTTTTCCACAGCCAAGGATGAATGGGGTAACTTTGAGAACTATTACGGCAGGGAGGATGAACGGGAAATGCCCACCCAGCATATTTCCCATGTCGTTTCCAGCGGGGTCCTGCATGTGCAGGGGAATTCAGAATTTCCCCAGACAGACCTTTTTCAGGCGGAAAATTTTATTCTTGAGTTTGAGTATGATATAAAGTCCCGGATGGGGCTTGGAATTGAAATTATTGGTGTACATTTCCATGAATCATTATTTGAGATTAGAAGGAATAAACGTGGTTGGATTCTGCATGTTGACGGTGAACATGAAGATCAGGGGGAAGAGGGGGCGGGGGAGCGAAGCGGCAGGGTCACCCTCATCGTCTATGGCGATATAGTATATGTTTTTTACAATGGGAAATTGTTGTCCTCAACGAAAATAGGGGACGCGTACGATAAAAAAATATATCTTGTGTCTGATGGGGGTGATGATTTCCGGGTCAATTTCGATAACGTCAAGTTCTGGAATCTGGATGAAGTGGATCTCGGAGAGTACAAAACTCCAACGCCAACCCCGACGCCAACCACTGAGTCTTCCTCATCTTCCCTAGAGGCTGGTTCTACGCAAGTATCCCCGGTAGATGGGATGACAATGGTTTACGTTCCGGCGGGAGAGTTCGAGATGGGAATTCCGAAACCAACAGCGGATGCATCATTTATTGATTATTGTGAACAAAACGAGCCTAGGGATTATTGTGAACAAAACTTTGGGGACGAATCTCCGGAGCATGAAGTTTACTTAGATGCCTTTTGGATCGATCGAACCGAAGTGACCAACCAGATGTTTGCAAAATTTTTAAATGAAAAAGGGAATCAACAGGAAGGTGGCACAACCTGGTACGACTCGGGGAGTAGCTTCGCGCGAATAGATCTTGACTCGCTGGGGTGGCGACCGAAAGAAAATTATAAGGATCACCCGGTAGTTGAAGTTACCTGGTATGCTGCGCAAGCTTACTGTGCATGGGCTGGAAGGCGGCTGCCCACCGAAGCTGAGTGGGAAAAAGCAGCCAGGGGAAGATTTGGTAAGGGAGAGAAAATATATCAGCCCAGTGAAGCGCATGTCCATGATCACAAAGATCCATATTACAATACACTTCCTGTGGGAAGCAAGAAAGCTGGAGCAAGCCCCTATGGGGCCGTTGACATGATTGGCAATGTGTGGGAGTGGGTACTAGATTGGTATGACCATAATTATTATGAAAACTCACCTTCCAAGAATCCTGTGGGGCCAGAAGATGGTAAGTATCGTGTATTGCGGGGGGCATCCTATATGGATGATTGGACGTTCGCTCGTTCGTCAGAACGTTCTAAAGATCCACCTCAGATGTCTGTGGAACGATATGGCTTCCGGTGTGTACAAGACGCGGACTGATTTTAAGGCTGTTTGTAAATATAAAACAAACCCATGACCCACGAGGTGTTTGTCAGTTATTCCACTAAAAATAAGGACGCCGCTCAAGCCGTGGTCTCCGGGCTGGAAGAGCAAGGACTGCGGTGCTGGATCGCGCCCCGGGATATCCTGCCCGGCACGCCCTACGGGGAATCCATCATCAACGCCATCCAGGGCTGCCGGATCTTCCTGCTCATCCTCTCCGAAGATGCCAACGGATCCCGGCAGGTTCTGCGTGAAGTGGATCACGCCTCCTCCCTGGACAAAGACATCCTGCCTTTCCTGATCGAAACCATGCAGCCCAGCGGGTCCATGGCCTATTACCTGGGCCCGGAGCAGTGGTTAGAAGCCACCTCCTCGTCTATTGAGGAACATGTCCAGGACCTGTGTGACATTATAGAGCGATTGCTGGAGCGGGAGGAGGGGGATACCGCAGCAGCACTGACTGGGGATGCCGCCCCACCCCCGGGAGAAAAGGTGCCCGATGCAAAACCTGTTCAAAAACCCCTCACAGAAGTGGAGGAGGTAGAGCTGGAGGGCGGGGTGAAGGATGCTGTTGAGCCTGCTTTCATGGTTCGCGTCAACCCCTTCATCTTTGGAAATCCCGTATCCACGCAGAAAAGGTTTTACGGGAGGGAAGGCGACCTGCGCCAGGTCATCAGCCGCCTGCTCAGCGCCGGGGAAAGCACCTCCGTGGTGGGGGAGCGGCGCATCGGCAAGACTTCCCTGCTCAAATTCCTCGCCAACCCCGAGAACGCGAACGCGCTCGGACTGCCCCCCGAGAAATTCTGCCTGGTGTACATTGACTTCCAGGGCCTGACGGACATCACCCCCCAGCGCTTCTGGCAGCGCGTGCTGCGCAAGATGGAGGGCTCGATCTGCAAACCTGAGCTGGTGGGGGAGATCCAGGCCCTGCGGGAACGGGAGTCGTTTGACCTCTTTGACCTGGAGGACCTCTTTGAAGCCATCTCCCGCAAGGGGATCAGCACTGTGTTGCT
>JAGXKM010000061.1 GCA_018335275.1 Anaerolineales bacterium | reverse complement strand
GCTAAATGGTCCCTGCGGGAACAACCCGGGCGCGGCAGGGTTTCTGTGCGTGGTTTGGATGCGGAACATGTGGATTTCACACCGGACAGCGCAAAGAAATTAGAGGATTTCTGGGAGGAAGAGAAAACCGGCTTCCCCAGAAATATGGCGCGCTTATTGGTTGTAAAGGGCGGCGAGCTTGATTTTTCCTCAAAAGCGCCCGGTGGAGTGGGCCGGAAGGTGTTAAAAAACACCCTTTCCAGAGAAACTCTTTTAGATCAGATTTTACAACCTATCCAACAGACCATCCAGCATGCTGTAGTTCAAGATTCAGAAATTGTGGGGGATCGCCGCGGAAAAATCAAAGACAGAGAAGAATGTGCTGGTAAATTGAGAAGGTTAGAAAGTTTACTCGACAAGGTAGAGGGTAACTATTCACGAGGTCCGATTCGTAACCTGGAACTAAAATTAGAAAAAGTTAGGACATCGATAGAAGAACAGGAACGGGCAAAACACCATCAAGCTTATACCATCCATCAATCTTTAGATGAATGGAAAAGAAAAAGAGAAAATTTACCCGATCACAAATTAGAAGCGCTGCGTGACCACATTCGTGATTATCAAAAATTACAGGAACTCATTTCGGGAAAGAAACAAGAGCTGGAGATAAAAAAGGCAGCCAGCCGTCATGTTCATTGGCTTGAAAATGCCCTGGAAACCTGGGAGGAAAAAAGGCTTGATCAAGCCGGTCAGCCATCTCTTATCTTCGCTCTCTCTGGTTTCATCGCAATCGTTATCAGCATGATCTTATCTTTCTTTGATCTTACTACGTTCGCTCTGGGTTTCACCTTCCTGGGAACGATCTCCCTTGCCGTGTATTTCTGGCGTTTTCGAAAGTGGTCGACATCCTTGGCTGTATCTCAGGAGAAGAAAAACATCCAAAAATCGTACCAGGAACGATTCGGGGAAGTCCTTCACGGAATCGCAGATCTTAAATCCCGCCTGGAGGCCAGGAGAAAGGCAAACATCCAGGCCAATCAGATCCAGGCAGACATTCAAAAACTAGAAGAAGAGCAGCAAGATGTAGATCGCGATGTACGTTATTTATTGGAGGAACTCACTGAAAAAGAATTGGAAAGTCAGAATTGGGAAAAGATGGCAGCTTCTCTGCGTGAAAAGGCCCGAGATATTGACAAGAAGATAAAGGATTGTGAATTAACCCTCCAAACACTGGGAGTGGAAAAAAGTGATTACCTTTCCAGCCAGCCCCCCATCACGTTTCAAGAAGCGAAATTAGAGGAATTAATCCAGAAAGCCCATACCCTTGAGGATGATTTACAAGCAGCAGAGAAGGAACTGGAAACATTGAAGCAAGATATCTGCAGGTGGACGGGAGATGAGATAGACATACCCTGGAACAGAGCTCTGGAAAACCTGCAACAGAAGCGCGCTCAAATTCACTTTGAATACCTACAACTCACAGCGGAGATCGTCGCCAAGATTGGGGTCACTCAAGTCCTCGACAGAGTCCGAAAGGAAGAGGATGAGATCATCTGCCAAGGTTTAAATTCAAGAGAGGTGACAGAAATCCTGGAATCTGTGACTGGCCGGTACCAGGGGTTAGATTTAGTAGGTGATCAAATTTTGGTAAAAAGTGATTCCGGAGATTTCCCTTTACGGGACCTGAGTACCGGGGCTCAAGAGCAAATTCAATTGGCCCTGCGGATGGGATTTGCTTCCCATTTTGGCGGCAGCCAAGCGCTGTTTTTAATCCTGGATGATGCTTTCCAGCACTCAGACTGGGATCGTCGAAAGCGTTTGGTCAAGAAAGTCATTAACCTCGCTAAACAAGATTGGCAGGTGATTTATTTAACGATGGATAACCACCTCCGAGATTTGTTTCTTGAAGCCGGTGAAAACCTTTTTCCTGATCAATTTACTTACCACGAACTTGGGTAAATCCTCTGAATGTTCCTTAAAATATCAAAAAAGATTAACAAAAGATGAAAAAAACATGTTAAAATCCAGTAGGAAATTGGCAGAAGGTGATCGGTGAAAGCTTTTTGTTATTTGACTTGAGAGTTTCTTTTTTGTCCGGAGTGGGGCTTCAACATATGCATAAGAAACATTGGATTGCGGCACTCCTTGGTGTTATCCTTCTTTGGACTTCTTTTCTATTGATGGGCTGCAGCAACACGGGCCTGGGATTCCTGGATGATGTCTATGACACATTGTGCTGTTTTTCTCCAGCGGTTTTACTTCCTGTTGGTTGCCTAGTTATTTATGCAGCCAAAAGACGATAAATCTTACTTTACCGGTATCTGCTTTGTTGAGTCAAGCGAATTCGTTCGACAATTTCCCAACCATTTACGGAGGTCCTCAATGAAGAAGCAGACGGGAAAATTATTTTTCATCGCCGCCCTGGTAATCTTTTCCTCTTTCATCCTTACCGGGTGCATCATGGATCAGTTCGCGAGGATGTTCAATGACTGCTGTTTCTCCCCGGCGATGATCCTGCCTTTTGGGTTCCTGGCTTTGGCAATTTATCAAAAATATACACTTTAAGAACTAATAAAGTCAGCATAAAATCTATCATTGGTACCATTCAGGATAAGTCCCCCTCAACTTTTCTGCTCCTGGGACGTCCTATATGATGCGATATGTGGATTATTTCCTGCCTTAATCCTTCCTTTAGGGCTTATTTTCTTGAACTTGCTCTACCAGACCCATCATAACGAGGGTTGACCTCTCCTACACATCTCATACGATCAGACATGATTTCGTAGATATGAAGACATTGAGGATTATGCTGTTGAAATTGCATAGATATGGAATACTATGATGCCATCCTGGTTCCCGGAGGTGGATTAGATAAAGCGGGAAGGCTCCACCCCTGGACACAAGCCCGATTGGATTATGCCCTGAACCTGGATCATGCAGACGCCTTTTATATGCTGCTGAGCGGGGGCACAGTCCACAAGCCTCCCCCGTTAGATGACCACGGATTCCCGAAATACGAATCTCATGTTGCTGCTGACTATCTCCTCCAAAAGGGCATACCCCGCGACCAGATCTTGACGGAAATCAGCTCTTATGACACGATTGGGAATGCCTTCTTTTCCCGTGTGATCCACACCCAACCCCGATCCTTGAGGAATTTGCTTATCATCACTTCTGAATTTCACCTGGAAAGGGTCAAACGCGTCTTCACTTGGATTTACGACCTTCTCCCTCTTCCATACTCATTTCATCTTTCTTTCGCTTCAGCCCCCAATCGAGGTCTTCGTGGGGATTTACTTCAAGCCAGATTAAAAAAAGAAGCGATTAGCATAAAATCGCTCCAACCTTTGACAGAGAGAATCCAAACCCTGGCAGAATTTCATAACTGGTTCTACACAGATCATGAGGCGTATGCCGCTGGACTGTCTCCCACACAATTAGAAGGTGAGGTTAAGGATTCTTATTAATCAACGCTTTCCACTGCCTCAGAGCCGAATTCATCCTCAATCCAATCCTTTAGCCTGGCAACATCGTGATTTGTTTGGTCGATGTAACCATTAATCTGCCCTAGTTTATCTGGGTTGAATTCGTCGATACCTACTCCCAACAACTCCACCGATTTCGCTGCGCTCTCTTTGATATCCAAGAGAATGGCATGCCCCTCTTCATAGCCCTCAGGGGGATTCAACTCGTCTACCATTTGATTGGCATCCTCAATCTTATTTAACATTTTCGTAAATTTTTCATTCCATTCTTCCTCAAAAAAGAGATTGGCATCCCCGCTGACATCTTCAAGAAGTTTTGAAAGCTCCCTTAACGCATCGCCCCATGTTTCAAAGATAGAGATCATATTTGAAATGTATTCCTGTTTCTCCGCAGATATGGTCGGTTCCGGGGTATTCGTCGCAATAATTTCAGGTGTGGGGGTGCTGGTAGGGGTTAAAGTAGAGGTTGGGGAAAGCGTAAGCGTAAGGGTAGGTGTAATCATTGGTCCATATTTTTGCCCTGACCCGCATCCCAGCAGCATTGAAACCTGTAGAAAAACGAAAAGATAAATAACAAACCTGTGGACAGCTTTACGCATGGTAACCTCTTTGTGTCTTGACCCGCTGCTGGCATCACATTTTAAAACTCAAAAAATTTAATATGGGAAATATAACATCCTCAAAATATGGCCCCGACAAAACATCATAACAGTCCGTGAGTGGGAACATACTCCCTTCTCAATAGGATAAAACCCTGATGGATTACTCCTCTTCAGATCCATCCTGCACCAAATCCAACTGTCTTTGATAGAGCTGGCTGTATAATCCCTCCTGGGCCAGAAGGTCTTCATGGCTGCCCACTTCCCGGATACGGCCCCCTTCCAGAGCGATAATCTTATCCGCATTGCGAATGGTGCTCAAGCGGTGAGCGATCACCAGCGCTGTCCTCCCTTTCATGACTTCTTCCAGCGCCTGCTGGATAAGATATTCCGCTTCGGCATCCACGGAAGATGTAGCTTCATCGAGGATCAAGATCCTGGGATCCGTCAAAATAGCCCGGGCTAACGATAACCTTTGTTTTTGTCCCCCGCTGAGTTTCACTCCACGCTCCCCAATTTCTGTATCATACCCCTCAGGTAATTCCTGAATGAAATCATGAGCATGAGCAGCTTTGGCTGCATCGATCATTTCCTCTTCATCCGCTTCCGGATTCCCGTATAAAAGGTTGTCCTTCACCGTTGTGTTGAATAAAAATGTATCCTGCAAAACAACTGCTATATGTTTCCGGAGAGATTTAACTTCTACATCCCTGAGGTCATGTCCATCCACAAGCACCCGCCCACGGTCCGGGTCGTAAAACCGGCACATCAGGTTCGCGATGCTCGTTTTGCCTGCCCCGCTGGGGCCGACCAAGGCGACAGCCTCCCCTGGTTCGATTTTGAAGGAAATATCGTGCAGCACATTTTCTTCTTGAGGATCAACGCTCTCATCGCCATCTGAATATCGGAAATGGACTTGATCAAAAACCACTTCCCCATGAATGTCCTCTAAATGCAATGCATCCGGCGCATTTTGAATCTGAGATCTTCTATCCAGCAGCTCAAAAATGCGTTCTCCCGCTGCGATCGCTTGCTGAAATGTATTATCGATTTCCGTCAAGCGCCTGAGTGGTTCATAAAAGGAGATAATATACGACAAAAAAGCCACCAGTGTCCCCAAAGACAGCTGATTAGTGACCACTAGACGTGCGCCGAATCCGAGCACCAGCGCGCCGCCCAGAGCCGATAAAAACCTAAATATGGGAAAGAAAACCGACCAGGTCCGAATGGCAAGGACTCGTTCTTCGAGGTAATTCTGACTCACCCTGCGGAATTTAACTAACTCCACTTCCTCCTGCTCAAAAGCTTGGACCACACGAATCCCTGTCAATTTGTCCTGAAGACTGGCATTGATATCACCTAATCTGTCCCGTACGCGTCGGTAAATCGGTCGAGCTCGTTGATTGAAGACCCATAATCCCCCCGCCAATACGGGCAGCGGGGCAAGCATCACCATGGCTAATTTCCAGTTCAGAGTCAGCAGCACGACAGATGCACCTGATAAACGGAGCAAATCTGCCAACGTGAGAGCCACCCCATGAGTGACAAACCGCTCCAGGACATTGACATCATTGGTCACCCTGGACATAAGTTCACCCGTGGATGTGTTTTCGTAAAAGGATAGGGAGAGATCTTGAAGATGTGAGTAAATGCGGACACGTAAATCGAATATGAAGTTTTCACCCACAACATGCCGGAAATACAAATCGCCAAATTCAACGACCCTGGTCAAGGCGTGGACGGCGATCAATATGATGATCAGCCCCCACAGCTGCTGCAGGTTTTCGTTGCCAATGACCTGATCAATGACCCGTCTTTGGATCAGGGGAGGTACCAGCGTTAATCCAGTTCGAAGTAAAAGCAACACGCTGACGAATATCAGCGTCTTCCAATAAGGTCGAACATATCGTAAAAGACGTTTCAGGACATCCAAGGCTATCAACTCCTCAAATAAAAAACCAGATCCTCTGTCCGGCAGGAAAATCTTTCTGGACCGAAAACGGAGGTGGGGGGAATATTCATGAGATTTAGGTTATTATAGGCAATTGTAAAGGCCCTTCCCATGAATGCATAGCCCTACATTCCTGCACGGATTTCCCAGGGCATCTTATTCACATATATATTTTAGTTATAAAGAAGGGCAATCAATACCCTGATACTCTATTAAGAGTACAAGATATTATAATCTCAGTCCCCTCAAAGAGGAAACTTAGATCAGTCAAAATGTATCTCTATTTCAAGTCAAACTTCACCTTTATCACATGAATCACACGGAATACTAAGCTAGTTTACGAATTGCCGGAGAAATGCTTGAGGTACAGCCACCTTTGCTCACAGCCCTGGATTGATGAATAGAGCATATGACTCCGAATTCAAATTGAATTGATATTATTCCAGATTTGGGGGTAAAAAAGATCTATACTTTCGAACCAGCAAACAACACGAATTTCACTGAAAGTACAAAAACAATCTCTCCACTGCAATTTCAATAAAGATGCACAAAGAACCATATAGAAACTAATCTGGATCACCTGCTCTACTTTCCCGTCACATTAATCATCTCTGCACGATTTTCGGGTAATTTTGGGGAATTTTCATGTACTCTTTACCCGGAAAAGGTGAGCAAGGTAACAGGCGCTGGAATATAGAAACGTACTATAATGGAAAGACCGCATTTTATCCCCTATTGCTTAATGTGCTGGTGGAAAGACGGCTAATAAGAACCCCTGGTTCTCTTCCAGCCCATCACCCTGTGATCCACACCTTAAAAAGCGACTGGCTGCTGTTATGATCTTTCCCGAGGTCCTGCAGGTAAAAATCACCCCTCCCCAACCACCTCCCCGGCTACTGGTCCGGGACCGCATCCTCCAGCGCCTTGCTGAGGGCAACCGCTGCCGGCTGACCGTGCTCCAGGCCAACCCGGGATACGGAAAGAGCACCGCCCTGCAGACCCTGGCTCATGAGCTTGACCAGAAACATCCTGTGATCTGGTACCAGATCACAGCTGATGACACCAATCCGCCCAATTTTCTGCTCTATTTACTGCATGCTGTCCAGCGGGTGCTTCCCAACACGCCTGACTCACCGATCAGAACGCTGCGGAACTGGGACAGCACCCAGGGAACCCTGCCTGCTAAACAAATCCTGGACCAGTTACTGAATGTTCTCGGGGAGCTGGAAAGCTCAATTTTCTTACTCCTGGATGATGTCCACTTTCTGCTGGAATCAGAAACTGTCGTCTTTTTGCTTGACCGCCTGGTCAGCCTGGCGCCTCCCAACCTGCACATCTACCTCTCCTCCCGGCAGCCGGTCAAGCTTCCCAACCATTTTCGCTGGCAGTCGCAAGGAGAAGTCCTCAAGTTTGATCAGGGATTTCTGGCCTTCGAAAAAGATGAGATCAACCTGCTTTTCCGGGAAGGATATCAATACGAGCTTACAGAACAAGAGGTTCAGGAATTATTCTCCGCGACTGACGGCTGGCCTGTCGCCCTTCATGTGATCTGGCAGAGCCTCCGCACCGGTGCTGTAGCCTCCATTGGTGATGCACTTGATAATCAAGACTCGACCATGGAAGATTTATTTTCGATCCTGATCCATGAAGTCCTCGAGCAGCAGCCGGAAGATATTCAAAAATTTTTACATACCTCGTCGATCCTGCGGGTGATGACCCCGGAAGCCTGTGATGCTGTCCGCAACAAGCAGGACAGCGCCGCTCTGCTCAATTATTTACAGCGTCAAGACCTTTTTGTGGTTGATCTCGGCAGCAACCTGCTCCGCTACCAGCACATCTTTCATAATCTGCTCCTGCAGCAGGTCGATCCGGTGGAAGCCCGCCGCTGGCATGCCGACGCTTGTGATTATTACACCGCAGAAAATGATCTGGGCTCCGCAATTTACCATGCCTTTCAAGCTGCTGAACCTGAAAGGGCCGCCCGGCTGTTGGCAGATCACGGCAGGCAGCTGCTGAAAGCCGGGCAGCTGGATTCTCTGGCTGGATATTTGGAAAAACTGCCGCCGGAGTTATATCACCAACATCCCGCTCTGCTGCAGCATCTCGGGGACCTGGCCCGCCTCAGAAGCCGCTTTCAGGAATCCCTGGGCTGGTATGAACAGGCCGAAAAAATCTGGCGGGACCAGGGTCAAACCGCGGAAATAGGACGGGCTCTGCGGGGCCAGGCCCGGGTATACCTGGACACGGTCAATCCCAGCCGGGCCTCCGAACTGCTGCAGCAGGCCCTGCGTCTTTCCGATCGGACAGAAGACCGGGAAGCAAACGCCAGGCTTTATGAACTGCTCTCTGAGAATAAACTCAACGCCGGGAAAACTGTGAAAGCCGAGGAGTACCGGCAGAAAGCCGATGCCCTGCGTAGGGAAGGCCCCGCGGAATCCGAGCTGCTTTACCGGGTTTTGCTTCGTACAGGACAGCTCCAGGAAGCCCGAGAGAAGCTGGAAATCCGCGCCCAGCAGGAACGCGAACAGCCCGTGCACACTCCCCGGGCCCACAGGGAAACCCTGCTGGTGCTTTCTCTGATTTGCGCTTTTCAGGGAGAAGCGGAGAAAGCTTATTCAACCGCCCTGGAAGGCATCCGGCGGGGCAACCAGCTGGATTCACCGTTTGTGACCGCCGTGGGGCACATGCGTAAAGGTCACGCCTTGATGGTTAAATGCGGTCAAAAAAAATCTGCCCAGGCCCGGAAAGAATTTGAAAAAGCAGTCGAAATCAGCCGGGCGCTGGCGGTTCCCCGCCTGAGGGTGGAAGCTTACTGGGGCCTGACCCGCGTCTACGGCTACCAGGGAGACCTGGATCAGGCTTCTGACCTGGCTGAGCGGGGGATCGAGATCGCCCTGGAATCAGGAGATGAATGGATCGCTTCCTTGCTCCGGCTGACCCTGGGCGCCAGTTACCTCCAGGCAAACAGGTTTGATTCTGCTTTCAGCTGGCTGCAAGAAGCACAGCGCGGATTTCAGGAATGCAGTGATCCCTTTGGTACTGCCGCATCCAGACTGTGGCGCTGCCTGGGTTGGCATCAGCAGAGCAACCAGGATGCCCTGGCGCAGGAACTTCCCCGTCTGCTGAGCTTGTGCCGGGAAAAGCGATACGATTTCCTTTTTATTAAACCAACTCTGCTCGGACCCCTTGATGAACACAGGACCATCCCGCTCCTGATCACAGCCAGAGATCAGGGCTGGGAAGATACGTACGCCCGGCAGCTGCTGGCAGATGCGGGTTTACCGGAAATCGTCTTTCATCCCGGATACCAGCTCCGGGTTTATACCCTGGGGAAATTTCAAACATGGCGCGGTCCCACCCAGATCACCAGCAGCGGCTGGCAGCGTTCTAAGACCAGACAGATTTTCCAGGTTTTCCTGACTTTCCGCGACCAGGGACTGGAAAGGGAATTGATTTATGAATATCTTTGGCCTGAGGCCAGCCCGGATCAAACCAAAAACCGATTTAAAGTGGCCCTGAGCACCCTTTACCGCGTCCTTGAACCCGACCGCCCTCCGGGAAGAGACTCCGCCTTTATCGGCCGGGATGAAAGCCTGTATTTCCTTCGCCGGAAATCGGATTTATGGCTGGACGTTGATGAATTTTCCCGCTCCCTGGAAACCGCAGATCAATACCTGCCCCAGTCGCCTGAACGGGCTCTACCCAAATTAGAAAAAGCTCTCCAGCTTTACCAGGGAGAATATCTTCCTGATGCACGCTATGATACCTGGGCGGCCGCGGAACGGGAGCACCTTTCTGTTCTTTACCTGCGGGCAGCCGATAAACTCTGCGAACTTTACCTCGCCAGCGGCCTGCCGGAAAAAACCATCGATCTCTGCCAGAAGATATTCTCCGAGGACAACTGCTGGGAACGCGCGTATCGACATCTTATGTTCGCCTACTCGCAGCTGGGCGATCATGGACAAATTGGCCGAACCTACCAGCGCTGCGTGCAGATTTTGTGGGATGAATTGGAAATCTCTCCCTCTCCAGAAACAATCGCCAGCTATCATTCTCTGACCAGCGGCACACCCTGACCCCCATTACTACTGCTTGTAACCATCCTGTTATATCCCTTTGTTATACTGCCAGGCATGGGTGATCAACTGGCTATCTCTTCATTCGTGATTCGCTTTGTCCAGGACACATCGGACCCTGAAACGCCCGTCAAATGCCGGGGCGCAATCCATCACGTGCAGTCTGATGATTCCTGTTCCTTCACCAAATGGACCGATGCGGAAGCGTTTATGCAGCGCTACATTACCCTCGAGACCATGTCACCTGGCGCTAGCTGGCCGGTTTCAAAAGATACCAGAGCAAAGGATTGACCACCCCTATAAATTACCGGATCCACCGAAACCAAACAGGAGAAAAGAAGATGCTTCTTGAAAACCAAACGGCAGTGATTACCGGAGGCGCAAACGGGATCGGCCGGGCTGTTGCTGCTCGTTTCTCAAAAGAAGGGGCCCGGATTGCGATCTGGGACCTTGCCGATGAAAACGGCCAGGAGCTGGCCGCTGAACTCAATCATCAGGGCGCTTCAGCCCTTTACCAGCATGTTGATGTCACCAGCGCCGAGCAAGTGGACCAGAACCTCTCTGACTTGATGGAAAAATGGGGACAACTCGACATCCTGATCAACAACGCCGGCATCACCCATGACGGCCAGTTGGTCAAATTTAAAGAGGGTGAGGTCAAAAAACGCATGACCGACGAGATGTTTGACAGCGTGATTGATGTCAATCTGAAAGGTGTTTTTCTGTGCACGCGGGCGGCTGCCGAACATATGATCCCCCAGAAAAGCGGCGTGATCCTCAACGCGACCTCGGTTGTCGGCCTGGACGGCAACTTTGGGCAAACTAATTACGTGGCCACCAAAGCCGGGGTGATCGGGATGACCAAGGTCTGGGCCCGAGAATTGGGCCGCTACGGGATCCGTGTCAACGCTGTTTCCCCCGGGTTCACGGCCACAGAAATGGTCCAGGCGATGCCTGAAAAGGTCTTGCAAAGTATGCGGCAGCGCACCCCGCTTGGCCGGTTAGGACAGCCAGAAGACATGGCCAATGCCTACACCTTTCTGGCTTCCGATCAGGCCAGCTTCATCTCCGGAGCCGTGCTTCGCGTGGACGGCGGAATCGTAATCGGGACCTGATTAAAAATGACCGTACATGACCTCTATACACAAAAATTGATCTCCATACCCGAGGCCGTGGGGTTGGTGCAGTCCCATCACACCATCGGGGCCGCCATGGCGGCTTCAGAACCAGTAGGTTTGCTCACGGAACTTGGCAACCAGGGGGACCGGCTCAGGGATGTCACCGTCTGGGTCTGTTTACCCCTCCGGCTGTACGATTTTGTGCTCCAACCGGAAATGGCCGGTCGTTTTTTCGTTGAAAACTGGTTTTACGGCGCTCCAGATCGGGAAGTTCACCCGCAGGGTAGAACATCCTACATCCCCAATAACCTGCACGCAGCTGCCAGAGTTCGCCTGGAAGCCGCCGGGGATCATCTGGATATCTTCTGGGGAACCGCCACTCCGCCTGACAAACGCGGTTATCTCTCCCTTTCCACCTGCCTGGTGATCGAAAAAATGCTCATCGAAGCCGCAGACCTGGTCGTGCTGGAAATCAATGAGAACTTGCCCTGGACGTTGGGGGATACCCAAATCCATCTCTCCGAGGTGGATCATGTGGTGGAAAACCATGTGCCCATGTTTGAACTTCCATCCTCACCGCCCCGGGACTGGGAGCAGGCCATCGGCGGTCATATCGCAGAGCT
>JAGXKM010000060.1 GCA_018335275.1 Anaerolineales bacterium | reverse complement strand
TGTGGTCTCTTCTCTGCAGGAACACCCCCTTCGTCGTTTTCTTGAAAATGGTATCTTGGCCACCATCAACACGGATGACCCGGGAATCAGCGGGATAGACCTTCGCCATGAATATTCAACAGCTGCACCTGCAGCGGGACTTTCCCCCACTCAAATCAAACAGGCACAAAAAAATTCTTTAAAGGTGGCTTTTTTACCGGAAAATGAGAAGAAAGATCTGCTCAGAAGTGTACACGCCAACGAGGATGGAAGATGATGAGGAATCCATTGATCTTATCAAGCGGTATGCCCCGAGCTGGGTCTGGATGGTTTTTTGAACTTACACATAATTTAGTGGTCGCTGCTGGGGGGGTAGATACAGGGGATATCCGTGACAAATACTATTTAGAGAAACTGCTTACAGCGGGATATTTTCTTCAGGGGACGTTGTCTTTCCATCGACTTTTGCCGGTGATGATTCCTTTAATTTTTGAAAAGAGCTATGTTATTAAGAATCATGCAGGACGAAAACCTTTAGCTGATTTATTCATTAAACTCGGGTTGATTAAACCTACATATATATACCGCGACCCCAGAGATGCTGCGTTATCCGCATATGAATATGGTCAATTTATGAGAAGCCAAGGAAGAACGAATGTATTTTCTGCATTGACTTCCATTGAGGAAGCCATAGAATTCATGGATTTATATATTCGGATTGGTCAAGGATGGTTAAATTTGGATTCCATTTACAATATAAGATATGAAGATTTCCTTTTAAATTACGAGGAAAAAGCAGATGAATTAATTCGATATGTAGGCATTGGGGAAAAAGAATCCGCCCTTGTCAGTGTAGTGGATAAATACAGACCTGAAAAAGGTCCCTCGGACCTGAAAGGGACCCATTTTTCTGAAGGGAAGATAGGCCGACACCGCGAAGTTTTCTCGGAACAAGAAAAGGCATTATGTATCCGCAAATTTGGTTCTTTTCTGAGTGAGCATGGCTACGAAACGTAGGTAATGAAAACGATCAAGTAGATACCGGTCATCTTGTAATTTTTTTCTCTTTGAATAATAATAATACTGCTGCTTAGATAGCAGGCTGAACTGAGACAGCAGATAGGAAAAACAGAATAGTGATCCCTTTCCGGCCCCTACCCCAACAAGGAGGGTACCATGTCTTCGTCCCCATCTGAAAACAAAGTTACCACCAGAACATTCCGTGTCAAAAAAGCGCAGGGAGACGTGTTGACCATGCTCACTGCGTATGATTATCCGACGGCTGTGGCTGTGGATAAAGCGGGTATTGATTCCATTCTTGTCGGGGATTCTTTAGGCATGGTCGTGCTGGGGTATCAGAACACGCTGCCGGTGACCATGGAAGAAATGCTCCACCATTGCCGGGCGGTTTCCAGGGGAGCTTCTCGGGCTTTGTTGATTGGCGATATGCCTTTCATGTCCTACCAGGCCTCTGTGGGAGATGCGGTCAGGAACGCGGGTCGTTTCCTGCAAGAAGCTGGTATGGATGCTGTCAAGTTGGAAGGGGGTGAGGAAAGATTGGAGGAAATCCGGGCCATCCTTGACGCGGGTATCCCCGTCTTAGGACATCTCGGTCTTACTCCGCAAAGTGTACATCAGTTAGGGGGCTTTAAAGCGCAGGGGAAAACAGCAGCGGCAGCATATGAGCTGCTTGAAGATTCCCTGCGGCTGGAAGAAGCTGGTTGTTTTGGGATCGTATTAGAATCCGTGCCAGCCCGTTTAGCAAATTTTGTTTCTAGTCAGCTCAAGATTCCTACCATCGGCATAGGCGCAGGGGCAGGGTGTGATGGCCAGGTTCTGGTCACCCATGATTTGCTGGGCCTTTTTGATGCTTTTGTTCCAAAATTTGTGAAGCAATACGCTTCTTTACACCAGGACATGTCTCAGGCTTTCCTGTCCTATAAAGAGGAAGTGGAGCAAGGGCTCTTCCCTGAAGAAAAACATACGTTTTCCATTCCAGAAGAGGAATGGGATTTATTCTTGGCCCGGGTTGAGGAGGATGACCGTGGATAAAATCCTCATCATGGGAACGGGCGCGTTGGCGAACCTGTTTGGGGCTCGGTTGTCAAAAACGGGAATGGACGTCACGCTGTTGGGGACATGGGAGGAGGGGGTCAAAGCTATACGGGAGCACGGGATTCGTTTAGCTTCCCCCAAAGGGGAAGTGGCATACCCAGCCCGGGCAGTGAGAAGCCCCGCTGAGGTGGGACAGGCCCGCTATGCACTCGTGCTTGTTAAATCCTGGCAAACACAAAGAGCGGCCCGGCAGCTCTCTGAGATATTGGAACCCGAGGGCGTCGCACTAACACTCCAAAATGGTTTGGGGAACAGGGAGCTTTTAGCAGATCACCTGGGTGAGAAGCGAGCTGCGCAAGGGGTGACGACGACGGGGGCCACGCTGCTGGGACCCGGTCATGTCCGGCCGGGCGGGGAGGGGATCATATCAGTTGAAGATCACCCCCAATTACCCCCTTTGATTACAGGATTGAAAAACGCCGGGTTTAAAGTGGAAAACGCTCCTGATGTGAATTCATTGATTTGGGGAAAACTGCTCATTAATGTGGCCATTAACCCCCTTACAGCGATCTTGGGCGTCCCGAACGGGAAGCTTCTGGAGAGTCAATCCGCATTGGCATTAATGGGGCAAGCTGTGTGGGAAGTGGAGAAGATTGCTGAGTCTCAGGGCATTGAAATTGGATTTGATGACCCCTTGGCGTTAGCGAAAGATGTGGCCCGAAGGACCGCGAGTAATCACTCCTCTATGCTCCAGGATGTTTCTCGGGGAGCACCCACAGAGATCGAAGCCATCTGTGGAGCTGTTGTTCGTGCAGGTCAAGAAAAGGATATATCCACACCCATAAATCAGGCGTTAACTTATCTGGTTAAGTCATTAGTTGAATTGAAAAAGGAACATGTATGAAATCTGTGGAAACGTTTTCTGAACTGAGAAAAGCTCGAAATGAATTAGCTGAACCGGTTGGCTTTGTTCCAACCATGGGCTACCTGCATGAAGGGCACTTGTCTCTCGTCAGGCAGGCAGGCCAGGAATGTGCCAGTGTGGTGGTGAGCATTTTTGTCAATCCCACACAGTTTGCCCCTGAGGAGGACCTGGAAAGCTATCCCCGGGATATCGATCGTGACACCTCCTTGTTGGAGGAAGAAGGCGCTGATTTGGTCTGGATTCCCGAAGATGAGGAGATATACCCGGAAGATTATCAAAGTTGGGTTTTGGTGGAGGAAGTCACAAAACCCCTGGAGGGTGCTGAACGTCCGACACATTTTAAGGGGGTGACAACTGTGGTGGCGAAACTGTTTAACGCCGTCCAACCCCAGAAGGCTTATTTCGGTCAGAAAGATGCCCAGCAGGCTGTGGTCATTAAACAAATGGTCCGGGACTTGAATTATCCACTGGACATCGTGGTTTGTCCTATCGTCCGCGAACCTGACGGGTTGGCCATGTCAAGCAGAAATAAATATCTAAATAAAGAAGAAAGAAAAGCTGCTCTCTCTTTATCGGAGGGTTTATTTCAGGCCAAAAAGGCGTTTCAGCAGGGGGTGAGGGACGCGGATCAACTGCGAGGGATCGTTGCCAATCGTGTGAATGAAGAGCCTTTGGCTGAACTCCAATATGTATCCTGTGCGAATCCGGAGACATTGAAAGAGCAAGCGGGTGAGATTGAAAAGGGGTTGCTTTCGATGGCGGTTTTTGTGGGTGAAACGCGCCTGATCGATAATGTACTTTTGAAATGATGTAGAAGGGTGAGGTGGGGTATGTTGCTCACAATTGATGTTGGAAATACGAATATTTCGATGGGTATTTATAAGGGAGACGAGCTCGGTCCCCGATGGCGGGTTTCCACGGACCATGACCGCATGCCGGATGAATACGGGCTGCAGATTTTAGGGCTTCTTGAGCATGGAGGCCTTGATCCGGGATCGCTGACCGGCGTGTGTATGGCGTCGGTTGTGCCCCCGGTATCGGGAAAAATTACCCAGGCCAGTCAAGAGTACCTTGATCAAACCCCGTTAGTGGTTGATGCGGGTGTGAAAACAGGGGTGCGAATTTTGTATGAAACCCCGCGATCTGTGGGGGCGGATCGGATTGTGGATGCTGCTGCCGTTCAGGCCTTATATGGAGGACCTGCCTGTGTGGTCGACTTCGGGACGGGGACGACCTTCGATGCTATTTCCAGAGCGGGAGATTATCTAGGTGGTGCGATCGCTCCAGGAATCAGCATTGCAGCTGACGCCCTTTTTCAAAGGGCAGCCAAGTTGCCCCGGGTGGATTTGTCCCATCCTCCCGCAGTGATTGGAAAAAACACCCCCCATGCCATGCAGTCCGGTTTGATTTTTGGGTATGTGGGATTGGTGGAAGGCATGGTAACGAGGTTTCGGAAGGAATTAGGACCGGAGATGAAGGTGATCGCCACCGGGGGGTTGACCGGAGTCATCGCCCGGGAAACAAAAGTGATCGACGTGGTTGCACCCTGGTTAACGCTGGACGGTTTGCGGATCATCTGGGAGATGAACAAATAAAGGATGAAAATTCCCAAAAATTATAAAGTCTGGGAGAAAATTTCATGAATATATTTCAAGGGAAAAGGGTGGTTCTCGGCGTGACGGGCTCCATTGCGGCCTATAAATCGGTTACGTTATCCTCTCGCTTGACCCAAAAAGGGGCCTTGGTGGATGTAATCCTCACGGATGCAGCTGCTAAATTGGTAAATGCGATTACCTTTGAGTCTGTTACCGGGAGAAGAGCGTATCGTGAAAAAGACCTTTGGGAAGGGGGCGAACATGTCTTGCACATTGAGCTGGGAGAGGAAAATGACGTCTTCATGGTCGCTCCAGCTACAGCGAATACAATAGCGAAGATGGCCCAAGGGATTGCAGATAACTTGCTGACGGTCTGTGCTTTAGCATCCCGCACTCCATTATTGGTCTCACCCGCCATGGATGGGGGGATGTACGCCAATCCAGCAACTCAGGAAAACCTGCGGATTTTAGAGCAAAGAGGGATGAGGATACTTGGCCCGGCGGAAGGACATCTTGCCTCCGGTTTAGCGGGTAAAGGGCGCATGCTTGAGCCTATGGAATTATTAGGGCATTTACGCCTGGCATTGGCCAGAGAAGGTCCTTTATCGGGAAAAAAATTTGTCGTCACAGCAGGAGGCACGCAGGAGCCGATTGATCCTGTCCGGGTGATCACCAATCGTTCTTCGGGAAAGCAGGGGTATGCCCTTGCCCGGGCTGCTCTGGATTTGGGGGCGGATGTCGATTTGATTTCTGGGCCCTCAGCCCTTGAAGTGCCCGTCGGCGCGAATGTACATGATGTGTCCACAGCGGAAGAGATGGAGAGAGCCGTCCTTAATTTGTTGCCGGAAGCGGATGTTTTGATCATGGCAGCAGCTGTGGCGGATTACCAGCCTGCAAAGCGTGTTTCCTCGAAAATTAAAAAAGAAGAGCATGACATGCTTCAAATCTCATTGAAACCTACCCCTGACATCCTGCATGCGGTAGCGGAACACAAATCCCGATCTGGCGCTCCAGAGATAAGCGTCGGTTTTGCGGCGGAAACGGATCATTTAAAGGAGAATGCAGAAGATAAATTAACTGCCAAAAATCTGGATTTAATCGCGGCGAACGACGTTTCAGAGCCTGATGCCGGGTTTGATGTGGACACCAACCGCGTTTTGCTGTTGTGGAAGGATGGTCGGCTTGAAGAGCTGCCTTTAATGAAGAAATCGGAGGTGGCTTTTCGAATTATGGATGCTGTTATCGAATTACTGGAAGCATCCTGAATTCTTCATTGTCCAAGACAAAAAACAAATACTTCCCGGGGCCCATGCACCCCGATATCCAGGGTCATTTCGATATCTGCGGTGCGGGAAGGACCGCTGATCAGGTTGATCGTTGAAGTTTTCGTCACAGCGGGATCACCCAGAGCCGAAGACAGAGTTCTGTGGATATCTTTTGCGTCCAGGACCGCCAGATGAAGGGGAGGGAGCAAGGAGGCTGTTGCGGGTCGATCTTTCCCTGAGGTCAGAAGCAAGGTTCCGGTCTCCGCGATCCCAGCCTGTGCACCCGTCAATCCTATTTTTATCTCCGGGTCAGATTGGTGAACGATGTTGATACCATGCTCCTGGAGAAAGGATAAAACCCCGGGGAGAAGACTGGGGGCTTTCCAGGAAAATATCTTTTGGGTGTCTTGTTCCTTAATACATTCAAAGATCCTTTCCGGGAGTGTGTGGGGACTGCAGGGGATGAAATGTCCTCCCAATTTCTCAAGTTCCTGGCGGAATTGATCTGTGGTGTTCTGGAGAACCTGAGGGTAATCATCTGGCCGGGGTTGTTTTTTCCAATCCCCTGCCTTTTTAAATTTTTCATTTTCAATTGTTAATTCCTTCTGGAGAGAGGGGAAAAGATCTCGAAACGGCTTTTTCGCTGGCTGTAAGAGATCTTTAGAGATCCCCCATCCCGTGAAGTCAGGCATACGGATCCAGCCCTTGAGAGAAATCAGGCTCCCCAGCTTACCCAGGGCTTTTTGCGCAAAATGAAAACGGGAACCTTTTTTTGATAGCCATGTAAACACGCGAAGGGTTAATTTTGTCAGGGGATTTAAACCAGCAGGGGTATGTCGGTCCTTGGCGGTAGGCGGGATTGCCAGTCCCCCGGCTCTGACGCGGAGGAGCAACTTCGGCAAATCTATTTTCACCGGGCAGGCTTCATAGCATGCTTCACACAGGGTGCTGGCCTGGGCCAGATGGCCAAAGGTTTTTTGACCGAACAATCCGGGAGAGACAATGGATCCGATGGGGCCGGGGTAAGGTGTATGCTTTCCTCGGTTTCCCACATATGCGTGCCCCCCGATTTCCTGAAAGACCGGACAGGCGTTCAGGCAGGCCCCGCAGCGAATACACAATAAAGCTTCGCGGAGTGAAGAATCACGCAAAGCGGAACGCCCGTTATCCAGGATAATCAGATGTCGCTCCTGGGGCTGGTCCGGATCCGTGGATAGTCTGGGTCCGTTGAGAATTTGTGTGTACACCGTCATTTTTTGTCCCGTCGCGGATCGTGGAAGTAGGCTCAGCATCAAGGCCAGGTCATTCAGGTCCCTTACCAATCGTTCTTGCCCCATAAGGGCGATATGAACAGGAGGAAGTGAGGTTACCATCCTCCCATTGCCTTCGTTGGTCACAATGCAGAGAGAACCACTTCTGGCGATGCCGAAGTTTACACCTGAAATCCCAATATCTGCTTTGAGGAATGTGTCACGGAGTTGTTTCCGGGCTGCATTTGTCAGAGTGGAAACATTTTCTGTGTAAGGAATTCCCAGTTTTTCCTGGAAGGTCTTTCCGACATCTGAGCGCTGCAGGTGTACTGCAGGTGTGATGATGTGGGAGGGGCGCTCATCCCGCAGTTGAACGATGTATTCACCGAGATCTGTTTCAACCACCCTAACGCCTTTTGATTCCAGAAATGGGTTGAGTTCGATCTCCTCACTGACCATGGATTTTGATTTCGCGACCAGGGTCCCCCTGTGTTCCCGGCATATATTTAGGATGATCCCTTGAGCTTCGATGGTGTCTGCAGCCCGGTGAACGGTAAAGCCGCCAGCCTCAGCGTTATCTATAAAAGTGGATAGCAGGGTGGGTAAATCCCCCATAATGTCTTCTCTCACCCTATGCGCTCGTTGCCGAAGGGTTTCAAAAGGCTCAGATAGGCTTTGATAAGCTGATTCTCGAGCGCGAGCCCGGTTCGCTGCATTTTTATCTAAGGCAGACTGTAGGCTTTCATTTTTGATAGCATGTTGAATTTGCTGCTGAAAGGGTGAAGGCATGAGAACTCTTTTTTTCTAGGCTTGATGACCCATCATTATGAACCGCTGGATAACACCTCAGCGATGTGAACCACGCGGGGTTTTTTCCCTTGACGGTGTAAGCCGCCCGCTATGTGGAGAAGGCAGCCTGTGTCTGCTGTGACCACGGTGGGTGCCTGTGTTTCCTGGATATGATTGATTTTCCTCTGGAGCATTTCCTTGGATATATGAGGCTGTTCTACAGAGAAAACGCCGCCAAACCCGCAGCATTCTTCCGCATTGGGAAGATCCTTGATCTCGAGGTTTTGGTCCGGTTTTGTGGAGTCCTTGACATGGGAAAGGAGGAGAAGGGGTTGTTTTTCAATACCCAAACTTCGGTGCAGATGGCATGAAGGATGATACGTGACCGGTCCAGGATAACTGGAACCCAGTTCCCTCACACCTATTTTATCCACCAGATACTCTGTGAATTCATATGTCCTTTGGGCTATCCGTTGAGCGCGTGGAAGCCATTCAGGATCGTTTTTAAACAATTCGAGGTAGTTTTTTCTGAGCATGGCCGTACAGGAACCAGAAGGGAGGATGATGGGGTCATAACTCTTTTCAAATGATTGGATGGTATGGATAGCCAGCTTCCGGGCTTGTCTTCGCATACCTGCGTTGAAGGCGGGTTGACCGCAGCAGGTTTGTTCCAGAGGGAAGTTCACCTCGATCCCGATCTTAGCAAATACGTTAAGCACAGCTTTTCCAATAGAGGGGCGAAATGTGTCAGGCAGGCAGGTGATAAAGAGCTGGATTGATTTTCTCATAATGGCTTTTTGTCTCAATAGTTAGTGTATTTTATCGCATATAGTGTCGTTTATGTTTACTCATTGGGTGCTGGGTGGTAGAATCTACCCGGTTTTTCTGATTCAGCTGTTATAGTTTAACTGAAAAACGCCAAAGGAAATTATGTATATGGAAAACTATCAAACGGAAACCTTGAACCATTTCAGTTTGCCCAAACGTATAAATCACCTGGGTGAATTGGCTTATAACCTGTGGTGGACTTGGCATCCTGATGTCCAGCGCCTTTACAAACGCATCGATGTTGATTTATGGGAAAAGTATGATCATAATCCTATCCTTTTTCTTAGAAATGTGGAGAGGGCTAAATTAAATGCGGTTACCACTGACAATCATTATTTAGAATTCTATGACCGGGCGATGTCAGCTTTTGACCAGTATATGACACGAAAAGATACCTGGTACGAGAAGAATCACAGCCATATCATGGATGAAGAGATCGCTTACTTCTCAACCGAATACGGTTTACACGAAACACTTCCTTTTTATGCCGGGGGCTTGGGTGTCCTATCCGGAGACCATATCAAAGAAGCCAGCGACTTGGGTTTGCCTCTGGTAGCCATGGGTTTCTTTTATACCCGAGGATATTTCACACAAAAAATCTCAGAAGATGGTTGGCAAGAAGCCCATTATGTCCGACTGAAGTTTGATGAGCTGCCCGTTATCTCCATCAAAGATGACCAGGATAATCCGGTGACGATCAGCGTCGACCTCCCAGGTCGCGAGGTGCTGGCGAGAATTTGGAAGATTCAGGTGGGGCGGATTCCACTCTACTTATTGGACAGCAATGTGGATGGTAACACGTCTGAAGACCGTGAACTGACATCCCGTTTATATGGAAGTGATTTGGATCTTCGCATTTCCCAGGAGATCATATTAGGGGTGGGTGGAGTGCGTGCTCTCCGGAAATTGGGCCACGACCCATCCATTTGGCATATGAATGAAGGTCATTCAGCTTTTCTCGCTCTGGAGAGGGCACGCGAACTGGTCAGCGAGGGGCGAACGTTTGAGGAAGCAAAAGCGATTGTCAAAGGGAAAACAATTTTCACCACTCATACCCCCGTGCCGGCGGGGAGTGATGAATTCCCTTTGTGGTTGATGGATAAATATTTTTCTCAATATCAGGAGAAACTTGGACTGGAACGGGAAGAATTTATCGATCTGGCCAGACATGAAGTTTCTTGGGGAGAAACCTTCAGCATGCCCGTGTTAGCCATGCGAATGTCGGAACTCAAGAATGGTGTCTCAGAGAAGCATGGCAAGGTGGCGAGAAAAATGTGGAATTATCTTTGGCCTGATCGCAAGGTTGATGAAGTGCCGATCAGTCATATCACAAATGGCGTTCATACAGGGACGTGGTTAGCCCGCCGATTGAGGCATTTATATGGCCGTTATCTGGGTCAGGACTGGCTGGAGCGGATTGATGCCCCAGAAGTTTGGGAAGGAGTGGAGGCGATCCCTGATGAAGAGCTGTGGACTGTCCGCAGACATTTGAAGCGCAAATTAGTTTTTTATATGCGGGAAAGGGCGCGGAATCAGTGGCTTTATGAAGGGGTCCATCCTGTCCAGGTCGTCGCTTCTGGAGCCCTTTTGGATCCCTACGCTTTGACCCTTGGATTTGCCAGGCGTTTTGCCACCTATAAGCGAGCCGACTTGATCTTGCGGGATATGGATCGCTTGCTGAAACTTGTGAATAAACCGAACATGCCGGTACAGATTATCTTTGCAGGGAAAGCACATCCTGCTGATAAGCCTGGGAAATTATTAATCCAAAATGTGTATCGGAAAGTAAAACAAGCTGAAAATGGGGGCAGATTAGTCTTTTTAGAAGATTATGATATGAATTTGGCTCGTTATTTGGTTCAGGGGGTTGATGTGTGGTTGAATACACCCCGACGCCCGAATGAAGCCTCCGGCACCTCCGGAGAAAAGGCTGCGTTGAATGGCGTATTGAACTTTTCCATTCTCGATGGTTGGTGGAGGGAGGGGTATAATGGTCAAAATGGATGGGCTATCGGGGATGAAACGGATTACGAGGATCCGGACCTCCAGGATCAAAAAGACGCAGAGAGTTTATACGATGTTCTTGAAAATGAAATCATCCCCCTCTATTATCAGCGTTCAGCGGGAAATATTCCTACAGAGTGGATTTCACGCATGAAGGAGTCCATTCGAACCCTGGCACCGACTTTCTGCATGCGGCGGATGGTCAAAGAGTACGCAAAAGATATGTATTTTGAGCTCATGGACGGAACTGTGTAAGGCAAGAATTAAATTAAAGAATCACGGTGTGAGGTAGTTGGACGAGATCCTGCCAACTACCTCGACTTTTTTATAGGGAGTCCAAATGATTTCAGTTTTCAATTTCCAATTTACGCGAGAGGCGATGATGATTGCCCTTCTAATCTTCATATTAAGGGCGCTAGAAATAAGCCTGGATACCCTCCGGATGCTGTTCACTTTTCGGGGGAAGAAGGTTCAAGTATGGGTGATTGGTTTCATCCGCTCAGCGATATTTGTGGTGATCATCACGTATGTCCTTACCAATCTGGAAAACCCTCTCAATATGATCGCCTACGCCGCTGGATTTGCGACAGGAAACATCCTGGGCATGTGGTTGGAGGAGCGGATGGCCCTTGGCTTTGTGGAGCTGAGAATTGTCAGTACACAACGGGGACAGGCGGTCATGGAGCGTTTGCGGGAAAAAGATTTTGCGGTCACAGAGTTCCTCGCTCGTGGGAAGGACGGCATGGTCAGCGTGCTGGGGTGTACCTTAAGGAGGAAGTATGCACCGAAAGTGGAGGAGATTGTCCGCGAGGTCGATGAAGATGCGTTTATCACAGCGGAAGATGTGCGCTCCGTCAAAAGGGGCTTTTGGGGTGCTTAAGATTTTTACATGACCTGGTCTGGGCCCGGAGATCGCAAACTCTTTCTCCGGAATCCGTTGATCCCGATCTCAACCAATGGATCTCAAATAATCACAACTTCAGAAAAGAAATTTACCATCCTGGTAAACCAGATCTCCATCCACCTTGATTTCGGAATCCTCCCGCATGTCACAGATCATATCCCAGTGGATCATGCTCTTATTTTCGCTTCCCGTTTGTGGATAACCTGCTCCCAGTGCCATGTGAACGGTTCCCCCGATCTTTTCATCAAACAGGATATTCCCTGTAAATCGTCCTATCT
>JAGXKM010000059.1 GCA_018335275.1 Anaerolineales bacterium | reverse complement strand
ACGCGCCAGAAGGTTTCCCCCTCCTTCCCTCCCCGGGAACGAACGCCGCCAGCCATTTCCTGCAGGATTTCATCCAGAGACTCTGTGCGGGGGTCCTCAGCAGTAAGCACCGTGAGATCCGCAAGTTCAGCAGAGACCTCGGCCATCATGCGCCTTTTTTCCCGATCCCTCAGCCCGGCAGACCCGAAAACCGCGATCACCTGCCCCCTCGTGAGATCATTCGCGGTGTGCAGGGCCCGGCGCAGGGCATTGGGTGTGTGCGCGAAATCAACGATGAGCGAAAAATCCTGACCGAGGTCGATCTCCTCCATGCGCCCGGGAATGCCGGACACATTCTGGATCCCGCGCTGCACCGGGGCCATTTCCACCCCCAGGGCTCCCCTGCAGGCCGTGATCGCTGCCAGCGCGTTGTAGATGTTATACTCCCCGATCAGAGTCGTCTCCAGTCTTCCTCCACTTTCCAGGCCTCGGATTTCAAAAACCATTCCAGATGCGTCTTGTTCCACCAAATGACCCTGGACATCCCCGCCCTCATGCATACCGTAGGTGAGAATTTCAAGGCCCAGCTCCTGTGCGCGAGCACACAAGAAGGAATAGGAGCTGTCATCCCGGTTCAGGACAGCCCATCCAGATTGAATATTCGATTTGCCTTCATGATCCGCGGCCAGTTTCAACAATCGGGCTTTGGCCTCCCGATAGCTCTCATAGCTGCCGTGGTAGTCAAGGTGCTCATGAGTGATATTGGTCACCACAGCAACGTCAAAGGCGCAGCCATCCACTCTTTTCTGGGCCAAACCGTGCGATGTCGCTTCAATGACCACATGGGTCATACCAGCCTGCACCATCTGTGCCAGATAACGCTGGACATGAACGGGGCCAGGCGTGGTGACATGAAATCCGGTCTCGACCGTTTGATCTCCAATCACAGCATTGACCGTGGAAATCATCCCGGTTTCATGACCCGCCTCTTTGAGGATCTTGAATATAAAGTGGGTCGTGGTCGTCTTCCCATCCGTTCCCGTTACACCGACCACGACCATCTTCCTTCCCGGGTATCCATGGTAAGCTGCCGAGAGTTGGGCGGCGGATTTCCGGGGGTCCTCGACTTGAAAATAGGGTACAGTCAAATGGGAGAAACGCCCGGCTGGCTGGGAGCCCACAACCGCGGCAGCGCCTTTCTCTACTGCTTGGTCAATAAAAGCATGTCCGTTAAACATCGTCCCCGTGCTGGCGACAAAGAGGTTCCCGGGCTTGATTTCCCGGGAATCCAAACATATCCCGGTTATTTCTCCTTCCGCCTTCCGGGTCTCCTCCAGGACATGGATCTCGGCGATCAATTCCTCAAGCGAACTCTTTATCCCCAAATCCATGATCTCTCCTCAATCCGTTTCGTCGCTATACGAAACATTTCCGGGCCTTACAGGATATCAGGCTGGTAGGTATCCGCGAATAACCCGGGCGTCCCGCCCGTGTGCCAAAAAAGGACGCTTTCCTGCGGAGTGAAAAATCCCCGCTGAATCAGATCCAGCATCCCACCCCCTGCCCGACCTGTGTACACGGGATCCAGAAGAATCCCTTCCCAGCGGGCAAAGTCGCGGATAGCGCCACGCTCCAGATCGCTCATCACCCCATACCCTTCTCCAATGTACTCATCATTGACCAGGATATCCTGGGGTGTGAAGGAAAACCCACCTCCTAAAAGCTGTGCTGCCTCGTTGGCGAGCTCAACGACCCGGGCTGTTAATACCTCTGCGGGCTCATCCACACTCACACCGAGGATCTGGCTCTCCAATCCAAAATAACGGGCACCTGCTACCAGTCCCGCCTGGGTTCCTCCGGAAGAAGAAGGAAACACGATCCAATCGGGAACCTGGCCGTGAAGCTGTGCCATGAGTTCCTCGACAGCCATGGCATAGGCGAAAGCTCCCCTGGAATTCGATCCGCCATAGGGGATGAGGTAGGGGTTTCTACCCGCATTTTCCAGAACTTCCACCTCGCGCCCTAACGTTCGGTCCCTTTCAGCAGGGCTCGTCCAGACAATTCGCGCGCCCAGCAGCTGATCCAAAAAGTTATTCCCGGAAGGGCGGTCCGGTTCGTCCCCCGCCAAGACCAGGGTGCAATCTAACCCTTCCCGGGCAGCGGCTGCTGCGGTTTGCCGGCAGTGGTTTGACTGCGCCGCGCCTGTGGTCAAAACAATATCCGCGTTTTGATCCTGAGCATCCGCCAGTAAATATTCCAGCTTGCGAACTTTATTTCCCCCAAAAGCAAGCCCTGTCAGGTCATCCCGCTTGATCATCAACTGCGGCCCTCCCAGGTGCGATGAAAGGCGGGGAAGTTCGTACACAGGCGTTGGTGTCTGGGCAAGTTTAATTTTTGATAACATGTTCCACCTCATCTTCTGGCAGGGAAATACTCAGCTTGCCTTTCCCCGGCTTAATATACATCAAAATCGTAAGAGCCCTTACTTCGTCATTCCGAGGCGATCTCTTCGGTTTCCCGATCCCCAAACTCCCTCATCACAGCCAATAATTTTGGGAGAAATACATTGTACAGCTTATACAGCCCCGGTTTAACTGCATAATCCCAGGCGCCAATGGTCCGGGATACCCTTCCCCCGAATCCGCGTTTGAAGCGGTACACTCCCCAGAGCGGGTCATCTTTATTAAATTGATCCGGAGCCCCCCACATATCATACACGTCACATCCGGCTTCTTTCGCCCAGCGCATCCCCTCCCATTGAACCAGATAGGTGGGCATTTTCTCTCGATGCTGGGTGGTGGACATGCCGTGCATGTACCAGGCTCGACTGCCAAATCGAAACAATACGATGGCAGCCACCACCTGACCTTCCACCTCGGCGATAAAAGGAACAGCGACCGGATCATGTTCCTGCTCATCACCGGAGGGCAAAAACAGGTCCCAAACCGTTCGATAATACTCTTTCCCCCGGATGGTGAACCCGCCCCGCACCGAGGTTTTCGCGTACATGCGGTATAAAAGGTTCAGGTCGCTCCTGTCTCCCTTGCGCACCACGACCCCTTTTCTGCCAGCCAGGCGGATATTATAGCGAGTTTTTGATTTCATCCTCATCAGGATGTCTTCTTCCGGGGCAGTCAGATCCACTAAGACCGTGTTCCGATATTGAATCTGATCAGGAGAAAAACGCCATTTCTTCTCTTTTAATTCTTCCTTGACCTCTTCCCCCACCGGGATCTCTCTGGCGTTTTTCTTTCCGGGAACCCCTTCACCGAGAAGGACATCGGGGTCCATTTTTAGAAAGATCCCCCCTTTTTTCTCTGCCAACCCCATCAAATCCTTAATAACTTGTTTGCGTAATTTCTGATCTGTCCAATCATCGAGCATCGGACCTTTAGGCACATAGATGACGTGTAAACCTAAGGGCAACCTTTTATGAAGGAGCATAGCAGCCGCCGCAGGCTTTTCCTCCACATCATATATCTCCTCTTCCTGAACAAGTTCCAAACTATCAGGTCTCCGCAGCCACAAGAGCATCTGCGGGTCCCAACCAAACTGGGATTTCACTTTTCCCCATTCCCAGGTCTGAAGTAGATGCGGATTAGGCAGCTGATGGATGATTTTGTTCCAAACTGTATTCATGAGAGGTTCTCTCTGTTGGCTTGTCGAGATCAGGCCTTACGCCTTTCTTTTCGCCCATAGTTTATAAAGCATATATAACATCGGTTGATAGACCCGGTCCCAGGGCCCGAGGGTCCGTTTGACCTCTCCGCCAAATCCTCGTTTGAAGCGGTACACTCCCCATAACCCGCGGTTTCTTTCCAAGAAATGTTCTTCTAACTCCTCTTCCTCCGCATCAGGGACCCCCCAAAGGTCATAACTATCACAACCCACACTTTTCGCCCACCGCATCGCTTCCCACTGGACAAGGTAGGTTGGCATGCGATCCCGGTGTTCAGGAGACGAGGCGCCGTAAAAATACCAGGCCCGTTTCCCGCGGGTAAAAACCATAATGCTTGCCAGGGGCTGCTCTTTATATTCGGCGACAAAGAGTTGACAGGCCCCTTTTGGAGCAAAGAGTTCGAACATTCGTTGGTAATATGACAGGCTGTGAATGCCGAAGTCTGCCCGATCCGCGGTGGTTTCCAGAAGCTGATAAAATCCTTCCAGATCAGAAGAGGTCCGGACAACGACCTCTTTGCGCCTGGCCAACCTCGCGTTGTAGCGGGTTTTAGATTTCATCCGCATCAGGATCTCGTCCTCTTCCTCCTGCAGGCTGACGACGATCGTCCTGGGAGGCTGAATCGCATGGGAGCTTGGCTTAAATCCCGAAGGCGGGACCTGTTCTGGATCCACCTCCGATTCCCACAGGTCAGGTTCCATTTTGAGCAAGATCGCCCGCCGCTCCTGGCAAATTTGATCCAGCCCATCCAAAAACTCATCCCACTTTTGAGTTTTCCAAGTAGATTCAGAGGAAAAGAGAGGACCCCGGGGCAGATATCCAATTTGGAACCCCATCGGCAAAGTTTGAAATAAAACCTGCGCCCCAACTCCTCCACTCACCAACCTTTCCACATCCCATCCAAATTGAGATTTCAATTCCCCCCACTCGGATGTCTGGAGAATGTGCGCATCGGGAAAGCCCTCTAAAAATTGGTCCCATTCAGATTTCGTCAATACTTTCATAATTCCTTGCTTTTCGATAATTTGTAAACTCTACTCATGCCCGGTGGAATCTGGCCTGGTTGGATCCTATTCACCCGCCATCCAACTCACAGTCTTCTTTAAACCATCTTTGAAGGAAGTCTGTGCCTTAAACCCCAAGAGTGCTTGAGCCCGATCAGGGTCCCCAACAGACCTGTAAATATCACCCGGGCGGGCTTCCACAAATCTGGGGCTGGGTTCCCGGGAGATCAAGTCACGGAGGGTATCCAGAAGAGAGATGATGCTGATTTCCTCACCGGTACACACATTGAAAGCCTTTCCGGCAGCACTCTCTGCTTCCGCTGCCAGCATATTCGCGCGAGCCACATCTTCCACGAAAATAAAATCCCGACTCTGTTCACCATTCCCATGGACAAGAGGCGGTTCCTTTTCCAACAACCGCCGAGTAAAGATGGGGATCACAGCGGCATAATCAGATTTGGGAGATTGGCGGGGTCCATAGACGTTAAAATAGCGCAGCGAAATCACATCAAGGTCGTACACCCGGGAATAAAGTTCACTGTAAATTTCGGCGGCCTTTTTCGAGGCAGCATAGGGAGAAAGGGCTTTCAATGCTGCGTCTTCTCGCAAAGGCATCTCGCTGTTGTCCCCGTACACGGCAGAGCTGGAAGCTAACAGCACGCGGCGTACTCCTGTCTTTTGAGCTTCCATGAGCAGCTTGACCGTCCCTCCCACATTGATCTCAAAACACTCGTAAGGTCGTTCCATGGAGAGAGGTACAGAAACGAAAGCCGCTTGATGAAAGATATAGTCCACACCCCGGACAGCTTCCGCTACCGCAGTCCGATCCCTGATATCGCCTGGTATGATCTCAATCTCATTCTGGATTTCTTCCAGGTTGGCTCGCTTTCCAGTGGAGAAATTATCTAATACCCGGACCTGGTGACCTTTTTGCAGCAGCGTTCTCACGAGTTGAGAACCGATAAACCCCGCTCCTCCCGTTACCAAACATTTCTCCATGGTCATTTCCCCCTCAAACCCAAAATCGTTTCCGGGGTTTTAAATAAGATCCGCAAGTCCAGGATCAGGTTTCGATGCTTGATGTAATACAAATCATACTCCAGTTTATTGATCGTACCTTCAATGGTTTCTGGATACCCGTAATTGACCTGAGCCCACCCGGTCAGGCCCGGTTTCACCAAGAGCCGGGCCCGGTAAAATGGGACCTCTTCCTGGAGCTCTTTGACCAACTTTGGCCGTTCGGATCTTGGGCCAATCAAGCTCATTTCGCCCCGCACCACATTGATGAATTGCGGAAATTCATCGATATGAGTCTTGCGCAAAAACCGGCCCACCTTCGTGATCCGTTCGTCGTTTGCCTTTGCCCATTGGGGTTCCCCATTCCGCTCCGCGTTCTGTTCCATCGTCCTGAATTTGATGATCTTATAGGGCCTGCCGCTGCGTCCCAAACGGGTTTGCAGGTAAAAAATTGGCCAGCCGCTGTCCATTAACGTCGCCACAGCAACGAAGGGAAACAAGACCAAAAAGATCCCAATCCCAATCACACCTCCGACAAGATCCATGATCCTTTTCCCCAGGTGATATACACCGCTGACGCTTGTTTCATCCACAAAAGAACGCAATATCCAATCAGCCTCTAAGATCCTGATCGGGACTCTGTGGTTCAATTCTTCATAGGCCACAGGCATACGGATGATATCCACCCCGAGTTCTTGGGCATCCAGCAGCGCTTGAAACGAACGTCCCTGAATTTCTCCGGTAATGGCCACGATGATATCCGAGATCTGTTCCTCCCGGACGATGTCTAGCAGCTCATTCCCATTCCCCAGGACCTGAACCCCTTCAATTTCTTTCCCTTTTTTTTCAGGGTCATCATCAATGATGCCCAGCATTAAAAATGGTTTGGGGTCCAATTGGTTGAATGACCTCAGTAAAACCGTCCCCGATTTCCCGCCTCCGAAGAGCAGGACTCTCCTCATAAATTGAGGCGCTGTCAGGACCCGAATGTACAACGCACGCCACCCCAAGGTCAGGGAGACAACGGAAATCACGAAAACCGCTACCCCGATCCTCGGTAAAGACTCCGGAGGAGAGGTGAAATAGACTACCATGTAAAGAATCGTGCCCACAAAAGCAGCCGTTGCCACCCCTCGAAAGGTCCCTTGCCAACTTGCTGCCCGACGGATGTCGTACATTTCCATCAACAAAAAGATCCAAATAAAGGGCAGAAAATAAAACCAACCAGGGACCCGTTCCAGCAAGAATCGGACTGAAATACCGAGCCATTCAGACTGCTGGCTCCAAATGAAAATGGAAATTATTAAGGCTAGAACGCCTGCTAGCAGGTCGCCAATGAACAACAGCACGCGTCTTTCGACAAAACGAAAGCGCCATCTGTGTTCTTTTTGGGCGTCATAAGGCAGTTTCATAAGAAAATTTTACCTTCTAAGTGAGGATTCATTTTATAACCTGATATTTTAACCGGTCCATCTCTCCACCCCATATTTTACTAAACTCCATAAAAAACCCGCTCCCCAGGAGAAATGCATGGTGCCGATGGCCAAGGGCACTCCCACGAATAATAACCCATCCTTTTCTTGCCGGGCTGTTTGCATTCCCGAAATGAACAAAGCCGTTCCATATATGAACGCTTCCAGACCCAACAACCAGCGGGCAAGGGGAAAGAAAACACTTAACACGCCTAAAACGATCCAGGAGAGTAAAAAAGCCCCTGAAAGCTGTCGCCAACGGAAGGTGCTGGGGTATTCAACTAACATACGCAGTTTCCAGTAACCGTACCGCCAATATTGGCGGCTCAACGCGGAGAGGGAGGGGCGAGATATATAGGTTGCGCGGATGTCGGGATCAAGCCATACGGTTCCCCCAGCCTTTCTGACCCGGACGTTGAACTCATAATCTTCGTTTGCAAGTAAATCTTCATTGTAGGGTCCGATTTCATCAATCAATGAGGAACGGTATGTGCCGTAAGCAACCGTGTCGACTTCCCGGGCTTCACTGCCGATCCGATACCTAGCGTCACCCACACCTAAAGGGTGCCCAGCTGCCACAGCAATGGATCTGGCGATCCAGGATGTGCCGCCGGGTTCAATCTGCAGCACGCCGCCGATATTATCCCCTTTTCTCTCCTGCAAAGCTTGGATGCTGTTTGAAATATAATCAGATGCCGGACTGGAATGAGCGTCGAGGCGGACGATGTACTTTCCCTCAGCCTCCTCCAGGGCCCGGTTGAGAGCGGAGGGGATCGTCCGCTGCGGATTGTCAATCAGCTTTATCTGAAAGTCAGGATGGGACCCCTTGAAAGAGCGGATGATGTCCCGGGTTTGATCCGTCGACATCCCGTCCGCGATGAGTACCTCCATTTCCTCTCTTGGGTAGTCTTGTGCGTAAAGGGTCTTTAATAGCTCCATAATGGTGGCCTGCTCATTATAACAAGGAATGATCACAGAAACATCTATCATGACCCTTTTCCTCCCTCAGCAAACGGATTTTCTCTTCCCTCGAGAGGTAAGACCACCATAAATTGACTTCCCTGCCCCATCTGGCTCTGGACAGAGATTCGACCCCCGTGAGCTTGGACGATCTCTTCAGCAATCGCCAAACCCAACCCCGAGCCTGGTTCCTGGGCATTGCTCCGGGATTTATCTACCTGGTAAAAACGATCAAATATTTTGTCTATTTCTTGTTCAGGAATCCCTTTCCCTGTATCAGCGATCGCGATCCTCACCTCATTTCCCACCCGTTCACCGCGGATGTCCACCTGGCCTCCCGCAGGGGTATATGTCAGGCCATTATCGATGATGTTCGAAAATACCTGGGACAGCCGGTCAGGATCTCCATAAATCAAAGGCAGGGCTGGTAGATCGAGGTTGATCTGCACTCCCTTTTTTTTCGCCTGTACGCTCATCTTTTCCACCAAACGAGCACATAGATTATGGATATCAATTTCGCTTTGGGTAAGGGTCACGGTCCCTGCATCATAACGGGCGAGTTCTAATAAATCTCGCACCAGACGATACATCCGGTCTGCCTCATCCCGGATCACCTGGGCAGATGATTTGATCTCACTGGATGTGTTCACGGTGCCGTCCAAAATCGCTTGGGAAAATCCTTGAATGGAGGTCAATGGGGTCTTAAGTTCGTGGGAGACATTGGCCACAAAATCCCGCTGGGATCGCTGGCTGGATTTCACTTTTTCAACCATATCATTGAAGGCGTCTACGAGGGAGCGAACCTCTTTGGGCCCTTTGGGAGGGATGGATTGGAACTCCCCATCAGCTACATGTTGGGTGGCAAGGGTTATATCCTGGATGGGTGAAGAAATCCACCGGCTCATCAGGTACGCCAATATCAAGGCGAATATCAATGCCAGGGTTCCTGCCCGGATGAAAGGAGGAAGGAAATCATCACGCAGAACCTCCCGCATCTGAGGACTTCTCAAGAGCCTGAGCCCCCCTTGCCGAGGAGCGGCAACCATTACGGTCCTCCCGGCAGACAAAGGCTGGAGATTGTAAAGCCACATGTTGTTATCTGAATCTCGCGTCATACCCCGGGATGGGACCTGCTTTTGGATATCAAGCCTATTGAAATCAGTGGATTGCTGACCGGAATCAAATATAACCTCCCCCTTCCCTTCAAAAATCAAAATCCGAATCCCAAACTGATCACCAATTGTGACCAGACGTTGTTCCAGGGCGGGAAGGCGAACTACCCCCTGGATGTAAAGGCGCTTGATCAGCTTGGCAACCACATCCAATCTCTGGTATGCTTGCCGGTCAACAACGGGGTTGCGGACGACATAGACGAAGATCCCCAGGGCGATGATGGCCAGGATCAGGACAACCAGGGCAGCATAAGTTAACCAAAGCCGGGATTGAAGGGAGGTAAACATAATCTAATTTTTCAGCCTTCAGATCCAGCAGCCCGAACCAGCAAAATACAGGATTGGCTGAATACAGGATGCTGATTGATTTTCATTCAACGACGAGTTTGTACCCTACCCCTATGACCGTGACAATACTGAGCCTAGAATCCGCTAACTTTTTTCTCAACTGCCCGATGTGAACATCTACTGTCCGAGTCTGACCGGCGTACTCATAACCCCAGGCATTCTCAAGTATCTGCTCTCTGCTGAGGACCATGCCATGATGGCGGGCCAAGGTGTAAAGCAGCTCGAACTCCTGGTTGCGAAGGGAGATAGAGCGGTTCCCTATCCTCACTTCATATCTTTGAGGATCAATGACAAGTTCACCAAGGTGGATAGGCTTCTCAGCGCCCCGGCCCTCTTCCCTTCCCCGCCGCCGCAGAATTGCTTTTACACGGGCCACCATCTCCCGGGGGTTAAAGGGCTTTGTTAAATAATCATCTGCCCCGAGTTCCAAACCAATAATCTTATCCACATCCTCATCCTTTGCTGTCAACATCAAAATGGGAATGGGATTTTGTTCTGACCTGAGATGTTTACAGACCTCCAATCCATCCACTTTAGGCAGCATGAGATCCAGGACCATTAAACCCGGTTGGAGCCTACTCACTGCCTCTAATGCAGCTTCGCCATCCCCAACTGATTCGACCTGAAATCCTTCTCGCTCAAGATACATGCGCGCCAGTTGGAGTATATTGGGTTCGTCATCCACAAGGAGGATTAATTCGCCAACCATGAATATGTGTTCCGCAGAAACAGCATCCGGTGTAGGTGCAGCACCGGGATATCACTTAATCCAGGAGAGCAACAGCTTCGATTTCAACCGCAGCGTCCTTGGGAAGACGTGCGACCTGTACAGCGGAGCGAGCAGGATATTCTTCCTTGAAGAACTCCGCATAGACCTCGTTCATCGCCTTAAACTCATCCATATCCCGCAGAAAAACCGTTGTCTTGATCACGTTCGTAAGGGAAGACCCCGCTGCTAAAAGGACGGCGCGTAAGTTTTCCAATGCCTGGCGGGTTTGACTTTGAATGTCCCCCGAAGAGAATTCTCCGCTCCCGGGATCCACTCCCAACTGCCCTGCTGTGAAAACCATGGTATCCGTTTTTACCGCCGCAGAATAAGGTCCAATGGCTTGAGGAGCGCCTTTTGCCTCTACAACATGCTTTTCAGACATCGCTGTTCCTCCTACGTATTTTCAGTTAAAAAACGGAAGGCATGCAGGCCTTTCACCAGCTATGTCTTCCGCGTCTAGTATACCCCAATTTTTTCAGAGAAACGACCTGGAGAGTAAAAAACTTGTAAAAAGGTCGGGATCTCAAACGTTATGGTTCAAATTCCCGTATTGCCATTGAATTCCACTCCCTTGCTCACCTTTCACCGCCCTGGAGATGAAAATTTCAACTTTTGAAGCACATCTTGCAAAGCTGCCTGAAAAATATCATCCATCACGCCATCCTCAACCTCATAAGCTCCCCCAAAAGACCCATCTCCGTAAAGCTCTCTTACTTTCTCCGCACTCAGGATCCCCGGAACGTGAGGCGGGTTTTTCTTTTCTTCAGGCAAAGGGGAGACTTTCGTGAACGGGAAAGCTTCCAACCAATTGGCGTGATTGGGTTCAAGGTCATATTTCTGAGCTAATACCTCCACACTGTGTGAACCCCACCAGGAATACCACAACACTTGCAATGAATCCAATTGATTCGCAAGTTCAGAAAGCCGCGCCCGGGCCGGATCGTTTCCACCATGGCCGTTTAAGAATAATAAACGGCGAAAACCTTGCTTATGTACGGAGCGAACGAGATCCCCGATCACATTTAAAAACGTCTTGACTTGCAAACTCAGGGTACCCGGGTAAGCTTTAAAATATGGGGAGACGCCAAAGTTAAGCGGTGGAGCGACCAAAACGCCGGTTTGTTTGCTGGCAGCATCCGCTAACGCCAAAGGGATTTTCACATCCGTCAACAAACTCAAATATGCATGCTGCTCACAAGCCCCGATCACCAACATTAAGCGGTCATCCTTTTCCAGATAACTTTCCACATCGAACCAACTCAATTCTTCAAATCGCATGTTCCACACCCACTTCAGCCGTTTCTCAAATCACGATATTCACCAAACGTCCAGGCACGACGATGACCTTCTTGACCTCGCTGCCTTCAAGATAGGAAGCTGCACCCTCGCTTTCCAGAGCAACCTTTTCCATTTCTTGATCGCTGATTCCAACAGGGACCTGGATGCGGTCCCGCAGTTTGCCGTTGACCTGGATGATCAAGGTGAAGGTTTCCTTTTTCGTGGCCTCCTCATCGACTTCCGGCCAGGGTTGTTGATGAATCGAATAGGGCTTGTCCAAAATCCGGGTCCACAACTCCTCAGAGATATGAGGAGCAGCAGGAGCCAGCATGCGCAGGTAGTAATCTTCCGCTTCTGACCAGGCAGACGTGCCCACAGCCCCTTCCTGGACCGCGTCGTTCATCTCATTCAACAGCTCCATCAGCGCGGATATGACCGTGTTAAATTCAAAGTTCTGGTAATCTTCGCTGACTTGCTGTAAAGTGACATGTACTTTGCGGCGTAGATCTCGACAAACCTCTTCAGGGCAATCCCCCTCACGATCCTGCTCTGCTTTAT
>JAGXKM010000058.1 GCA_018335275.1 Anaerolineales bacterium | reverse complement strand
TTACCCAGCTCCGTGAGATCAGGGATGGGGTCTTTCGACAATGTTTTGAGAATTACTGCCTGCGATATGACAGCGCTGGGGAGGAGGGGAAGCGGATAAGCCTGGTTCCTTTAGGGCAAAAATATAAGGAAATCGTCAGCATGGGTTTGAGCGACCACAAACCTGCTATCAATGAAAACAGGCAATTCACCCTTGATATCTGGGCAGGAAAACCACAAATTTCCTCCACAGAAAACCAACAGATTGGGGCCTGCATTCATGAAGGCGACGCCCCGCTCAAAGGTATCCAGGTCGAGTTAGATATCATGGTGCCCCAGGAACAAATGAAAATTTACGAACTTCACCCTACGGATGAGGGTGGATGCTCCTTCTTTGAGCTGGACCCCATCAAGGCTAAAAACGGGACCACGGTTGATTACCAGGTTTGTTTCTTGAATATCAATGAATCGGAGCAATGCAAAAGAGGCAGCTTTTTGATTTGGGGAAACGAGTCGCAAGCTGTCATCGCCCAGCCGACGAATACACCTGTGAACAATAACCAGAGGAATTTGACATTAGACATTTGGGAACTTAACCCACAAATCCCTTCCTCCGAATCACAGGAGATTGGAGCTTGTATCCATAAAGGCGATTCCCCCCTTAAAGGACTTGACGCAGAATTGAAAGTGGGCACGCCTCAGAATGGCGTCATTTTTTATCAGGCCTCTCCGACCGATGAGGGGGGGTGTTCGTTCTTCAGAATAGATCCCATCACAGCAAAGAATGGATCCACCATCCCCTACCAGGTCTGTTTCACAAGCAAAGAAGGTGAGAAGATGTGTAAGCGGGACAGCTTCCTGATTTGGGGAAATCCGTGATCAAGTGATATGTCCAGCAGAACTCTCAGGCGAATTCTCCTGAGAGTTTTTTATTTAATAATGTTCCGTGATGAGTTTAATATCTGCAATGGGAGGGCCAAGGCTGTAAAGGTTAAATTGAAAGGAGACAGACTGTAGGTCGGGGGCAGAAAGATCCTGGTCACTGATCCACTTTCTCATCCCGGCGACCTCCCCTTTTTCATCGATGGCGATCCCAATTACCCAAATTTCCTGGAACGCGGTTTGATCCACATTTTCCAGGTTGACTTTCCCGGTGATCCTGGCCAGTTGCCTGTCTTCTGTGTAGGAAATGTCCTGGTCTTCGATGGGCAATGGTTTTGCCTCAACAGTACTGGGAAGAGCTGTCAGAAGTGAGGCAAAAACACGGTAGGTTTCAGGCATGGGCGGTGGAAAGTAGGCAGAGAGCGGGATTTGATTTCCCTTGTTAAGGATGTTTATGGGGGGCAGGGCAATCTTACTGGCAGCGATTTCGCCTGTCTTATCGTAGAGGTTAATAACCGCGGAAATGTTTTCCAGCAGTGTATCTTGTTCGTTGAATACGGTTACAAAACACCAGAGCCCCCCTTCGGTTGCCGGATAGCACACAGGATCTGAGAGAGGCAGCGGGATAGGTGTGGCTGTGGGTAGGTCGGGAACTAATCCCTCCTCCCCGGAAGGGATCACCAGTGTATTGCCAATAGAGAGAATGTTGGAGGAGAGTTCCGGGTTTGCAGCCATGATCTCATCCACGGTTGTGTCAAAACGAAGAGCGATCCCGTAAAGGGTATCTCCTTTCTGGATCTTGTAGGTGAAAGGAGTGGATGTCGGAAGTAGGGCTTCCTGCGTGCTGGTCACGATGGGAATCAAGGTCGGTGTCTGGGTGGGAGGTGGAAGCGTGAATGGAGTGAGTTGGCCCCTTGTGGCTGTAGGAACTTGGGGGGAAGGGGTCAACTGCGGGGAGCAGTTGAGGGATAGGAAGGCGCTAACCAGGAGCAAAGCGAAAAAAGTGTATTTACGTTTCATGTAAGAGATTATACACGCTCTTGTGTCCCTCTTTTGCCTGTGCTACACTCTGATTATGCTGCTGCCTTAATCAACCATGGTGTCTTATGACAGAAGAAAAAACACTGCGTAGGGTGAAAAAAGCATTGGAAAAAGGGGACCGTTACAAGGCCAGAGAGGTTCTCAGCCAAGTGCTGAAGACAAATAAATATCGTCCTGAGTATTGGTTATGGATGAGCGCTGTCGCGGAAACAGAGAGAGAGCGCGTCTATTGTTTAAAAAAGGTATGGGATTTAGATCCTGGAAACCCGGCGGCAAAAAGGGGTTTAATCATGCTGGGGGAGTTCGAACCTGATGACGTCTCTCCTGTTCCGCCCCAGAAACGAAATTGGACAGATGAATTAGAAGACCTTACAAAAAGAGAGAAGAAGGAAAAGGATAAACAGGTTTTTTCCCCTCAGCGTTGGTTGACGTTTGCAGCAGCGGGGGGGATCGTTATCCTCTTAGTGTTAACAGCAATTTTTTTTCCCCGTACTAGCTCCTTATTTTCCCCAAAATTGACGATCACCCCCTATACATGGACACCCACTTCGGGTTTGTTACCTGAGGGGGAGGGCGTGCTGACGTCGACTCCCAGTGACCGATCTCCAATTGGTCGTTCACTCAAGGCGACTTTTACGCCAACCCCCTTTTACGTAAACACACCTCATCCCGGCTATGGGTCTTATCAAGAGGGGATAAAGGCTTATGAGCGGGGCGATTTTCGATCCATGCTCACCTATTTAAAGTTAGCGGAGGATCAGCTGGACACTCCGGATATCCTTTATCTGGTTGGGGAAGCCCATCGGAATCTTGGTCAATTGGGAGAGGCAGAAGAATACTATCAACGGGCCTTGAAAAAAGATCCCTCTTTTTCGCCACCTTATTTGGGGCGAGCCCTGGTTGATCTGATCGTCAATCCCGATGCTGATGTCATGGAGGAGCTTGATAAAGCTATCGCATTTGACAAAACATTTGGGGAAGCGTACATCCTGCGCGCAAAACAAAGATTACAAAAGGGGGATTTTCAAGGAGCGTTGGAAGACGCTAAGAAGGCTGTCGAATATCTGCCAAATTCTCATTTGGCTCATTTGTACCGGGCCAGGACCTACTTGGCTCTAGGTTCACCGCAGAAAGCTTACATAGATGGGGATATCGCCTTAGAGGCTGACATCAATTATGTACCTACCTACTTGACGATGGGACGCATTTACCTGGCGCTGGGTGATACAGGAGCTGCATTATCTATGCTTGGTAAATATGATGCTTATGCTGATCAGAAACCTACCCGTTTTTACCACTCAATCGGTGAGGCGTATTACAAATCCGGTGAAAATGTAGAAAAGGCTCTGAAGTTCCTTGATATTGGACTGGAGAGAGACCCTTCGAATCTTAAATCGTGTCTCTATCGGGGGCTTATCTATCTCGAACAGCGAGATATCGAAAAGGCGATTCAAGATCTTTCACGAGTTTTGAAAGAGAAACCCGATCATTACCTGGCTGCCTTTTCTTTGGGAAAAGCATATTATCAGAGTGGCAATTATCAGGATGCCTTGTCACATTTTAATGCCGCGGAAGAGGATGCAGCTTCTGATGATGAGCGCGCTCCTGTATATTATTGGAGAGCGATCACATATGAGAAATTGGGCTCACCTTCTTCTGCGCGTGCTGACTGGCAGCGGATTGTTGAACTTCCCTCAGGAATGGTCTCCGACGATTGGCTGAACCAGGCCAGTGTTCGATTGACCCCTTCTCCCACTCCTTCTCCGACCTTGACTTTGACCCCTTCTCCCACTCCAACTCTGACCCCGACTCCCACACCCACGATAACACCTACCCCTGGGCCTGGCCCGACACTTGCTGTTCCCATGTATTAGGCTTTTTCATTGCTGCCCCCTCCAGGTAGCTTTATTCGCGCTTGGGAAAATATGCCCATTCAGATCTCAACTGGTTTACCTGTTTCTGGGCTGCGGCGGAAAGAGGGGGTAAGCAGGATTTATGACTTACCTTGCTATTCTGGATACTTAGGACTATAATGCTGAATGGCAAAATTTTAATCTAAATCTCTAAGGCGGAATTTCGTTATGCCTATTTATACATATCGGTGTGAGAACTGCGGTGTTCAATTTGATCGTCGCCAGAAGTTTAGTGACGATCCATTGACCACATGTCCTGAGTGCGGGACGGATACATTGCGGAAAGTTTATTTACCTGTAGGAATCGTTTTCAAAGGGTCTGGTTTCTATTCAACGGATCACCGCTCTCCCTCGGGCGTGGAAACCCCCAGACATCAAGATGAGTCCGAGAAGAAAAAAGATACAAAAACCGACTCCGCACCTACAGATTCTGACTGATTCTCTCATCAATTTCAATAGAAAAAGTAGAAGAAAAACTCCCCGGCGGGGGAGTTTGTTTTCTTTCTTGTCAAAGAGTAGGACGCAGTTATTCTTCTTCTAAAATTTGAACGGAAGCTCGAGCCGGGAAGGGGGTGTCCCTGCGGATGAAATGGAATCCAGCAGCCCCCGGATGTCCTCCTCCTCCGAATTTGCGAGCGATGAGAGAAACATCTATTTCATCAGAGTATAGGCTGACAAACGTCCTTAATTCACCTTCAATCAGGTTATCAATGTAACAATAACCGACCTCATATCCCAGTTCTCTGATTCTGGCACCTAGATCCCCATTACCACGCTGGTTGATCGCTAACGTTCGATGTCCTTCGAAAAGGACGGGGTACCCGTAAGAATTGACATCGCGCCGGATCTTTCGCAGTCGGGATTCCAGGAGGACACCACCTTCTTGGATGATTTCCTGGGTGAATGTCTGATCGTTCTCCAGAAGCGGTTTCCAGAGGGAATCATTGGTTGGGTGAGTGTCTCTCTGGTGCAAACCTTCGTTAAAAGGACCTGTATCATCTTCCTCCCAACGCCAAATATCCCGGTCGCCAATGAGGATGATGGCTTCAGGCACTTCTTGCTGAGGATAAAAGTGACGCCAGGTGAGGACACATGCCGCCTCGGAGGTGTCTCTGGAACCCTCCCAATCAAGGGCATGGTGTCCGAATTCATCCAAAGCGGTTTGGTGGTGATCAATCCAAATCAGGTCTTTTTCTTCGTGGATTTTATGCATGTCCTCTTTAGGGAGGGAAAAGTCGACGATGATGACCCTTTCTGCCTCGTTGATTTCCGGCCAAGGTGTTTCATCCCCATAGCTCATCCCGTACAGCGTGAGAGGGCTTTCCAACTTGCGCCTGACGATAGCGGCGGACGCCCGGCCGTCCAGGTCATTGTGGTATATACAAAAGGTAGGTTTGTTTTCCATGGTTGATTAGACACTCACTAGTGGGACAGGTGTAAAGACTAAGATAAATATGATCAGACCAAGCCGGGCCAGAAGTTTCCTTTTGGGATCGAGCTTTGTAATTTGATCAAGGGGTTCGGCTTGTGTGCGGCCAAAGATCAAGATCAAGAAAGCCCATAACCACCATCCTGACCAAAAGAACCCCAAGACGAATAAAACACCCAAAATATAAGGCCGGAGTTTTTTCGCTTTCTCTCCCAGTAATCCATAAATCAAGTGACCGCCGTCAAGCTGACCCGCGGGAAGCAGGTTCAAGGCCGTGACCAGAAGACCAGCCCAACCCGCCCAGGCCACAGGGTGGATGGAAACGTCCACGCCTCCTTGCGGAAGGGGGGTTCCGGTAAAAAAGTAGCGGACCCAGTACCATACTGGATGCAAACCCTGAAAACTAGATGGATTGGGGAGCCATTGTCCATGAACGATATATTTTAAGAAAAGGTAAAGGATGGAGTTCCCTTCAAAGAAAAATTCTCCTCTGGGTAAGGGTTGGGGAAGGGGCTCCACAGGGGAAAGGGAAAGTCCCAGGATCAAAACAGGTATGGCGATGATCAACCCGGCTAATGGCCCTGCGATTCCAATATCCAATAAAGAACGTTTATTTTTTGGGGGTTCCTGGAGGCGGATAAAAGCACCCATGGTCCCAAAAGGGCTGAATGGGAAGGGAATAAAATATGGCAGGGTAACTTCCGTTTTATGGTGGCGAGCCATGAAATAATGACCGAATTCATGGGCGGTGAGGATGCCAAGCAAACTAAAAGTAAATGCCAGGGCTCCTCCTAGTTCTGGCTTGAGGTAGTTCCAAATCACTTTCAGGTTGGTGGTCAAGGGACCTGTGTACGTGGTGATCAACCCTGCGAACAACATGCTGAGAAATGTGGCCAGGAAGAGGGCAATGTGGATCCAGCTTTTCCCTTTTTTACTTTTAAACAAACCCCGCTTCAGGTAAACAGCATGTTTCCCATTCTCCTCTCGAAAGATTGGCGTGATCTGCATACCTTCCAGGGCTTGGGACAATTCCTGATATGCTTCCCTGGGTGATTTCAGCAATCTGCCTTGGTAACGGACTAAGTATTTATCTTGTGATCTTCCCCACATCGTCTGATCGATGTGCATGACCCGGCGGGTGATCCGGGTCAGGTGTTCATCTTCAGCAGTTTGTTCTTCGTTTTCGGGTTTGCTTAGGTTATATGTTTGATTTTCCATGAGATCCTTTTCTACATCCCACACCAATAAAAGACTGGCGGGAGTGGATGGGAGTCGAACCCACCGCGGCTCGCAATACGACCCGCCACCGATTTTGAAGACCGGGGAGCCCACCGGGACTCAACCACCCCCACAAGCTGTGGAAATTATATCTTTTCCTACTTGTTGTGTAAAGCTGTTTCCCCTCGCTTGACAGGGGTCATGGCTCCTGCTACAATCACGCTCAGTAACTTAACAATTCAGGTTGGAGGAATGATAGCGGCTGAACCTCATGAAATGGGATGAGGTTACGAGGTGGAGGTTCCTTCCTGCGAAGGAAGTGTGGACCTGTGGAATCACACAGGGAAAATCGAATGGATCAGCGGATGCCTCCAAGCCCCGTCATGGGCTTGTCTTTCCTTCCTGGCAAAGAAAAGATCGAAAAACATTTGGTGACAGATGTGACAAGGTCTGTTTCAGTGGCAAACAGAGATATGTGATGGTGACTCTGTTTTGGTGGAAAGGGAAGGGCATGTCAGCATGTTTTTTGGGATCATTCTATGGCACGCCCTGGCGTGCCTTTTTCTTTTAATATCAAGCTAGTGGATAGAAAAAAAGTTCAAAGGCAGGATAATGGACAGGATCTAAAATTATCTAATAAAGGAGTAGGGATGGAAGACCAAGAAATGACCAAAAGGGTAAAAGAAGATGATGTGAAATTTATATCCCTTCAGTTCACGGATGTCACAGGCTCGGTGAAGAGCGTGGATATCACACCGGAGAGGCTTCCCGCCGCTTTAGAAGACGGTGTCTGGTTCGACGGTTCTTCTGTAGAAGGCTTTGCCCGCATTCAAGAAAGTGATATGCGCCTTGTGATTGACCCCTCGACATACGCCGTCTTACCCTGGAGTCCAGACGATCTCAGAAGAGCACGGGTCTTTTGTGATATTTATATGCCGGATGGTGAACCTTTTGCGGGTGATCCCCGAGGTACCTTGCGAAAAGTGATCCAGAGATGTCAGGAAAGGGGCTGGACCTACAATGTGGGACCAGAACCTGAATTCTTCCTCTTCAAGCGCAATGGGGGTAAGGAGATTCACCCGGTGCCTTATGATGTAGGAGGGTACTTTGATTTCTCCGCACGAGATCAAGCGACGTTGGTGCGGACAGAGTTAATGCATGCTTTGAATACGATGGGGTTGGACGTGGAGATGGGCCATCACGAGGTGGCGAGGGGGCAGCATGAGATTGATTTCCGGTATGCAGACGTGCTCAGCGCGGCAGATAACGTGATTACCATGAAATATACGGTGAAAGCGATCGCCGCGAAATATGACTTGATCGCTTCCTTCATGCCCAAGCCCATCTTCGGTGTCAATGGGTCCGGCATGCACACGCACCAGTCCATATTTGATGAAAACATGGAGAACCTCTTTTTCGATTCAGAAGATGAGAACCATCTATCTCGTTTGGCATACCAATTTTTGGCTGGTCAATTGAAACATGCCCGGGGCATGTCTGCGGTCATCGCCCCCACAGCGAACTCGTATAAACGTTTGGTTCCCGGTTATGAAGCGCCCGTATACATCGGTTGGGCTCAAATCAACCGTTCTGCTCTCATCCGCTTACCCCGCATCACCCCGGGAAGAAACAGCGCGGTCCGCCTGGAACTTCGCTGTCCTGACCCCTCTGCCAACCCTTATTTGGCGTTTGCAGCCATGCTTGCCGCGGGTTTGGATGGTATTGAAAAGGAATACACTTGTCCTCCGCCTTTGAATAGAATCAATATCTATGAATTGAGTAGGCAGGAGAGAGAGGAAAAAGGGATTGGATCCTTGCCGGGCTCTCTCGCTGAAGCCATGCGTGAGTTTGAGGAGAATGACGTCATTCAAGACGCTTTAGGCAGCACGATTTGTGATGTCTTTCGACGGGCGAAATGGGCGGAGGTGGAAGAGTACAGAACGCGCGTTACGGATTGGGAGGTATCCCGATATCTTGAGGTCGCTTGAATCGACCTCGAGGATGGGAGGGGGGACCGGGCTTTTGTTGACCTTCGTTGCCATTCCTCTCCTGCCGAGTCCCTCCCCTATGGAGGAGCAGGGCTTTTTGAGTATTAAATTCGTATAGTCAATAGAGATATTCAAAGGAGGATACATGCCAGTTGAGACAAGATCCATTTCTTTTCAAACCCAGGGACATGCAGATATCCTTAACATCACGGATCAAGTCCAAAAACAGGTTCAGTCGTCCGGATTGAGGGATGGGATCGTCACAATTTTTACCCCCTCATCAACAAGTGCGATCTCCACTGTGGAATATGAATCGGGATGTGTGAAAGATTTAAAAAGGTTATTCGATGAGATCATACCGCCGGATCGAGAGTATGCGCATAATGCCAAATGGGGGGATGGGAATGGGCACAGCCACGCCAGGGCTGCGTTGGTGAAAGCGTCTTTCACGGTGCCTTTTGTGGATCAGACCCTGACTCTGGGGACATGGCAGCAAATCATCTTTCTTGATTTCGACAATCGAACACGAAAACGGGAGCTCGTGATCCAAATAATGGGGGAATGAATATCTTTCCGGTCAAAAAAACCTGGTTCCCGTCAAGGAACCAGGTTTTATATAATGGGCAAAATCGGTCAAAGTGACTATTCTGACACCTGGAATTGCCGGTCCCGGTAAACAAGCCACATGGCGCCCATGCCGGTGAATGTGACTAAAAGGCCAATCCACCAACCCAAGAAGGGAATAGCCCTTAGGAATGTGTAGATGAGGATGCCCAAAATGAGCGGCCATGCCACCTGTTCGGCGTAATTTGGAGCCGCTTTTTTGAGTATGAGTTCACCGACGGTGAATGAGACAACCAGCTTACTGATGTAGGAAACCAGCAGGCCGAAAACTGCCAAGGCCAGACCGAGGCTGGAGAAACCGACGGCAAAGATCGTTTTTGACAAACCACCCAGGGTGACCACCCCAAAGAAGATCCCAGCTGTGATGATGATCCCGGCAAGGATGACTGCGCCTGCATAGGCGATGATGACCGTTACAACTCCCCATCCAATGGAGGATCCGGTTTTACTCTTGACAGTGGAGCCCACCTGCTCAAGGAGCGAAGGCAGCTGCCAGAGGATGGCCGCTCCTAAGACCAGTAAAGTAATGAAGATCCGCAGGCGGTTTATAAACCAGGAACCCACCAGGGTGGCTACCCTGACGCCTGTGCCCTTCGTGGTGTCTTTTTTCTCGGCTTTCGGTTCGTATTTAAATGTGACTCCCTGGGCAGGTTGGGATTCGATGGCGTCTGACTGATCTTTTGAACTCTTATAGGTTACTGTCCCTTCAATCTCCGCCGTTTCTGAAATCCGGATGCCTGCGGGGACAACGGCATCCACACCGGGAGGGCCGCCGAAGAATAAGGTTTGCTGAGTGTCATCCGGGCTGCCTACTTCTGCGTACACGTCCCCACCCACACTGCCGTTGATTTCTAATGCTCCAGCGCCAGCCTGTATATCGCGCTCAATCTGACCAGAGAGCAGAGCCTGATATGCCCCAACAAGGAGATCGCGTCCGATCGTTGACCCTTCCTCTGATGTTAAATTAAACCCTCCGAAAAATACGTTACGTCCAACAGCAGCTCCATCGTCCAGCGTGAATGTGCTGGCCCCTGCATAAACGCTGCCTTGAACAGTTCCGTCGATGATCAAGGTTTGAGCGCCCGCAACCAAACTGCCTTCAATGGTGCCGTTCACTTTCACAAGACCCCCTGCAGCAAACACATCACCCTTGACGGTGCCGTTGATTTCCACCGTATCGCTGGTGATAAAAAGGTCATCGTCAATGACTTCTTCTGATGAGATGGTGCCGTCATTGTCGAATTCGACTGCTTTGGCGGTCCCGACGAGTCCAAATCCCGCTCCGGATAATAAGACAAGCGCGAGGATGAACAATAACACTTTGTGTTTCATTTTCATATTGGATACTCCTTTTAGACCATCATGAAATTTAATATATTTTGACCGTTTTCATTAATGTATACGGAAAAAATACAGGAAAGTTGCAGATGGAGCTGTGAGTCAGTTTCCTTGAATATGTTTCTTCCAATAGCGGAATAATCCATCTGCAGACATAGCGGATGGGTTAGCTTTCTCGTAGGATGTCAGCCATGTCTCTTTCATCCCCGAGGAGACTGAGCGTTTCATTGCCCATGAGACAAATTCCTCCCGCAGACTTTCCAACGAGACATCTTCCGACATCGTTTCCTGGATCCAAATTTCCGCCGCCTCAATTTCCCTTAAGACAGCCTTTAAATGCCATTCAACATCGGGAAAAATGCCAAAATGCGTACAAGCGATGCTGGAAAACTGGATTTTTTGCAGCTTCCTAATCGACGTTCTCCATTTTTGCAGGTGCAAGCTGGGGGGAGGCATGGGAATGCGGAGGTGTTTGGGGCCGGGGGTGGAGATGCGAACGCCCCCGACATCCCCGGAGAAGCAAATATCTTCCCAGAGATAAGCCATGTGATGATAGGCGTGACCCGGGGTATCAACTGCGCGAAAAATGTGGTCGCCTATCTCGATCTCATCACCATCATGAAGCACAGATATCTTCTTTTCAGGTACGGGAAGAAACGTACCCCACAAGGAATCCATTTGGTCTCCATATATTCGCTGAGCGCTGTCAAGCAGCCTTTCCGGATTTATCATATGAGGGGCTCCAATGTGATGAACGTGGATCCGGGCGCCCTTATTCGCTAGCCAACCTGCAGCGCCCGCATGATCCAAATGGATGTGGGTGAGCAGGACATCGCTGATATCTTCCACTGACATATGGTGTTCACCTAATTGGGATTGGAGTGTCTCTTGCGTCGATCCCGGTCCACACTCAATGAGAATTCCACCTTGGGCGTGGGGGATGAGATAGGAGGCGATCGCTTTTTCTTTTCCCTGAAAGCCAAGATCAAGGGTAAATAAACTTATATTTGCGGCCATAGATTCCTCTTTTGGTTATTGTTAGTTGACAATCTTATCAGGGGGTGGTTGTATGAGGCTGATTTTCTTTCGGATCTCTGTGAACTCTTGCTCCTTACCATTGTAAAACATTTATCCGGAGAGATGGGGGATATCACACTCCAATCCATGATCCAAACTCCGGATTTGGGCGTTTCATCCAAGAACCTTAAATCATGGAAAATATTAAGGTTCCTTGATGGATTGACGGCTTGATAAGTGTATATGGGTATGCTAGAATACCCACACTTAACCAGATATAAGGTACACAGGTGCCGACACCCGTACATGTGGGGGTTTTTTTCTTAAAGCTGTGTTAAGGATCAGTGAAACACATACAACACATTCGATTTTCAACGGAAAGGAGTTGAGAAAGGTGATGGACGTGAAGCTGCAAAGTAAAAAGGTTGGATTAAAGCCAACTCCTCCCCTCCCCAAGGGTACACAGGATGTTCACTTATCCAGAAATTCTTTAGAGGTTTTCAAACGGAGATACTTGAGAAAGGGGGAAGAAGGCAAACCTGTTGAAACAGTGAAAGAAACGTTTTGGCGGGTTGCCTTTCACGTGGCAAAAGTAGAGGATATTGAAGAAGAAGAAATTATTCAAGTCGCAAAGCAGTTTCATAATCTGATTGCTTCGAAACGATTCCTGCCTAATTCGCCAACCTTTACAGGAGCCGGCACCCCTCTTGGACAGCTGGCTGCTTGTTTTGTACTGCCCATCAGTGATGACATGGGACGGTGGGATGATGGCATCTTTCAGACATTAAGGAATGCAGCGCTCATTCAACAAACAGGAGGTGGGAACGGCTTTTC
>JAGXKM010000180.1 GCA_018335275.1 Anaerolineales bacterium | reverse complement strand
CTGCAGGGACTGGATGGTTTGCGAGAGTTCCTCCAAACGCTCCACCTCCCGAAAGCGCTCTCTCAAAGCCCCCTCAATCTCTCCCCCTTCATAGTCCCACGATAGATGCGGTGAAACGTGAATGGCCCACCCTCCCAGCTCCAGGATGGGCTGGATATCAGAGCGGATCGAGTTCCCGACCATCACAAAACGGTCCACATCCACCTCATGCCGGTCCAGGATCTCCTGATATACATCCGCTGTTTTCTCGCTGACCACTTCGACGGACTTAAAATAGGGGCTGAGGCCGGACTCCTCCACCTTGCGCTGCTGGTGAAAGAGATCGCCTTTGGTGATCAGCATCAAAGGGTACGCCGAGCTCAGGGAGGAAATCAAGTCCGGGACCCCCTCGAAAAGCGTGACCTCGGAGGTCAGCATCTCCTTGGAGAGATCGATCAAAGCCTGGATATCTTCAGCCTGGATCCTCTCCTCTGTCAAATCGACGGCGGCATCGATCATGGAGAGCACAAAACTCATCACACCGTACCCGTAGTATGGTATATTCCGGACTTCCGTCTCATGGAAGTACTCTTCAATGCTGTCCTGGGGGTTGTACTTGGAAACGATCTCCAGAAAACGATCCCTGCCTTCGCGATACAGGGCTTCGTTTTGCCACAGGGTATCATCGGCGTCAAACGCAATCCAGTGAAACGTATTGGAGCTCAAAGTGTTCCTCCTCACGAGATTTCTTCAAGGATGGGCGGACGGCGCTGGCGCCATTCCTCCTCTTCGGTCACCCGCTCATAAGCTCGACCTATCCTGAAAAGCTTCCCTTCCGAGAAATCCGGGCCGAGCAGCTGCACACCGATGGGCAGTCCATCCCCATCAAACCCCGCCGGGATGGACAGGCCGGGGATGCCCGCGTGATTGGCAGTCACCGTCAGCTGGTCAGAATACTGCATCAAAACGGAGTCCCCGTAGACCCCTCCAATTGGAAAGGCGGTGGAGGGGGTCGTCGGCGTCAAAAGGGCATCCAGAGCGTAATCTCCCCCAGGCGCGAAGATATCTTCAAAATCCGAACGGATCAGGGCCCGGGCCCGGAGGGCCTTCTGGTAATACTGCTCCTCGAACTGCGCAGCGCTGAGGTACATACCCATCAGCATGCGCAGCTTGGGCTGTTCCCCGAACGCCTGACCGCGCGTCTTTCGATACAGCTCCCTTAAATCATCCAGATTCCCCTCAGAGCGGTACCCGTATTTCACCCCGTCATAACGAAGCAGGTTGGAGGAAGCTTCCACCCGGGAGATCACAAAGTAGGTGGGAATGCCGTATTTTGTGTGAGGGAGGGGCACATCCATGACGATATCCGCCCCCAACTGGGCCAGATTCCCCGCCGCAGCCATGACCGCGTTCCTGATTTCCTCCGGAATGGGCTCCTGGTGCAATTCAGCGGTTTCGGCATCAAAGAATGTGACCCGGAAAAACTCCTCGGACAGGCCGATCCGCATGCCCTTGATGTCTTTCTCTAGCTCCGCCAGGTAATTGGGAACAGGCACAGTGGCCGCCGTGTTGTCCAGCCGATCCCGGCCGGCGATAGTCTGCAGGAAGAGGGCAGCATCTGTCACGCTGCGGGCCAGCGGTCCGGGGCAATCCAGGGAAGACCCAAAGGCAATCAGGCCGTATCTGGAAACGCGCCCGTACGTGGGCTTCACGCCCACGGTCCCGCAAAAGGAAGCGGGCTGCCGCACGGATCCTCCTGTGTCGGTGCCCAGCGACAAAGCCCCTTCTCCCACCGCCACTGCAGCCGCGCTCCCGCCGGAAGACCCTCCCGCTACCCGGCTGGTATCCCACGGGTTCCGCGGTGCGGGTTGAAAAGCAGAGGACTCATTCGAGGAGCCATATGTAAACTCATCTAAATTCACTTTCCCAAGGACCACAGCCCCGGCATCCAGCGCCCGTTGGACAGGGGTAGCTGTGTAAGGGGCTTTGTAATTAGACAATATCCGGGAAGCGGCAGTCGTTGATGCCCCTTTAACTGTGAATATATCTTTCACGGTGATGGGCACGCCGGCCAGAGACCCCGGATTCTGACCCTGAGCGACCCTTTCATCCACCTCTTCCGCCTGTGTTCGGGCCATTTCCTCGGTGCATGAAATGAAGGCGTGAATGTGCTCTTCATCTTCCGGCGTGATCTCACCGGGCGATAAACGCCCCGGGCGGCCGTCCACCTTTCGCATCCGATCCAAGCAGCTGTCCAGCACTTCAACAGCGGATACCTGCCGGGTGCGCACCAAGTCAGCAATCTGATAAGCAGACAAGTCACACAGATCCATCACTTACTCCAGTTCCTCATGGGAAATATCCGGGACGACAAAATAACCATCTTCCATTTCAGGCGCCTGCTCCAGGATCTCTTCTCTATGAGGGTCCGGGATGACTTCATCCTCCCTGGGAGTGGGACTGCGTCCCGGGGGATACGGCACACCGTGCGAAGCGGCCTGGACCTCCGCATCGATGGGGATACTTTCCAAGACTTCGATGGAAATCAGCTGATTGTTGAGCTCCTGCCGCAAGTAGTCCGCTTCCTGCTCAGAAAGCTCCAAAGCGGCCAATTCCACCAAACGTTGAAATATCTCAGGTGTTATTTTCTCTTCCATGGGTTTCCTTCGTTCCAAACGACCAAATCGGATTTCTTTCCTATTTTATCATTTCTAAACGCTTCTGAATGCAGCCCGCTCTTCCCTCAAAGGATCCCGCGCCTTTCCAAAGCTTCACCCGGCCCGGCGCTTCCCCTGACCATTCTCCGGGGACTCGATCACCACCCTTCCAGAGCCAGGAATACGGACGACGTTCGATTGCCTTTTTAAGAGCTGAAACTGCTATAATGAGGGGCAAACCCTCTCCTATATATCCCCCCCCGGGATGCTTCAGGAGGAGGTAAGACAGCATCCAAAGAACCTAAATTTACCCTGACCGACAAGGTCCAGACGAACCGCAAAGCGGCCCGAGTTCTACATACCCGTTCATGAAAAGACATACCCGTGGATAAAAAAAAGGCAGCAGCCAAAGACAACAAAAAGCGACCCTGGCCGGTGACCGTGTTCTGCATCCTGATC
>JAGXKM010000179.1 GCA_018335275.1 Anaerolineales bacterium | reverse complement strand
GCTTTCAAGAAATCGTACACGGCGTGATGGAACTCGTGCTCATAACCGATGTTGTGGGCTGGGGGCCACCAGTGAGAAATATACGGATGGCTGGGCTGCGTGGCCAGGATGGTCCGGAAGCCTTTCTTCCCTTCCGGGTCATCAGCGGAGTAATACTGCAACTCGTTCATGCGCTCCAGGTTCCAAATCACCGCCCCCTTGGAGCCGTAGATTTCAAAGTAGTTGTAGTTTTCCCTGCCAATGGCGAAGGTGGTGGCTTCAAAAGAGCCCAACGCGCCATTCTCAAATTCCACAAGCATGGAAATGGCATCCTCCACTTCCACCTCTCCCATCTCAGTATCTTGGCAAAACCCAAAAACCAACAACCTCAACCGGGAAGTCCGCAAGAAGACCTGCACCCCAAGGAGAAAATGAAATACAGATTTCCCGCACAATTACACGTGAAAAAATCACCTCGGGGCTCTCCGGTGACATTCAAACCTTTCTGAGTTGAATTAGATTGTCTTTCTTTCATCAAGCATGGTAAGATGAAACCGACACATCCCACCTAACAAAGCTCTTGGTAGGAATCAGCCTAAACTAAATCTTGGGAAGATATGAAATTTTACAGGATGATAAGGAGAACATATGAGTGACCTTGAATATGTCACAGATGAAACATTCGAAGAAGAAGTTTTGAACGCAGAGAACCCGGTATTGATCGACTTCACAGCCGCTTGGTGTGGGCCGTGCAAAATGTTGGCTCCCGTGATCACCGAATTAGCCCAGGAATGGGAAGGGAAGGTCAAAGTCCGCAAATTTGATGTGGATAAAAACAAGGAAATGCCCCAGAAATTTGGCATCATGGGCGTCCCCACACTGATGCTCTTTAAGGACGGAGAAATTTCAGAACGGGTGACCGGTTTTAAACCGAAAAAACAACTCAAAAAGAAATTTACTCCCCACCTGGAGTAATCACGGCGTCCCCCACGAGTAAACCTAAAGAGGAGGGGAATACGACCTTTCACTCCTTTTTACCTTCCATGCCAGGCCTGCAGCTTGCTCCCTACCTTGGGGAAAAAGAAAGCAGGCATGGCATCTTCCCAGGGGGACCCTTGACAAAACCCACCCCAAGAATATAATAATCGTTACTGCAAATATTCGCAACTAGAAAACTGGAATATGATCATGTCCAAGGATCATAATTATCTGACCACGCTGAAAGAGCGGGGATATCGGATCACACCTCAACGTGAGATGATCATCAAAACCATCGCCCGCAACCCGACTCACTTCACCGCCGACGAGATCCACACCAAAATTCAAACCCGTGTGCATTCCCTGAACATCGCTACTGTGTACCGAACCCTTGAACTCCTGGTCGAAGAGGGAATGGTGTGCCGTTCCGATTTCGGAGAGGGGCACATCATTTACGCCCCCGAAGATCATGGGCCCCACATCCATTTGGTTTGCCGCCAGTGCAACCAGGTGATAGACGCTGACTCAACCCTGGCTCATTCCTTAAAAGAGAAGATGCAAGAAAAGTATCAATTCGCTCTCGACCTCCATCACCTGGCGGTCTTTGGTTTATGTTCTGCTTGTCAGAAAGGAGAAGAACATCATGAATCTTAGTGGACTTTTCAAACCTGAACCTTTGCACATCCCGGATGGGTTCCTGTCATTGCCCATCGCCATCCTCTTCTGGGTGTTGACAGCGGTATTTGTGGGCCTCGCCCTTCGCCGCACGCGGGACGAACTCGGTGAAAGGCAAATCCCGCTCATGGGCGTGATTGCGGCATTTATCTTCGCAGCCCAGATGATCAATTTCCCCATTGCGGGGGGCACTTCTGGCCACCTATTGGGAGGGGCGCTGGCCGCCATCGTCCTCGGTCCCTGGACCGGCATCCTGGTTATGACTACCGTAGTGGGCGTACAGGCCCTTTTCTTCCAGGACGGCGGTTTGCTGGTCATGGGCGCCAACATCTTCAACATGGGTATCCTGACAGTTTTGATCGGCTACGGTCTGTACCGCGCTGTCGAAAAACGCAGCCAAGGGATTCGCTTTCTGGCTGCCGGCCTGGGAGCCTGGCTTTCCGTGCTGGCAGGGGCTTTAGCCACAGCTCTCCAGCTGTGGTTGAGCGGGACATCGGTCCTCAACATCGTTCTCCCCGCCATGCTCGGTGTCCACGCTTTGATCGGCATAGGAGAGGCCCTGATCACCGTGGCTGCCCTGGCCTTCATCTTCCAGACTCGACCTGATTTGCTGGCTGCCCCTGAAGAAGGTCGCGGAAAGGGATGGGTCATCGCCGGAGCCTTGATCTCGCTGGCCGTGGTCCTGATCTCTCCTCTGGCATCCGCTTCCCCGGACGGCCTAGAACGCGTGGCTATTGATCTGGGATTCATGGGACAAGGTCAGGACGCTCCTTACCAAATCCTGCCTGACTACACCCTGCCCTTCCTGGGAGAATCCCCCATCTCCACCATCGCAGCAGGCGTACTAGGTTTAATCCTGGTGGGTGGTATACTGTATTTGATCGCAAGGACCAGGAAACCATCTCCCGCTAAGGAAACGTGAAAAGCAGCGCGCTAAATCTATATCAAGCCAAACACAGCCCCGTCCACGGCTTAGACCCCCGCGTGAAAGTGATTCTCACCCTTTTAGTGATCCTTTCCAACATCGCCCTGCCGGACGGGGCTTGGCTTGCCTTAGGGGTAACCTGGCTTTTTCTCCTCCTCACGGTTGCCATTGCCAGGGTCAGTTTTACCTACTTGATGACCCGGGCCGCAATCATACTCCCGTTCACCCTGGCAGCCATCACCACCGTCTTTTCGACATCGGGAGAAACACTGCTCACCCTCCCCTATCTGGGATGGCAGGTCAGCGACCGGGGCTTGATCCAGTTTGGAAGCATCATGGCCCGGAGCTGGCTTTCCGTGCAAGCGGCGATCTTACTCTCCGCGACCACAAAATTCCCCGACCTGATGCACGCCCTGCGCCATCTTAAAATCCCTCCTATCCTGGTTTCCACGATCTCCTTCATGTACCGCTATCTGTTCGTGCTCCTGGATGAAGCCCGGCGCCTGATCCGGGCCCGGACCGCCCGGAGCGCAAAACT
>JAGXKM010000178.1 GCA_018335275.1 Anaerolineales bacterium | reverse complement strand
GAAATTTTCACCTTCCGGTTGAATGACCGGGATCACATCCAGGTCATATTTGCGGGCAAATTTGAAATCCCGCTCATCATGAGCAGGCACACCCATAATAGCGCCTGTCCCGTAGCCCATCATCACATAATCCGCAATCCAGATGGGGATGCGCTCCTGATTGACCGGGTTGACCGCATATCCACCGGTGAAAACCCCTGTTTTTTCCTTATCCGCTGCAGCGCGCTCAATCTGAGTTTGGTGAGCAGCATGGGTTTTATAGGCTTCAACTTCGTCCCTGTGTTCTTCTGTGGTCACCTGGTCCACCAAGGGGTGCTCGGGGGCCAGGACCATGAAGGTAGCTCCCCACAGCGTATCTGGCCGCGTTGTAAAAACCTTTATGGGGTCCCCCTCCTGAGTGTGGAAAACCACTGAGGCCCCTTCTGATCGTCCGACCCAGTTTTTCTGCATAGCCTCGACTTGCTTGGGCCAATCGATATGGGAAAAATCCAGGAGCTCATCCGCGTAATCCGTGATCCGAAAGAACCACTGCTCCAACTCCTTCTTGATCACCGGTGTGTCACAACGTTCGCAAATACGTTCTTCCCCCACTACCTGTTCGCGGGCCAGCGTGGTATTGCAGCTCGGACACCAATCAACGGGAGCATGTTTCCTGTACGCCAGGCCGTGTTTGTACAACTGGATGAAGAACCACTGCGTCCAGCGGTAATAACTCGGTTCACAGGAAATAGCTTCCCGGTGCCAATCGAACATGGCCCCCATGCTTTTCAACTGGCCGCGCATAAACTCGATGTTTTTGTACGTCCACTCTTTGGGGTGGATATCCCGTTTGATGGCCGCGTTCTCCGCTGGAAGTCCGAAGGCGTCAAATCCCATGGGAAAGAGCACATTTTTCCCCTGCATGCGTTTATAGCGGGCCCGGGCATCCGAGGGAGTCATCGCGTACCAGTGTCCAATATGCAGATCCCCCGAGGGGTACGGCAGCATGGTAAGCGCGTAAAACTTATCCTTATCGTGATCGATTTCAGCGTGATACAACCCATCTTCTTCCCACTTTTTATGCCATCTTGGTTCTATGTCTTGAGGCCGATACTCTTTGATCATCTTCTCTTCTCCCGAATATACCTTGGGCTCTGTCCTCTCTCGCCCTGCCGGTTTCAACACGCTCGACTTACAGCCTATACCCTGATCTGTTGCTTAGAAAAGGAAGGGGATCTTTGATTACAAAATCCTTGATTTCTTTTTCAGAGATCCTCTCCTCCTTTAAACACAACAGCCCTTCGTCATCAGGGACGAAGGGGCTTACTCCGTGGTACCACCCTGCTTGCGGCCATCACCGCCACTTGGGGATGCTGTATCGGGCATACCCGTCATTGGCTACTCATTTCACCAACGAGATGCGCTCAAAAACGCAGCGCCAGGCGAGTTCGGTCTGCTGTACTCTGCGGGTACAAATGCCCAGGTTTCCAGCCGATGACCCAAACTCTCTGGCAGATGACCTATTACTCCTGTTTTTCAGTATGTAGAAACTCAGTTTTGGGCTGATTTTCATTGTTTATGGACCCAGTGGGATTCGAACCCACGACCTTCTCAATGCCATTGAGACGCGCTCCCAGCTGCGCCATGGGCCCTCGACAAGTGGCCCTCATTGTACCGCCAAGGGGCGATCACGTCAACCAAAATGGACCTGGCGGGATTCGAACCCGCGACCTCATCAGTGCGATTGATGCGCGCTCCCAGCTGCGCCACAGGCCCTAAAGAAATCAGTGAAAATCTCTACCCATTTTATCGAAGGCTGGGTTTGATGTCAAGCAAACCCCACATGATCCGGGTCCACAGCTCATTCCCTTCTCCCCTTCTGTGGATTCTCCCATAACGACTTTCACGTCCCAGTGGGGAAAGCCTTTTCGCTATCCAGACAGAGGTGAATCTGTAGAACGCACGAGATGCATACCCTCATTGGAAAATCTTTCAAAAGCACGATCAGCCTGCTCAGTGAAATCCACCACCTCTGGAATCACCACCGGAGAAGTGCAATCCTTCAGTAAGTAAACTTTATCTGCTAAGGAGGGGTCCTCTGTTTTAATTTGATCCAGGAGATCGCTCACCGTCCAGGCCACACAATGGCTTTTGGCCTGTCCGGCAATCACCACTCGATCATATGTTTTCACCACTTCAAGTAAAGTCTCGTCTTTTTGGGCGATTTCCTTCCCTTCGGGGCCTTCCAAAATTTCCGGGCCCACTGCAGAATAGTGTTCCGTGAGCAGATTTCCGCCTTTGATTTTAAAATCCGCCTGGGTATGTCGAGAAATGCTGTGAAAGAATATCGCTTCCTCAACAGCGGATACCAGAGCGTGGCCAATTCCTCCCAGCATGGCATGGTAGGGCCAGATGGTCAACTCATATTTTTCCTTTTCAGCCAGTTGTTTCGTGTAATGGTGCAAGAAGCGGTTTGCATATGCCTGGTCAATCCCCAGCCTTTCCACTGCTGCAGGGTTAACTTCCCACTTCCCTTCTTTCACTTCCTCATGAGTGATCATGGTATTGGCTGACGGATGATTTCCTTCCGCGTCGACCAGAAACAGGGCGTGGAATATTTGCAGGGGTCGATGCGTGTCCATGGTGGCTGTAATCTGCGTGATCTTTCCCAGGTTCCGGTAGATAAATTCTGTTAACCTGCGGTTATCTTCCACAGCACCCATCCCGGATCGCCCCGCAACAAATAACTCAAAATCAGGCAAACAAAATGTGTTTTGAACATCGATAAGGATCAAAGCCGCGCTGCGTTCGTCATCACCTGCAGGTTGAATGTCATGTTCGTCTGCCCACGCGCGGGCTTCCTGAGCCCGGTCTTGGTAAGGCACACGCCATACTTGATCCACTTTGCGCCGATGATAATGATCTGGGAGCGGCAGTTCGCGTTTGCTGTTCATGCTTGGTCTCTCCTGATCTGATTTTGTGTTAATGGCATTATATTACACCGCCGCCTGGATTTATTAAAAAGGACGCCATGCATTTATCCGCGCTACCAATTCAGCTGTACAAATTTTTTAATGGCATGAACTAAGTCCCTTGACTGACTCCAGGACGGAACACAAAGTACA
>JAGXKM010000057.1 GCA_018335275.1 Anaerolineales bacterium | reverse complement strand
TGGGAAACTCGTGGTTGATCATATCATTGCATATCAAGCTGGGGAGCCCGGACTCGAACCAGGATCAACGGCTCCAAAGGCCGCTGTGCTACCATTGCACCACTCCCCAAGGTCCCGAAAATTGTAACATAAGCTCGAAACAGTGACAATGGCAATGGGTGAACCGAGTACCGACCCTGCTATTTAGCCCCCGACATCATTCCCTTCCGGAATAAAACCCAGCTTCTGGGCTTGCTCATAGGTCAGGACATCGGGATTCTCCACCTCGTCATCCTCCAACGTCGCTGATTCCCAGAACGATTTTGCGTCCTCACTTGTTAACCCAGGCTTGAGTTCTACAAAATCAGAAGGTGGTTCTTCGGACTTATCTCCCCGCTCGATTTCCTTATCAGATGGTTTGCTTTCCACCTTCTCCTGCTGCTCTTCCTCAACCGCATCAGGCTCAGACCTGACATCACCAAACTTGGGCTCCCATTTCTGGACCATTTTCAAGGTTTCTTTAGCAGCTAAATCAATGGTGGACAACACCCACGTTAAATCTGTATTTTGGGCCACAGGGTTCGTGATCACAAGTAAGGCATGTGCAGCTCCCACATGGGTCCAGAACAGGTCATACTTCGCCCCTGAAAAATACCAACTACTTTGAGGTTGATTTAACCTCAAAAAAGACGAGATCTGGTTTACATTCTGGAACATATTCATCAGCTGAGGGATGACCCGGTATTCATAGACCGCATCTGGCCATCCACCAGATTGAGCGACAATCTTTTTTTGTCGACTGAGAAGGACAATCGAGATTGCCCCCAGCTCACCCCGCAAATCTGCGACCCGCTCCGTGATTTCCTCCCCCATCGGTTCCACCGGTAAAGGTTGTAAATCCTCCCCTTCAGAATGCTCTCCCTTTAACCCTAAACATCTCCTGACCGCCTTCAGCAGATCGGGGATTTTAACGGGCTTCAAGAAAAAAGCGTCTGTGCCCGCATCCGCCACTTTGCGGCGGATATCCTCATCTTCCAACCCTGTGATCAGGATGATCTTCATCCCAGGATTGTGGACTTTGATCTTCTCTAACAACTCCAAACCCGATAAACCGGGGAGACCGACATCCGCGATCATGAGATCCACGGGTTGGCCGATGGCCTCCAGGATAGCTTCCTCGCCGGATGGGACATCGATGACCTCAACCTCAGCATCCAACGCTTCAAGGTTAGCCCGGAAGGTCGTCCGGATTTCTTTATGGTCATCCACAATCAGAATTCGATGCTTATCACTCATATGGTCTCATTTTAGCATGAGAGCCATTTTGAGAATCCATTGCGGCCAGGTTTTGACCTTACAAGTTTATTATGTTGCAGTAGTCGAGAAAATGGATGATGTGTTTCCCAACATGGACTCTATAAGAAAAACAATATTAAAAAAGATCCAAGCCTGGAACCCAGGCATTTATTGTTCCTGCAATCTGGGATCAAAGATCCGTTCCAAAGAGGCACCCAGAATCAGGAACCCAAAAGCGGTAAAAAGCATTAAAGCAAAAGGCTCTAATATCCAATAAGTAAACCCGTCAAGACCTCCATAAGCAAAGGCTTCTCGGATTACCTTTCCCCAAGTAGGGAGAAGGGGGTCACTCATATTTAGATATGCCAGGGTTGTTTCCAAAAATACTATCGTGGGCACCATATTAATCAATTGAGGGATCAAAATGGAAATGGTTCGTGGCACTAGATAGAAAAAGATCATCCGCATATTTCCTGCCCCGTAAGCCTGAGCCGCTTCTATATACGGCATCTCCCGGACTTGCAAGAATGCACTCCTGTAAGTCTTAATACCTGCGCCAAAAATTCCCAACAGGATATATACTGCCAAGATGACCCATAAACGATTAGAAAACCAATTATATACCATGAGCAGAATAGGGAATACAGGGATGATCATATTGATATCACTCACCCTTTGAATGACCGTATCCACCCAACCGCCAAACCATGTCCCCACGGCAGCGATGGTCATGGTGATTATGGAATTAGCAAAAGAAGCCAAGAGGCCAAAGCCCAAAGCAATCGGAGTCCCCCAAAGCAATGCAAGTGACAAATCACGACCTTTATGATCCGTACCTGCTACGCCATGAACCTGCCCCATCACAACTAACTTAGCTTCGAGATCAGTTCCCTTTTCGAAAGCGAGACCATCCACATGCAGTTGGTAGGTACCCTGGGTTGCTTTTTCAGGTTCTGATGTGTAATTCGCGAATAAAGTTTGATGTGGTTTTTGGCTTTCCAGCGCCCGAGCCAGCCGACTTTCTTCAGAAAATACTACTTTCTCCTCCGAAGATAAAGAAAAGCTTCTCAGCTCCCGTTCTGGACCGTCAGGAGTTTTCCACAACAAAGTCACAAAAGGATGCTTTTGTTCATAGGTGGGTTCCAAATAAAGAACAACGTCTTTGGGAAAACCGTCATATGCGTAATTGAAGGTAAAGGTAAGATTTATTTCCGTTTTCTGATCCGATAGCGTTACGATCTCCTTTTCCACCTGCCCCTCTTTACTGTCCAAAACCAGTGTGCGAGGTAGTTTTTTGGATCGAAAAACATTGATCCAAATAGGCCTGGCTTTCCGGGGTTGATCCACCCAAACATCATCATCCCTCCACAAGTTCACAGCTTTTGGATAAGGTATGGCGATCACGGTGATCAACGAAACTAAGACAAGGATCATAATGATCGATAATCCAACTACAGCAGAAGGAAAGGCTAATACCTTCTGAAAAGAACCTTTCATCCCCCTCAATCCCTGATGGATGAGTTCCCAAGTGTTCCGCAAGCGATCTTTAACCAGTTTCCAGAAACCTCGAATTGAGAAGGAATCCTCCCCACCTACAAAGACATATTTCCATCCCCGGCTTAGCCTTCGCCACGCAGCAGAGAGAGAATCACCAATACCTCCGGAAAACCGTCCTGGGCTGACCCGTTTTTTCCCTCCCACACGCACGCGAGGGTCGATAATGGCATAGATGAAATCCAAGACAAAAACACTAATCCCAATCGTATAGGCAAAAATAACAACCAGACCCACGATCAGGGGTATATCTGAAATCAACAAGGATTGATAAAATAAGTGTCCGATTCCAGCAACATTGAAAAACAGCTCAATGATAATTGCTTCCTGCCAGATGCTGATTAAAATCATCGAAAAACGGGTCAGGATGATGGGTAAAGTCGGTTTTAGAATGTATTTTCGCATCACCTTGCCCTTCGACAATCCCTTGGCCTGGGCTAAATCTACATAATCTTCCGTGGAATAAATCAGGAAAAAAGTCCGCCAAGTATAGACGCTTTGGAAAAATTTACTGATCAAAATGGCCAGGACAGGGATAAGTAATTTTTTTCCCAGAGTCAAGAGGGTCTTAAAGTTGTATTCAGTAGGCCATGACTCTAATCTTCCCCCGGAATAAAAATGGAACACACGCACAAAAACAACGGTGAGAACCAAACCATAAACCCAGCTGGGAATGGATGAAAGAGGGTTAAGTATCGTGACCAAACGGTCCAGCCATTTACCGTAATTCCGGGACAAGCGCAGGGCAACAAACACGGTAACCAAAAATAAGATCAGATTGGTTAATCCGAACAAAAAAAGAGTCCTGGGTAAAAACTCCTTGATCAGGCCAAATACAGATCCTATCTGTTGTTCACCCGTGTAGAATTTGATGGCGTTGGTATCACCCAGGTTGAAGGTTAACCCTTTAAATAGAAGGACGACCGCCTTCATGAATGTCCCCTCCACCTCGCCAAACAAATGAGAATATTCAGGTCTATTCCTCCAAACCACACCCAGTTTAATAGGCGACCACACTCCCCCAAGCCAACCGTCAAGAAGGTTGCCGGTGATTTCACTCTCAATTACCGTTCCTTTGGTGGCTATGAGAATAGTCAAGAAAACACCAATGATCATGGCTGCTGCTAACGAAAATACACGTAAAGAAGCAAATTTGGCTACCCGCAGCCAAGTACTGGGAGGTTTGCTTTCCTCATCCCCCACGGTAGCAGGAGTTCCTCCTTTCTGCGATCCTTGGATCTTTTCCAAGCGTTTTTTTGCAAGCTCAAAAGATGAGTTTATCTGCAAAGCCTGGTGAAGAGCAGATATTTGTTTTGCCCTTTCCCGAGAGCAGAAGCTCATCATATACCAGGCATATAAATTGTTTTTATTTTTACGTAAAACTTTTTTTACGAGTGAACGGGCTGTACCAAGATTCCCAGCATTCAACGCTGAAGCCGCACGTTTAAGGACCATTTCCGCTTCACGTTCACTGACATCATTTTCATCCCCTACCGGCTTGGACCGGATCTCCTCTAAGCGCTTGCGAGCTGCAGAAAATTGAGGATTGAGCTTGAGTGCCTGCTGCAAACTCCGTATTTTCCCTTTCCGTTCTTCCAGCGTAAAACTGAGTAAGTACCAAGCCCGGGCACAGTCAGGATCCTTTTTTAACACGTTCAGGATTATTTTTTTTGCGGAACCCTTCTTTCCTTGGCGGAGGTAAGTATCAGCGGTTTGAAGTGTGTTCATCTTTGTAACTCCGACAAACTTGCCCTCACTGTAAACAGAATATTGATGCAAACCCACCTGGTTTAGCTTTGATCAGTCAAGTAAGGGGCTCTAACTGAAAAGGTTAATTAAAAACAATGATAGATATCCTATCATTGCCAGATAATCAAGGCTCACCTCATCCATGTTCTGATAGATGAGATGAGCTTTGATGTTTTCTTTATTTTCTTCGATTCATGCGGCTGAGATAGGCAAAACCGATCATCCCCAAGGCTAATCCACTGACTGAAGACCCGTAAGAGAAAAAGTTCAAAAACAGGGTCGATTGGAGGATTCGGATTACCATTAGCAATGGTAATACAAATCCCAGGACAACCAATATAGCGCCAAGCGCAATGAACAGTTTAGGTCTTATCAACATCGTTATCGTATAACCAGCAAGCAGTTAGATGACCAGATTCCGCAGGCTCAAATTCTGGAGGTACCTTGATCTCGCACAAACCATCGATTTTTTTCGGACAGCGAGGGTGGAATCGACATCCCGAGGGAGGATTAACAAGACTTGGCGGTTCACCCGGTGGAATTTCTTTGATTATATCCGCATTTCGCGCATCTGGCTCAGACGTTCCTTTTAAGAGAGCCTTTGTATAAGGATGTAACGCGTTATGTAATATTTGTTCCACCTCTGCTTTTTCCACCAACTCACCGGCATACATTACAAATATCCTATCCGAGAAATAGCGCACAGTGGAAAGGTCATGTGTAATATAGATGACTGCCAAGTTGTGTGATTTTTGCAAACTTTCCAGCAACTTAAGGATTTCTACCCGAACCGAAGCGTCTAACATAGAGACCGGCTCATCCGCAACAATCAGGTCAGGTTCCATGATCATAGCCCGGCCAATAACAACACGCTGTTGTTGTCCCCCACTTAGCATATGTGGGAATTTTTCAAGGTATTCTTGAGGAGGAGAAAGCCTAACTTCCTCCATCACCTTGAGCACTCGTTCCTCCCGCTCTTTTGGATCCTTTACATCGTTAATCTTCATCGGTTCTTCTAATATCGTTTTCACAGTCATAAAGGGAGGTAAAGCGCCATACGGATCTTGTTGGATAAAACCCACCTTGGAACGGTACCAATCCAATTCTTTTTTATTAAATCGACTGATATCCCTATCTTCAAAAACGATTTTCCCTTCATGCGGCTCGTATAAACCTAAGATCGTTTTCATTAAGCTGGTCTTTCCAGAACCACTTTCTCCAACAATGGCCAACGCTCCACCAGCTTCAAGGTCAAAACTCACATCATCCACCGCTCGCACATAACCAGCGTGAGCAAAACCCCACTTTTTCAGTTCAAACCAGACGCGAAGATTTCCTATCGAGAGGATGGGACCATTCCCTGTTTCCTTCCATTCGCTTTCGCTTGGCTCTTGATTTTCCTTTTTTTCTAAGGCTTCTATGACATCATCTGCCATCTTCTAACTCCTACTTCTCTTCATATAACCAACATTTCACTTTTCGACTCCCAATTTCAAAAACGGGAGGTTCTTGATCACACTTGTCAAATCGCTTTGGGCAACGTGGAGCAAATCGGCATCCCATATCAATGTTGATCAAGCTGGGAGGTTTCCCGGTGATAAATTCCAACTCCTGATTTCCTCTCAAACGAGGAACACTGGCCATCAACTTATCAGAATATGGATGAAGGGGCTCATCGAAAAATCTCTTGGCATCCCCCACTTCAACGATCTGTCCAGCATACATAACAGCCACATTTTTTGCCAGTTCACTTGAGGTAGCAATGTCATGGGTGATGAGGATGAAACTCACATCAAACTCTGACTTAACTCGCTTAAGGAGGTTGAAAATATTCGCTTGAGTGAGAACATCCAGAGCAGACGTAGGCTCATCCAAAATGACCAGTTTGGGTGTAGTGATCAAGGCCATTGCGATAATGACCCGTTGGCGCATACCACCGCTGAGCTCAAAAGCATACCTATCCAAAAAGTCCACCGGTACCCCAACCCGCTTAAACATATCCTCCACTTGTTCCATTGCCTGATTCTTAGTCATGCCCTGATGGAGCATAAGCGGTTCAGCGACTTGATCACCCACCTTCATGACTGGATTAAGGGCATTCATAGCTGCTTGGGGAACTAAAGACATCCTTACCCATCGAGCCTGTAAGCGGAAATCCTCATCATTGAGTTCCATCAAATTTAATCCATCAAGCTCTACACTTCCGCAATAACTTTCCACGTTTCGGGGAAGAAGCCTTAAAACCGCTTTCGCAAAAGATGTTTTCCCGCAACCGGATTCTCCCAAAATTACGGTAGCATCGTTGTAGTCAAGTTGAAGATCAACACCATCCACCGCCTGGACAATACCTTTGCTTGAGCGGAAATACAGGTTAAGATCCTCAACATTCAGTAAAGGTTTTTCAGACATGAGTTACATTCCTCTCAGTTTCGGATTGAAAATTCGGTCTAATGAAAATCCTACCATAGCGAATGCGAATCCTGTAAACATCAACAAGAACGCTGGTTCCAATATCCAATAATAATTCCCCTCAATCAATGCACCATTATCTTGGGCGTCAAACATCACCTTGCCCCAGGTAGGCAGTGTGGGGTCCCCCAGCCCTAAAACAGCCAAAGAGGCCTCAAGGAAAACAAAAGAGGGAATTAAAACCACCAGAGAAGGAATCATCAAAGGAATAATACGGGGAATCAGATAGCGGAAGATGATACGGATATTGCTAGCACCGTATGCTTGTGCTGCTTCGATATAACCAGCTTCTTTTTCTTGTAAGAAGACAGCCCTGTATGTTTTAATACTGGAGCCGAATATATTTAAGAGGATCAATACTCCCAACATAGTCCAAATACTCCGAGAATAAAACGTTCCCACCATAATTAAGATAGGCAGGACGGGCAATATCAATCGGATTTCTGTGATCCTTTGAATCAGTTCATCCACCCAACCGCCATACCAAACACCGAAAGCGGCAATGATCATCGTCGTTATTGTTGTCCCCAGAGCAGCCAATAAACCAAAAGAAAGAGCAATAGGGGTACCCCACAAGAGGGCAATGATTATACCTCTGCGACGATGGTCTGTGCCCCCTAGTCCATGGACCTGTCCATACACAACCAGTTCCGCATCGACATCCGCATTCTCCTCAAATACCAAACCGGTGATCTGTAATGTATACTCTCCCGGTAAAGCTACAGGTGGGTCTGTATCTGGTTTAGCAAATACACCAATGTGGGGATCCAAGCCCCCTACACGCCGGCTCAATTTGCTATCCAAACCAAAGCGGTAGACATGGTTTTCATCAGCTGTGAAATCTGTGAGTTTTATCTCCCGGCCATCTGGTGTGATCCATGTCGCAGAAATATAGGGAGACTTATTCTCGAATTTATTGTCAAAGAATATTGAGATCTCTTGAGGAAATTTCTGGTAAGGATAATCAAAGGTTAACTCATATTTAATATCCTTAAGACTTTTTTCCTCATCAACAATCTCAACTTTTCTTTGAACATTTTCGTCTTCTGTACTGACAACGATCGTTTTGGGTAGATCCTCTCTACGGAACCAGTTCAGCCAGATAGGTTTCGCGTTCTTGGGGGAAGTTTGCCAAGTGTCATCCCCCCCCCTCCAGAGACGGATTGCCTCCTGGCGAGGTAAAACGATCACAGTAACAACAGACAAGATGATCAAAAAGACAATGACTATAGATCCTATCATCGCTGCTGGATATTGTACGATCTCTTTAAGTGACCGAATAAATTTTTTCATAATTGGTTCCCTGTTCCACTACCTACTTGTACTCGAGGATCGACCAAGGCGTAAATAAAGTCAAGTAAAAAGACTGTAATCGCCAATAGGTAAGCATAAATAACCGTATTCCCAACAATCACAGGCGTGTCATAAAGACCAATAGCCTGATTATACGCTTTTCCTATTCCCGGCCAATTAAACACCGTTTCTAGAATGATTGCGCCCGTCCAAAGGGTAATCACTAAAAGTGCAAACGAGGTGACAATTGTGGGTAATGTCGGTCTTAATATGTACCGACGTTCAATTTTAGATGAAGAAAGGCCTTTTGCTTTGGCCATATCTACATAATCTTCACTGGAGTAAATTAGGAAAAATGTACGCCAGTTATAAGCTGTCAAGGGAACTGAACTGACCAAAATCGCTCCCGCAGGGAGTGCTAGATGCCTGAGAACACTTAATGCATAACGTAATTTATTTTCTGGTGGAGGAGCTGCCACCAATCCCCCAAACGGTGCTATTTCCAAAACTACTGCAAAAATCAGGATCAAGAACAAACCATAGAACCAAGCTGGCGCTGATGAAGTCGGGGTAAGGGCAATGATCATCTTGTCAAAGAATGTCCCGTATTTTCGCGACAAACCCAGAGCAATCAACAAACTCAATATGAATACAAGCAGGTTCGATGCACCCCACATCACAAGGGTTGCTGGAAGACGTTCAAGAAGAATTAAACGTACCTGTTTTGAACCGGTATCGCTTGTCATGTATTCCGCGCGTCCTAAATTCAATGTTAAGGCCTGTTCTAGAAAACCAAAACTGCGGATAATGAAAGGTTCGTCGAGACCCAGGCGGCGTATCTCCTGAGCAACCATTTCCGCCATTAATTTTTGCCGCTCTTCAGCGGTAAGGTCTTCGTATGCTGGATTACCACGGATCTGCATACCCACTTGCTCTTTAATGACCCCTTTCCGAATTTCATCAACATATCCCCCCATATTCGCAATCAGCACAGCCAGGTAGACACCAATAACGATAGTGATCGCCAGCAAAACCAAACGCACCCCCATGTATTTCGCGATCCGCATAAAATCGGAGTCGCTCTTCCTCTCTTCTACTTCAGGCCTCTCAACTCTTTTTTCAATCTGAGTGGCTTCCATTTCAACCTCTCTTTTCCACTCTAAAAACTATCCAATATTATAAATCTTACCAAATGCGTCTAAGTATTAAGGATGATCAGCAAATTATACCAAGTTTAAGAATTTTTCCACTAGGTAGAAAACCTAATATAAAATCCATATAAAAATCATGTTCCAGTAAAACTTTAATCTTCAAGCAGATTCTAAACATTATTATACAAAAAGGGGCGAGGTATTTACCCCTCGCCCCTTCGGTGGTTCTTCTTTTCGCTCGGACCTACATAGATTACTCAGTCACGAACTCAAAGTCGGCGAATGTGGGGATAGCCACTTCAGTGGAGGAAACAGCAACCTGCAGTTTGTTTGCTCCAGATTCAAGTTCACCCGTCTGCTCAGCAGTGAGGGTTACATTGTAAAGGCCATCTTCCACAGCTTCCGCTTCACCCTGGAACACCAGTTCATCATTTGCATCAAAAACGAGGTATTTCACAAAGGAAAGCTCGCTCATAGGATAAGCTTCGCCTTCAAATGTGATAAAGACATCGAATGATGCTTCTTCACCAGTGGTGACGCGTCCAGGCCCATCCACTTCCGCTTCTGCGATCTTGGGTTCAGCAAAGCCGGCCCAACGTGTTGACACATCGGGGAAGTAGGGGTTCTGCTTGACAATAACCGTTCCCTCTACAGGGAAGGCCTCATCAAGGTAGTACGGTCCTGTGCCGATCCAGAAGTGATCGTGAGATTCATACCAATCCTGGTAATTCTCCCATCGAGTTTCTGCTTCTTCAGCGGAAACGTACTCACCCAACGTGGGCTCGTAAGGGATGAAGTTTTCGGACATGGCATCCATGAGGTGTTTCTCTAGGATTTCCAAACTGGGGCCGCCAATGTAGTTCATCCATTCCGTTTCCATTTCATCCGCTTTGGCGGAGGTGAAGCCCAGTTCCCCAGAAGCTTCTGCTTTCCAGCCCAAACCGATGGAATGCCAGGACCCAGGTCCATAAGCATAGTTCGGCCACCAAGTTGCGCCGGAGATCTGGTCGATCAACTCTGCCTCAAGCGCGAAGGAGTCCGTATAGGTTTCAATGACCAGAGGATCCTCAGAAACGACTTTTACGCCTTTGAAATTTTGCAAGAAAGCTTCCAGCGGCGCAGCCTGTGAGGAGTCAAAGATCGGGCTTGCTTCTTTACCCGGATCAAAGGTCATGATCATTCCAAATACGAAGTCTCCCATACTCAAGGAGCTTCCATCATGCCATGTGATGTCAAAGAGATCTGCAGGATAGGTGATGGTTGTTTTTTGGAGTGCAGTTAAACCATCCGGGAATTTTTCACCCACAGTGATGAATTCCTGCGCTTCAGCATCCCAATCCACCCAGGCATCTTCTGGCACGGAAATTTCAGCAGCGGTCTCTAACGCTAACCAATCTTCACTGGCATCGGATCCCCGTCCAACAGGTAGATCTTCTTGGATCACAACTTCAGCGCTTTCAATACGCTGAGGCAGACGCAATCCTGTGTAGGGGTCAACCTGCATACCGTAGTCCATCGTCGGTCGCTGCACAGCAGCGTCATAGACCCAGTTCGTTCCACCCACCGGGTTCCATGGTTCCGTGAGAATGCTGGGCATGGAGATGGTCATGCTGCCACCCATCTGACCTTCGAAGCCCATCACATAAGGGTTAATCCGGGAACCAGCAACCGCAGCGGAAAGGTCCGCGGCGACAACCGTTTCCGCACGTCGAGGCGTGTAAGAAATGTTGTCCACCAGGAAAATCCGCTGGGATTCCTGCATGGAGAGCTCAAGTGCACGGGCGATCATGTCCGTCCGCTCTTGCAGGCTGGTGAAGTTATTATTCGCCAGCTTAAGGGCAAGATCATCAAATTCTTCACCCGGTTCATAATTCTGCCACAGGGGCAGAGAGTAACCACGGGGCGTGAAGAAGAATTCAAAGTTTCCACCCAGGTCACGATTTACAAAGTTGGAAATCCATCCGCCTGTGTAAAGGTGCCATGACCCTTCATTGGGATCACTCTGGACCCAGAAGGTGGCTGCTTCAGAACTCGTCTTGTAAAGGCGGTTGACTTTGATGCCAGCTTCTTCCAGCTGATTGGCTACATAGTCACCAATGTCACGACGCTCATCCTCAGTGCGGATCAGGAAGTCAATGGCAACCGTTTCATCATTGTACTGATAGAAACCATCAGGCCCCATTGTAGCGCCCATATCCTCCATCTCAGTGGCAATCACTTCTTTTGCCTTCTCCAAGTCATAAGCATACTTGGTTTCGATTTTGGCAGCCACACCAGCAACTTTGGCATAGTCGGGGAAGGCTGTGTTTAGGGCAGTGTAACGAGGCTTGGAGAGACCACCATAGATTTCTTCGGCAATGAAGTCTCGGTCAACAAGCCAGTTCATCGCTTCACGGATTTTCTTATTGGCAAATGGATTAAAGCCAATAAATTCATCATCCTCACCTGTCCATTCGGGTCCCGTGGTGTTAAAGCTCAGTTCGTTGTAAGAACCGTAGGATAGTGTGTAGGCGAGTTCTTCAGCCTCTTCCACCGTGGAGAACAACTCTGGGTTCGATACCGTGTAGGCATAGATATCAATATTCCCCGCCTTCAAACGTTCAACAGCGGTTGTATCAGAGGTCTCTTCCGTGTAAATGACCGTATCAAGTTTCCCACCGCGGCGATCGCCTGTGGGCGTCGGTCTGGCTTCTTTCTCAACCTCAACAGTTTCAACGATCGTTTCGCCCTCTTTCTCGACGATGACTGTCTCGACAACTGTTTCGGGTTCCGCTGGCTGGCAAGCAGCTAAGGCTAAGCTGGCCACGATCAGCAGACCAAAAATTGTGATTAACTTTTTATACATA